>CACLTT010000011.1 GCA_902609885.1 uncultured Candidatus Hydrogenedens sp. | reverse complement strand
AAATAAATACAGGAAAATACTGCGATGCTAAAAACAATAATTTATCAAAAGAACTTAGTAAAATAAGAAAAGCTGCGAAATACGCGAGCGAATTAGACATGTTTGTTGCGGCTGGTCATGGGCTTAATAAAAAAAATTTAACTAGAATTGCTAAAATAAAATATATTAAAGAATATAATATTGGACATAGTATTATATCAGATGCAATTTTTGAGGGAATAATTGACTCTGCTAATAAAATTTACGATATAATTAATACATAATGATTATAGGTACTGGAATAGATATTATAGAATTAAAACGATTTGAAAAAGTTTTTTTAAAATATGGTGATAGTCTAATTAATAAAATTTTCAATTATGAAGAAGTACCGATAAGAAAAAATAAAAATAAATTTATAGCAACTCTTGCTGGTAAATTTGCAGCAAAAGAGGCAATTTCTAAAGCTTTAGGGTCTGGTATTGGTAAAAGATTAAAATTTAAAGAAATATCAATACTTAATAAAAATTGTGGAAAACCTTTTGTTAAAATTTATAAACATAATTTTAAAAATATACATATTTCAATTTCACATTCAAATGACAATGCAGTGGCATTAGCAGTGATAGAGAATAAATAATGAAAAAAAATATATTTGAAAAAATAATTTCGAAAGAACTTCCAGCAGATATTATATATGAAGATAAAATTTCAATAGCCTTTAAAGATATTAATCCACAAGCGCCAATACATATATTGATCATTCCTAAAAAACGAATTGAAATGCCAATTGAAATAAAAATTAAAGATGAACAATTAGTTGGTCATTTATTTGTGGTTGCTAAGATAATAGCAAATAAATTAAAAATTAATGATGGTTATAGATTAGTAATGAATAATGGAGAAAATGCTGGTCAGAGTGTTTTCCATATTCATCTCCATTTTCTTTCTGGGAGAAAACTGTCATGGCCTCCAGGCTAAAATATAAAAATATAGAATTTTTAAAAAATCTAGGAAATTCTGACAAGCCTTCCCTGTCAAATATTAAAAAAGTTTTAGAAATCCTTAATAATCCCCACAAAGAAGATATGGGAATTAAGATTGCAATCTCAGGGACAAACGGTAAAGGATCAGTTGCGAAAACTCTATCTGAAATTCTGAATAAATCTAAAAATAATGTTGGCCTTTATACATCACCTCACATATTCAATATTAATGAAAGAATACAAATTAATAATAAAAAAATATCAAATAACCAACTAAATAAGATATTAGGACTCGTAATTGAAAAACAAAAAAAAGCTAATATTCAATTAAGTTATTTTGAATTATTAACTATAGTATCCATTCTTTATTTTTCAAAAGCTAAAAATAATATTAATATTTTTGAAGTTGGGCTTGGCGGTAAATATGATGCAACCAATATTGTGGATTCCCAGATTTCAATAATAACTAATGTGTCAAAAGATCATACTGAATATTTAGGTAATACAATATCTAAAATAGCTCAAGAGAAAGTCGGAATTGTAAAAAAAGGATCATTTCTAATCACGTCAGCAAATGGAAGAGGATTAAAAGTTATTAAAGAATATGCAAGTAAAAAAACTAATAAAATATTCATCTATAATAAAGATTTCAAAGTGCTGACTAATAATGATAAACATAAATTTATATCTGAAAAAGACTATTTTTATAAAACAAATTTGATAGGAAGTCACCAAGCAAAAAATATATCTTTAAGTATTAAGACATGTGAAATATTAAACGGATATTTTGAAAAAAATATTTCAACCAAAAATATATCTAGATCTTTAATGAACATAAACTGGCCAGGAAGATTTCAGATATTATGTTATAACCCATTAAGAATTGTTGATGTTGCTCACAATTTAGCTTCTATAAAAAACCTTATAGATAATATTAGAAATTTATACCCAAATAAAAAGTTTAATATTTTGGTTGGAATGTTGAAAGATAAAAATCCTGTTCAGTGTATCAGTTTACTCTTACCATTTTCTAAGAAAATATATTTTTTTGATCTAGATCATAAAAG
The DNA here is from genome assembly GCA_902609885.1 of uncultured Candidatus Hydrogenedens sp. Lineage (GTDB taxonomy): Bacteria > Desulfobacterota_D > UBA1144 > UBA1144 > UBA1144. The sequence goes on along the minus strand of CACLTT010000011.1, from coordinate 7,062 downwards.
ATCTTTTAAGTTCAGTGACATAATAAAAAAGTTTAAATCTAAAAAAATTGTCAAAGGTAATAATACAGATATAGAAATACTAATGAAAAGTAATGATTCTTTACTTATAACAGGGTCAATATATTTCATAGGAGAAAAATTTAAAAATTATAAAAAAAAATTAAAAATCTAAATCTTGCCAATTTCTTTTAAGTAATTATCCACTAAGTTTTTATTTTTAATACCCCATTTTTCTATTTCATCTAAAATTGGTATTAATGTTTTACCATTATCAGATAAGTAATACTCTACTTTTGGTGGTACTTCTTGATAATCCTTTCTAATTATCAGTTTGGCTTTAACTAATTCTTTAAGTTGTTGAGATAACATTTTTACGGTTATGTCACCCATAGCTCTCTTAATTTCTTTGAATCTATATGTTCTTTTTGATAACTTGGTTAAAATACAAATTTTCCATTTTCCAGAAATAATTTCAGCACTTCTTTCCAATGGGCATTCTGTAGTAAGTTTTCGCATATTTTAATATTAGCATAGTGATATCTTTTATGCATATATATATTTATTTGAAATTATACAGAGAATGAACAATTATATATAATTAAGCTAAGAGGTTTATATGAAAAAAGTTGCTATAATAATTCTTGCTGATATAGCAGGGCCAGGAGATTTTGGGAGAGCTGTAAATGCTTTAATGACAGCTAAAGAATTTAAAGATTCAGGTGATGAAGTCCAGATAATTTTTGATGGTGCTGGAACGAAATGGATTGGCAAATTTACTGAAGAAGGTGGCAAATATAATTCCCTTTTTGATTCTGTAAGAGATAAAGTTTCAGGTGTGTGTGGCTACTGTGCAGGTGCTTTCGGAGTCACAGAAGATGCTAAAAATTGCAATATAGACCAAATTGATGAATTTAATGGACATCCTAGTTTTAAGAAGCTTATAGACGATGGATATACAATAATTACTTTTTAGAAAACTTTTTTCGGTAATCATCGCCTTTTAGTTCTATTATTTTACACATCTCAAATAGTCTTGAAATATTTCTTTCTCCGATTTTATAATCTAATATTTTATCTTCTTTTGTTTGTTTATGAATTTTGCTACCTATATATGAAAGGTTTGAGCTAAAAATTGTATGCTGATTAGCATTATATCTTGAGGCAATAATAGTATCTAGTATTCCTGTCTCCCATTCGCTCATCCTTGTAGAACCCAGATCATCTATTACTAAAACCTGGTACTCATTAAATCTATTAATATAATCTTTTTCAGAATCATTTTTTAAATATAAATCCTTAATATCTGAAATCAAAACTCTAAATTCTTTAAACAAACATTTTATTCCATATCCTAATATAAGCTCAGAAATTATAGAAATTGATAAATGTGTTTTACCTAACCCTGGACTACCAATAAAAAAAGGTGGTAGTAAATTTGGGAAATTTTTAATGTATTTTACACTATATTCCAGAGCATCTTGAATTGACCTTTCTCTTATCTCCCAAGAACCATTATCTAGAGTGGTATTGCGACACTTTGAAAAACGAGAGGGTATTTTTGAAGAATTATAAAGATTAATTAATTTTTTACGCGGACATATTTTTACAGAATCTTCCAAATATATAAACCCAGAATTATTATTGCATTCTGAACATTCAAATCCATTTTTATTCTTTATTTTAGAAAGTTCATCCTGAGAAAAAAACTGGATTTCGGAAAATATTTTATTTTTATCCATGCTTATTATTTATTTATGATTTTCATCATATTATCAACTGTAACCTTATAATTATTAGTTTTAAAAATTCCTGTTCCAGAAACAAAAATATTAGCTCCTACATCAGATAGTAATGAAATATTTTTTAATTTAATTCCTCCATCAACTTGTATTGGAATATTTATATTATTTTCATTAAAAAAATTACTTAAACTCTTTACCTTGTTGATACAATTATTAATTATATCTTGTCCCGCAAATCCAGGCTTAACTGTCATTATCAAAGCCAAGTCTATATATTTGATATTTTTAATGATTTTTTTAATTGATGATTCGGGACTAATCGCTAATCCAAATTTGATATTATTTTTTCTTGTAATTTTTGAGAGTTTTTTAACATCCTTACAAGTCTCTGCATGTACTGTTATATTCTTTAATTTTCTACTTTTAAACATTTTTATAAAATTTGGAACAATGATATCTGGATTTTTAACCATAAAATGGATATCAACATCGATATTTGATTTTTTTATAAATGAATTTAACTCACATGATCCAACTGATATATTAGGTACAAAATGTCCATCCATGATATCATAATGAATCCATTTAACTTGCGTCCTCTCAAGCTTTTTAAACTCTTTTGATAAAGACCAAAAATCAGCTGCGATAAGAGAAGCTGCTATAAAATTTTTCATGATTGATGATTATAACACGTACTAAGAATCGATTAGTAGTTTATTTAAAAATTTTATAGTATTATACAACCTGAATGATTAACAACGAATTTATTTTTTCTTCAGAATCAGTTACTGAAGGTCATCCTGATAAAGTAGCGGATCAAATCTCTGATTCTATTTTAGATGAAATTATATTGAATGATAAAAACTGTAGAGTTGCATGTGAAACTCTCGTTACTACAGATAAAGTAATTATTTCTGCTGAAATTTCAACAAATTCTAATATAGATTATGAAAAAATAATAAGAAATACGATTATCGAAATTGGTTATAACGATCCATCATTAGGCTTTGATGGTAATACATGTAGTGTTGAACTTTATATTGATAAACAGTCAAATGATATATCAATAGGAGTTGATCAGATTGATAATGGTATTATTGGAGCTGGTGATCAGGGCATAATGTTCGGTTACGCAACAAATGAAAATAAAAATTTAATGCCTTATCCTATTCTTTTATCTCATAAATTAACAAAATCTCTTTCGGATAATAGAAAAAATGGTAATTTAAAATTCTTACGTCCTGATGGTAAGTCTCAAGTATCAATTAAGTATAAAAATAAAGTAGCACAATATGTGGACACAGTTCTAATTTCTACGCAACATTCAGAGGATGTCAAAGAACATGTCCTAAAAGAGGGAATCATTGAAGAAATAATAAAAAAAGAGGTACCTTCAAATCTTATTAATGAGAAAACAAAATTTATTATAAATCCTACAGGACGTTTTGTTATCGGAGGTCCACATGGAGATACTGGTTTAACTGGAAGAAAAATTATAGTTGATACTTATGGAGGTTGGGCAAAACACGGTGGCGGAGCATTTTCAGGGAAAGACCCATCAAAAGTTGATAGAAGTGCGTGCTATATGGCAAGATACATAGCTAAAAATATAGTTGCCTCTGGTTTGCTAAACGATTGCGAAATTCAATTAGCATATGCAATTGGCAAACCCAAGCCTGTATCATATTATATAAACTCCTCAGACATTGAATGTTCTAAAAAAATTGATAAAATTTTAGGTTCTATTAATCAGGTGTTTGATTGTACACCAAAAGGCATAATTAAAAATTTAAATTTATTGAAACCAATTTATAAAAAAACTGCCTCATATGGGCATTTTGGCCGAAATGAAAGCGAATTTACTTGGGAAAAAATTGATAAATCAGAGATTATTAGAAATTTATAGTTATTATTAACATGGGGGATTTATATGTCAGAAATTAAGGATTCAAAATTAAATAAACAAGGAAGAGATAGAGTAGAATGGGCTTATAGAGATATGCCTGTGCTTCAAGAGATCAATAGCTCTATGTCTAGAAGAAAACCATTAAAAGGTATTAATATTGCTGCATGTCTTCATGTAACAACAGAAACTGCGAACCTTCTCATTACTTTAAAAAATGCTGGGGCCAAAGTTTCATGCTGTGCATCAAATCCATTAAGCACACAAGATGATGTTGCAGCTCATTTATCAAAAGATTATGGAATAGAAACTTATGCAATCAAAGGGATTAATAACAAGGGCTATTACAAGCATATAATCGATTCACTAAAAATTGGCCCAAATTTAACAATGGACGATGGTTGTGATTTAGTAACAGTTGTTCACAAATCACATAAAAAGTATCTCGCAAATATAATTGGTGGAACTGAAGAAACAACCACAGGTGTTATAAGGTTAAAAAGTATGTCAAATAATAATGTCTTGAAATATCCAATCATAGCCGTTAACAATGCTTTTACTAAACATTTGTTCGATAATAGATATGGAACTGGGCAAAGCGTTATGGATAGTATTATGAGGGCAACAAATAGACTAGTTTCTGGCAAAAACTTTGTTGTTTGTGGTTATGGATGGTGTGGTAAAGGACTTGCTATGAGAGCCAATGGACTGGGGGCTAATGTAATTGTAACAGAAATTGATCCAACTAAAGCTTTAGAAGCTAAAATGGATGGCTTTAGGGTGATGTCAGGAAATGAAGCATTTATGATAGCTGACTTTATTTGTTCTGTAACCGGCAATTTAAATGTTATTGATAAACATCATTTTAAAAATATGAAAGATGGAGTTATTGTTTCAAATGCAGGCCATTTTAATGTTGAAATAAATATTGATTCCCTCAAAAAAATGTCAACTAAAAGAAAAAAAATTAGAAATGACATTGAAGAATATAGCATAGGAAAAAAGAAAATTTATTTATTATCAGATGGGAGGCTTGTAAATCTTTCAGCAGCCGAGGGGCATCCATCTAGCGTAATGGATATGAGTTTTGCTAATCAGGCTTTATGTTCAGAACATATGGTTAAAAATCATAAAAAACTACACAATGATGTTTATGATGTACCAATTGAACTAGATAATAAGGTTGCTCAAATTAAGTTAAAATCTATGGGTGTTGAAATAGATAAGCTTACATCCGAACAAGATGCATATCTTAATTCATGGGAAAGCGGCACATAATAATTTATGAAAGAAATTGTAAAAAATTTCATTAATCATAAAAAAATCACAAGTTCTAGTACAACTTCTAATACTTCGGATTCATATAAAAGAGATTTGAACATTTTTTTAGATTTTTTATTAAGTAATGAAATTAATTCATTTGCTAAAATTAATCAAACTATTATAGAGTCTTTCATAGAATCTAAAGAATTTAATACATATATAAAAGTTTGGAAAAATAAGAATGGAGAAAAAACTAAAGAGACCAATGGGGTAAGATCAGATTCTTCAAAAAAAAGATTTTTACATACTCTCTCTAGTTTTTTTAAATACTTAATCTTTAAAAAAATTATAGTATCTTCACCTCTTCCTACTATAAGATCATCAAGTTTAGAGGATCCTCAATCTCTAACGCTGGAGGAAATCAAAATAATTATGTTTTATTGTGATTCAGATAATTTTTTTGAAGATTTTAAATATCCGCTGAGAGAAAAATGTATAATCGATAGTCTATATTATTGTGGTTTAAGAGTATCAGAATTGATAAATATTCAGATGAAAGATATTAAATTTAATAACTCTAACCCTTACATATTAATTCATGGAAAGGGTGGTAAAAGTAGGCAGCAGCCCTATCCTACATATAAAAATCTTATCAAATATATTGAAAGTGATAGAGAGCGAATTTTAGAAGGTATTAGCTCAGATTTTCTTTTTGTAAGTAATTATTGGAAAAATAAAAATAAAAATTCTTCAAATAGTATTACGAGACAGTTCGTTGATAAAAGAGTTAAAGAAATATGTATCAATGCATTTAAAGATAATGATAATTCTAATAATTCAACAAATAATAATTTTATAGTAAGAAATAATGGTAGAAAAAAATATAGAATGATTAGCCCACATATGTTCAGGCATTCGATTGCCACCCATTTGATAGAGGAAGGTGTTGACTTAATAAATATTAGAGAACATTTAGGACATTCTTCCATATCTGTAACAAGTAGATATTTAAAAAGTTTTAGAGAAAAAAAAGATATTTTAAAAAAATTTGGACCTCTAAGTACAGGTGTAAAAAATAATGATTGACCCAATATATTTTATAATAATTCCAATAGTATTATTTTCGCTTACTGTTCATGAATATAGCCATGCCCTTGCTTCATATAAGCTTGGTGACGATACTGCCAAACGATTAGGTAGATTAACATTAAATCCATTAAAGCACCTAGATCTATTAGGGACATTAGCTATTTTTATAATTAAGTTTGGATGGGCTAAACCTGTTCCAGTCAATATTAATCGCCTAAAGAAGGGGAGGAAAAGTCTATACATCGTTGCATTAGCGGGCCCGCTGTCAAACTTTATAATAGCACTTGTATTCTCTCTATTTTTTAATTTAATGGGCTTAGGTGAAATAAATTCAAATACCGTTTTATATGATGGAAATTTTTTAAATATTGGGAAATTTATATCTTGGATGATATTTCTAAATATAATGTTGGGAGTATTTAACCTTTTACCAATGCCTCCACTTGATGGAGGAAATATAATATATAGTATTTTACCTGATAAGTTAGCTGATAAATTTAATCAAGCTATGTCTAACACTTTCTATAGCATTCTTTCAGTGATATTAATTATTTTTATAATCCGTAGTTTCCCATATATACTACTAACTCCAATTTTTTTTATTTTGAATTTATTAGCTCCAGATGCTATTTTGTATTTAAATGGATAATTTTAGTAAAGATAATGTTTCTACTTATTCTTTAAAACTAGATATATTTGAAGGTCCCTTGGACTTATTATTAACATTAATCAAAGAGAAAGATTTAGATATATATGAAATTTCATTGGCCGAAGTTACACAGCAATATTTAGAATATGTTGATCTATTAAAAGAAATTAATTTTCAAAATATTGCTGACTATATAGTTATCGCAGCAGAATTAACAAGAATTAAGTCTAAGTCCCTTCTACCACAAGATGAAGTTGAAGAGGAGATTGAAAATGAAAATGACATTGATCTTGTTAAAATGCTCAAAGAATACAAGAAATATAGATTATTATCGGACGATTTGAACAAAAGAAAAATTTTAGGTCGAGATACTTTTAAAAGATTTCAAAATGAAGAATTCAGGTCGGATATTTTAT
>CACLTT010000010.1 GCA_902609885.1 uncultured Candidatus Hydrogenedens sp. | reverse complement strand
TTTCATCAATAAATATTATCCCCAATTGCTCTGCCCTAATTATTGCATTTTCATTTATTGCATCTTTATCTATAAGACTTTCAGCCTCTATATCAACAAAAATCCTATAGGCTTCTTTAACCTTTACCCTTCTTTTTTTTTCCTTATTTGGAAAAAAATTTGATAACATATCAGAGACATTATTATCTAGATCTTCATTTGGATTATTAGACATAACTTGTATAGGTGAGAATTTTATTGGAATTGATATTTCAATTTCACGATCATCTAATTTTCCTTCTCTGAACATTTTTCTGAATTTTTGTCTTGTTTCATTATCTTTAGCTTCTTTATAAACAAGTGAATCTAAAATTTTTTCTTCGCCTAATTCTTCAGCTTTTGCTTGAAAAGATACTCTATTTTGATCAGATTCCATTTTTACAGATATTTCTACTAAATCTCTTACCATAGATTCAACATCTCTTCCAACATACCCAACCTCAGTAAATTTTGATGCTTCAATTTTTATAAATGGGGCATTTGATAATTTTGCAAGCCTCCTAGCGATTTCTGTTTTACCAACTCCCGTTGGGCCTATCATCAAAATATTTTTGGGAGAGATTTCATCTTTCAACAAGGTTGAAACTTTTTGTCTTCTCCATCTATTCCTAAGAGCAATAGATACAGCTTTTTTTGCTTCTGCTTGTCCAACTATATATTTATCGAGCTCTGATACTGTTTCACGCGGAGTTAGAAGAATTTCGTCAATATCCATATTTAAGTATTGCCCTCCAATCTTAACACCTCTGTTGATATAGAATCATTTGTATAAATACACACCTCAGATGCAATTTTTAAGGACTCTTTAGTAATTTCGCTAGCCTTCAAGTCAGAAAATTTAAATAATGCTTTAGCTGCTGAAAAGGCAAAAAAACCACCTGAACCTACAGCACATATTGGTATATCTGGCTCAATGACATCACCACTTCCTGAAATTAAAAAAATCTCATTTCGATCTGCAACAATCATCATTGCCTCCAATCTCCTAAGCACTCTATCCGTCCTCCATTCCTTTGCTAATTCAACTGATGACCTTCTTAAGTTACCTTTAAATTCCTCTAATTTTGCTTCAAATTTATCAAATAATGTTATTGCATCAGCTGTTGCTCCTGCAAATCCAGCAAGGATTTGATTCTTATAAACTTTTCTTACTTTCTTGGCTGAGGATTTAAGAATTGAGTCTCCAAAAGATACTTGACCGTCTCCACTAATTGAAACCTCATTATTTTTTTTAACACAAAGAATAGTGGTTGCTTTAATTTGTTCCATTTTTTTTATACAATTCCTTAACTAAATTATACTTCTTTTTAATTTTATTTACATGCTCATAAACCTCAGTAGATACAACATTTTTATGATCTAACATTTTCTGAACTTCGGTTGTTGTTGCACCATTTGATATTAAACTAGTAGCAAAACTATGTCTGAATAAATGTGGATTTACAGAATATCCTAAATATTTATTAGACAATTTTTTTACAATTTTGTAAACATTTTGCCTGGTGAGTTTTTCATTCTTTCTGTTAATGAACAACCATATTAAATTTGAATTTCTTTGCTTTGTTTTTTCAACAAAATTCATAAGAGGTATTTGTAAGTACTTCGTATCGATAGGTATTGAAGTGGATTTATTTTTATTCCAACCTTTTCTTACGATTCCCAAAATTTCATTATTTGCAGAATTAAAATTTGAAATTTTAATATTAATTAATTCTGAAACTCTAAGCCCGGTAAATATTAAAGTTAAGACTAAAACTACATCTCTATATGAAAAATAATTTATATGGTCTGAATTTAATTCTTTTAATAGATTATTTGTAAAATTATATAACTTTTTTTGGTCTATAAAATTTGCTTTTGGGGTTTCGATTTTATTACCGAGTAGAATTTTTTTATCTAAAGTATTGATAAAATTTGAAGGTACTAATTGTTTATCTACTAAAAAATCAATAAATTTAGATATTGAAGATAATTTCCTTTTAGCAGAACTTTTTTTGTATTTATCCACATCGGATGTTAATAACATTTCAAAATAATTAATAATTCTATGTTCTGTAAATAATTCTTCAATTTTTAAATGTTCAGAATCATTCTTAATTAAGTATAATCTGACATCATTAACATATGAAACAATGGTATTTTTCGAATAAGTAGTTATTCCAAAACTTAATTTTTTTTCAAAATTTTTCAACAATTTTTCAACACTCATTAACAAAAATATAAAACATTAAAATATATTAAGTCAATTCAAAAAAAAAATAGTCTTTAAAATTGAATGAGAATATACAATGTGAGATAATATAAATGTGTATAAAGTAGGTGATGATGCCGTATATCCATCCCATGGTCTTGTTAAAATAGTTGCAATCGAAAAGAAATTGATTGGCGACCAAGAATTAAATTTTTTAATACTTCAAGTTGTTGAAAGTGATATAACTGTAATGATTCCTGAGGGTTCTGTTCAAGCTAGAGGGCTAAGACCTATTGCAAAAAAAAATGAATTAAAAAATTTATGGTCATTAATAAAAGGTAAAACCAAATATAGAACTGTGGAAAATTTGAGCTGGAATAAAAGATATAGAAATTATACAGAAAAATTAAAGAGCGGAAATATAATAATGGCAGGCGAGGTTTTTAGAGAAATAAATGATATTTCCAAAAAAAAAGAGCTTTCATTTGGTGAACAAAAAATACTTGAAACAGCTTTTAATAGAATTGTTAAAGAGTTAAGTGCATCTCTAAAACAGAAAGAAGAAGATATTTATGTTGATATAAAAAAGCTCTTAATTAAACCTAATTCAATAAATATCTAATTTTTTTCCCTCAATAACATTGTGTGATTTAATTTCCAAAAATTCCAACATTGTATTGAAGATATCTACAGTTCTGATTTTTGGAACATTATTAATTTTTTTATTTAAAATTAGGGGAACAACCATATGCTCTCTTCTTAAAGATCCATGTGAAGATTTATGTAAAGGAAATTCAAATTTCTTTCTAAAATCCCAACCAGGATTTGCACTTAAGACAAGGTCGCCACATCTATTTGATCTGAAGATTTGCAGTAGCTGAACAATTGCATCAGGATAATCAGTTTCATAAGTTAGATTGAACAATTGATTTTTGTCATAAAATCCTTCATCTATTGAATAATCAAATGGATCATCCTCTAAAGGCTGGTAATAAATTGAAGATTCTTTGTCTGATACAAGCGATTTACCTCTAGAACTTAAAATTATTATATCCCCCTTAGAATTCTTATAAGATATTATGTCTACAGCATCTTGAGATATTAAATCATTTATCAATTCTTCATGCTGCCTAAAGCTAAAAGGTTTTGACCAGTTAAATTCATTATTGAGATAAACATGTGCCATGGAATTTCCTGAAACCATTACGGACGAATCAAATTTTTTATATAATTTCTTAAATGTCAGAGGGTAATATAAGATACTCTTATTTTTACTTCTTAAATAATCAACAAGATCAAAATGTTCATGTGTATTAGTGTGGCCATGATCACTAGTAATAATTATTAATGTGTCATCATAAATTGATTTTTCCTCTAAGAAATTTTTTAGCTTTCCTAAATTGTCATCAAATAATTTATATAGTTGTTTTATGTTTTCTGTATCTGAGCCTTGTATATGTGATAATGAATCTATTCCAAAAAGACAACAAAAATAAAATTGTTTATTATTATCAAATGAATTTATCAATTTTTTAAATGCTATTTTATCTATTAAAGAAGAGCCAAAAAAATGAGATAAAAGCTTATAAAAAACTTTTGATTTTAAAGTCAAATCATTCTCAATATTCAACCCACTAGTAATTTCATTAAATATGGAAACTGAATTAGGTAAATAATTAAAAATAGTCTTAAATGATTTTTTTATATCAGCATTAAAAAACTTATTTTCATAACCTACATAGCTTCGATGAGCATTAGGAGAAAAAGGATTTTTGCTAAAATTTATTTTATCTAACCATCTTATGCCTGGCATATTAACGTTCCCTGGATACTGACCCATTAAAAAAGGTATATATGCGGGGCCAGTAGTGGAAGGAAAGACTGTGACAGCTTTATTATATGAGCCTTTTTTAATAATGCTTGATAAATTGGGCAAAGAGTTAGATTCTATAAGTTGATCCAATATATCAAATCTTGCACCGTCTAAAAGTAAAAAAATAACCTTTTTCAAATAATATCCTAAAACTTAATTGTTTTGCTCTTTCCATTCTTTCTCGGAAATAATAAATCCATCTTTATCACGATAAACTTTGTTTCCATTACTATACTCATCAATTTCATCATTCCATCTTTCGTTTCTTAACCATCTCTCTGGATGAGGAACATACTTTTCATCACCTGTTTTCCTATACAATATATTAAATCTATGAGATAACTCTTCAGGAGATAGTTCTGTTTTAATTTTAAGATAAACTTCTTTAGCCTTTTTTTTATTAACCTTCCTACCTATTAACAATTTCCAAAAAATTTCAAAATCTTCTAACTTACTCATTTCGCAATTTATAATATTAAAATTTTACCTTTATTAAATATATTTACTATTAGCGTACTTATTTAATTTCTTTGATTTTATTAAGTACTTTTTTTAATTTATCAATATGCTTTAACGTATGAGAAGACATCAAAGTTATTCTAATTCGCGAAGACCCTATAGGAACAGATGGTGGCCTCACTGCCGGGATATAAATACCATTATCTTTTAATATTTTCGAAACTTTTAGGGTTTTAGATTCTCCACCAATTATTATTGGAATAATTGGTGTTTCATTGTAAATGAAATTAAAATTATTTTTCTTTAAAAAACTATGTAGATTTTTTATATTAGAAAGTAATTTTTTTCTAGGGCCGTCCGAATTTTGGATTAGTTTTATTGATTTTATACTTGCAGCTAAAGCTGATGCAGGCAAAGACGTATCAAAAATAAATGCTCTCGCTCTATTTTTAAGAAAATCTATTAGCTTTCTTGATCCAGCCACATATCCTCCAACAGACCCTACTGCTTTCGACAAAGTCCCCATACATATATCGATATCTCCTTGAATATTAAACATTTCCGATGCACCACTACCACTTTTACCTAAGACCCCAGTGGCATGGGCTTCATCTATCATTGATATACAATTATATTTTTTACACAATTTAACAATTTGATTTAATGGAGCAATATCACCATCCATGCTAAATATGCTATCTGTGATTACCATCTTTTTTTGATTAATTTTTTTATATTTTTTTAATTTTTTTTCTAGATCTACCATATCATTATGTTTATAAATTATTATGTTTGATTTTGAAAGTCTTGCGCCATCTATTAATGAGGCATGATTGAGCTCATCACTAAAAATAAAATCATCTTTTTTCATAATTGAAGATATTGTTCCTATATTTGCCAGATATCCAGAACTGAAAACAATTGAATCCTGAGTTTTTTTAAATTTTGCAATAACATTCTCTAAATCACAATGCAAAGAGGATGTACCGGTAACTAGTCTAGAGCCGCCTGTTCCAGTCCCAAATTTATTAATAGATCTTATAGAATGATTTTTAATCTTACTGTTTATTGTCAAACCTAAATAGTTATTAGAAGCAAATTGTATATATTTTTTTTTATTTATAATTATTTGAGGGGACATAGACGAATCAATTTCAGTTAAAGTTCTATGTAAATTATTTTTTTTAATTTCTTTAAGCTCAGAAGAAATCCATTCTTGAAATTTATTAGACATTATTCTCTGTTACATCTTTAATAGCTTTATAAGTTGCTTTAGTTAATTTCTTAATTTCTGAATCATTAATTGATATTGGCGGCATCAAAACTATTGTATCGCCAAGAGGTCTTAATAATATGCCCTCTTTAAGAGCTGAATCGCAAACTTTTTTACCTACCCTATCTTTTAAAGAAAATTTTTCACCAGTATTTTTATTTTTAATAAGGTCAATTCCAGCCATAAGTCCTTTATTCCTAATTTCAGAAACTGATTTGAGTCCATTAAACTCCCGAAGCTCATTTTCAAAAAGTTGAATTTTGTCTTGTAACTTAAAAAGTGTATTATTTTTTTCAAATATTTCTAAGTTTGCAATTGCAGCTGCGCAAGACAAAGGGTTTCCTGAATAACTATGGCCATGAAAAAAAGTTTTTAGCTCATCATAATCACCAAGAAAGGCGTCAAATATATTCTGAGTTGTTATTGTAGCAGAAAGTGGAAGATATCCCCCAGTGAGACCTTTTCCAAGAATTAGAATATCTGGAGTTATATTATCATGCTCACAGGCAAACATCTTACCTGTTCTACCAAAACCTGTAGCAACCTCATCCAAAATAAGTAAAACATCATATTCATCACATAGCGCTCTGATCTCTTTCAAGTATCCATCCTCAGCTACCTTCATACCTCCTGCAGCTTGGACATAGGGCTCTAAGATAAGTGCGGCAATTTGATCGGCATCTCTTATTAATAGTTTGTTTAAGTCATCTAAAACTTTACTAGTTGAATCATACGAACTAATTTTAATACTTTCAAATAAAAGCGGATTAAATGTAGAATGAAAGATATCTATTCCTCCAACAGATACTGCGCCTAATGTATCACCATGATAACCATCTTTCAAACATACAAATTTATTTTTATCTCTTTTTCCTTTTAACATCCAATATTGGAAAGCCATTTTTATACCGACCTCAACAGCACTAGCCCCATCACCCGAATAGAAAACTTTTTGTAAACCATTTGGAGATAGATCTATCAATTTTTTTGCTAGTATAGATGCCGAAGGATTTGTTATACCTAATAAAGTTGAATGGGCAATTTTATCAATTTGCTGCTTTATAGCTTTATTAATTTCTTGAGATTTGTGTCCATGAATATTAACCCATAATGACGAAACGCCATCGATATATTTTTTGCCATCAGAATCAATAAGATAAACACCATCAGAATCCTCAATTACTATAGGTGATTCCTCTTGATATTCTTTCATTTGAGTGAAAGGATGCCAAATATATTTTAGATCATATTCTTGAATTTTTGATTTTGACGTCATTTTTAAACTTCATTATTATACCTATCTTTAATAGGCATTTGTAAGTCCTCAATCATCCTTAAATCATCCTCTGGAGGTCTTCCTTCAGTTGTCAAATAGTTTCCAATTATCATTCCATTAGCTCCAGCAACAACTCCCATTGATTGCAAGTCTCTCAACGTTATCTCTCTTCCACCTCCAGACATTAATACTTTGTCGGGCATTATCAATCTCCATATTGCAATTGTTTTAACAGCTTCTATACTTGGAATTGGCTTTAGGTGTCCCAGTGGCGTTCCGGGTCTGGGGTTCAAAAAATTAATGGGTACGGTATGAGGGTCAAGCTCTTTAATTTCAAAAGCAAATTTTATCCTTTGTTCTACTGTTTCACCCATTCCAATTATACCGCCACAACATAATTCCATGCCTGCCTCTTTTACAAGTTTTGCGGTATCTAAACGTTCATCATATGTATGGGTTGTACAAATATTGGGAAAGAAATCTCTGCATGATTCGAGATTATGATTATATCTCCAAACACCTGCCTTACCTAAGGCAAAGGCTTGGTCTCTGGTCAAACTTCCAAGAGAACATCCAATTTCAAGATTTGTTTTCTCTTTAACAAGTTTAATGGATTCTAATACTTTCTGAAACTGACTTTTGCTTGGTCCTTTAACAGCAATGACTATACAAAAATCAAAAGCACCCATTTTTTGTGATTGAATTGCAGCCTCTAATACCTCATCAGGATCAAGCAATGAGTGTTTTGATATAGGAGATGAAAAATGGACAGATTGAGAGCAAAAGGAGCAATCCTCAGAACAATCTCCAGTTTTGGCACTGATTATAGATCTTAGAAAAACTCCATCACCTTTATATTTCACAGTGACCTTTCTAGCTAAACTAGTAAGCTCGAGAACTTGTTCGCTTTTTATTTCAGTCAATTCAATAGCTTGATCAAAACTTAAAGATTTATTATCATGTAAAATTTGCTTCTCTAATTTAGTTAAATCCATTTTTATCACATCCTTAAATCAATATGTATTTTACATATAATGTATATTTAATTCAAACAATAATCATTATGAAAAACTTAATTTATAATTTCAAATATAACATCTGGAAAGAACTTAAAGATAACTTTATCTTATGCATTGATATAGGTGAATTCAATGATGATTTTTTTTATGATGAAGATATACCTAGAGTTTTTTATGATAATAAAATAGTATTACCGGACAAGATTGTAAAAAAGGCAATTAAGTCGGACAAATCAAGCGAAATTTATAGATTTATAATAAATTGTTTTGTTTTGTGTATTGGATTAAAACTGTCATTAATTGAAAAAAATTGCGAAATTTTAGCAGACACTTATTGTGCATTAATTTTTGGGAGTTTGGATAGAAATAACACTCAATTTGAACAACTATATTTTATAAAATTAGTAGAAGATATTTTATCTGGCAAGGATTTTGTATTTTGTAAGAAAGAGGATAAGAAGATAATAATTCAGAAGATCTATCTTAAAATAATAGAGTGGCAAAAAAATAAAAAATTATATAATTTGGAAATTAATTTTTTGAAGAAAAATATTTATTAGTATTTCTTAATTATATTATAAAAAGTATCTCTTTGAATTGGTAGAAATCCTTCCGATGCAATGACATGAACTATTTCATCAATCCCCGCCTTGTATGGATTATTTGCGGATTTTAAGACATTTTCTTGCAATAACGTACCACCAACATCATTTGCACCATAATGAAGAGATACACCACCAACTTTAAAACCTTGTGTAAACCATGAGCCTTGAATATATTTGAAATTATCCAAGAAAATCCTGCACAACCCTAGTACTCTCAAATATCTATCACCACCTATTTCTGTAGAAATTTTATTTTCCATAAAAGTATTTTCTGGCTTAAATGTCCAGGGTATAAAGGATAAAAAGTTTTTTGTTTCATCCTGAAGATTTCTAATTCTTTGAAGATGCTCAACAATATCATTATCGCTTTCAGCATGTCCAAACATCATTGTAGCAGTTGTTTTAAATCCAATGTAGTGAGCTTCTTCTGTAATCTTCATCCATTCGTCTGCATTAATTTTAAGTGGACTAATTTTTTTTCTAATATCATTATTTAAAACTTCAGCTCCACCCCCGGGAATAGTTCTCAATCCCAATTCCCAAAATTTCTCTAATATTTCTTTAGTCTCTTTTTTTGAATATTTCGCAATAGACGATATTTCGGGAGCAGAGAAAGCATGTAGATGTATTCCAGGAACTTCCTTTATTACTCTTTGAATTATTTCTTCATAATAATTCAACTCAATGTCAGGATTATGTCCACCTTGGAGTAAAACAGTTGTAGCCCCATTATGATATGAGGTTTTTACAATTTCAATAATTTTTTCTACACTCAACAAATATGAATCCTTACTACTTTTTTTTCTCCAAAATGCGCAAAATAAGCATTCAGTATCACATATATTTGTGTAATTTGGGTTTGTATCAACTACAAACGAAACGTTATTTGAGGGGTCTATATTTTTTTTTCTTAAAGTTGCAAGTTGTCCGATTTCCAATGTTGAAAAATTATGAATTATATCCAATGCATCTTCAAAGGATATTCTATCATTCCTAATGATTTTATTAACTAATTCACTCATAATTTTATTAAAACAAAATTAACATTAAATACAAATAAATACATAAAATAGTTTAAAATTAACAAATATCATGAAAAAAATCATTCTTATAATATTAATACTTACCACTTCATCTATCGGATCAGAAGTAAAAAAGTTTTTTAACCCTAGAACAATAATAGTTGA
>CACLTT010000009.1 GCA_902609885.1 uncultured Candidatus Hydrogenedens sp. | reverse complement strand
TTTTATCTTTGATTTCACCATCTTTAAAAAGCATAAATTCATACATTTCTTTTGAAACTATATCTGTATCACCACCCATTCCATTTTTGAAAGTATCAATGTTCTCAATGCTAGGCGTAATAATTTCCTCAAAATTATAAGTCTCTAATCTTTTTTTTACTATTTTATTGATATAACTCCATAGTATAGAGTCTTCAATTAAACTATCTGCAAGAGGATATATATCTCTAAAACCTTTAAGTAGTTTTGATGCCATGAATCAAATCTTAATTAAATATTGTTTATTAATCAATTAATCAATAATATATTAATGTGAAGATTATTTATGTAGGAAGCCCAGAGTTATTTGGAACTGGTGCAAGCAGCATTCATGTTGCAAAAATGTCAGAGGCTTTTGCAATGAATGGCCACGAGGTTCATTTAATTATTCCTATAAATAATAAGAGCATAGATGATTTTTATTATTACTATGATGTAGAACCAATATTTAATATAGTACCGACATTAGGCGTAAAAAGAGGTTGGTTAAGACATTTTATCCATGGTGTGGCCTCATTGTTTAAATTGAAAGATGAATATGATCTTATAGTTACAAGAAACATCACATTTGCATATATTGGATCGTTTTTTTTACGAAATATAATTATTGATATCCATCATCCCCCAGTAAATTTTATATCAAAACTTGCCTATAAGAGATTTGAAAAATCATCGAACATTAAAAAAATTTCATTTAATTCGGAGGGTACTTATGAAGAAACAAAAAAAATTTTAAAAAAACTGGATAAGTATGTCATCTGCCATAATGGTGTTGATATTAAATCTTTTAAGGTCGACTATGATGTTGATTTGATAAAGAAGGATTTGAATATTGATATAAATAAAAAAGTAGTAACCTATGTGGGG
Organism: uncultured Candidatus Hydrogenedens sp.; assembly: GCA_902609885.1. GTDB lineage: Bacteria > Desulfobacterota_D > UBA1144 > UBA1144 > UBA1144. The sequence goes on along the minus strand of CACLTT010000009.1, from coordinate 9,424 downwards.
AATATCTATAAGGGAAGGGGGATTGATAAGATTATTAAGCTATCACAGGAAATGAAAGATATTTTTTTTCTTATAGTTGGAGGAGATGAGCAAGAGATTCTAAGCCATAAAGCAGATATTACTAATAAAAATAAAAATATTCTATTTGCTGGCCATTTTCTTCATAAATTTATTCCTAAGATATATTCTATTTCTGATATATTGATAATTCCTTATGATGACAATTTTACAATTAAAGGTGATATTGACGCATCAAGATTTTCATCACCAATTAAAATTTTTGAATACCTTGCGTCTGGCAAGCCAATAGTTGCATCTGATTTAAAATCAATTAATAGAATATTAACCAATGAAATTGATTCTATTCTAGTCGATCCTAATTCTATTACATCTTATAAGAATGCAATTTTAAGATTAATAAATAATGAAGATATATATCAAAGCATTAGTTCAAATGCATTGAATAAAGCAAATACTCAGAGCTGGCAAAAAAGAGCAAGTAATATAATTAATAAATAGAGCTTGATGTAAGCAATGTCTCTGCAAGTTCGTCGATGCTAATTGCAGCAAGTGTAATTAGTTGAATCGTACCCCTAGCTCCCAGTTCTATAGAGACTCTTGAAATTGTTTCATTATCTGGCGCTTCGAGAATATTAACAAAATCATATTCACCTAGAACTGCATACTGTTCAAGAACTTTAGCTCCCATCTTTTCAATCTCAATATTTACCTCTTTTATTCTTTCGGGGCGCATTTTTACGGTTTTTCTTCCTTCGTCAGTTAACCTACTTAACATAATAAATATTTCCATTAAATTACATCCATGATAAGTTTTTCTATATCGGCTTTCGGAATGGCTCCAATAATTTGATTTTTTAATTCACCCTTATTAAATATAAGCAAAGTAGGGATACTTTTGATACCAAAATCTACAGCATACTTTTGGTTGTCATCAACATTTACTTTGACGATTTTTATTTTATCCCCTTGTTCATCTGATATTTGCTCTAATATAGGGGCAATTGCTTTACATGGCCCGCACCATGGTGCCCAAAAATCAACTAGAACAGGAATCTCAGCCTTAAGTACTTCAGATTCAAAATTGGAATCGTCAGTCTCTATAATATTACTCATGATAAACTCCTTTATTATATTTTAATTGAAAAAATAAATTATCAAAACTACTTAATTAAGTTAAAATTATTTTATCACTTCTCAGGAGTACTTATGTCTAAAAATAATTTCAGAGTAGAATCAGATTCAATGGGACAAATGAAAGTTCCTAAAAACTCATTATATGCTGCTCAAACGGCGAGGGCTATTGAAAACTTTCCAATCAGTGATTTAAGGTTTAAGAGGCCGTTCATTGAGGCGTTGGGAGTGATTAAGTTTTGTTCTGCTAAAGTAAATGGTGAATTAAATCTTTTACCACAATCTATATCAAAAAGCATCATGAAAGCTTCTCAGGAAATAATCGATGGTAAGCATGATAATGAATTTGTTGTTGATATATTTCAAACTGGATCAGGAACTTCATCAAATATGAATGCCAACGAAGTTATAGCCTCTTTGGCTAACAAGTTCCATACGGGAAAACAAAAGATTCACCCAAATGATCATGTAAATTTGTGTCAATCGAGTAACGATGTAATTCCAACAGCTATGCATATCTCGACCTATAAGCTGACAAAAAATAGATTGATTCCAAGCCTTAAAATATTAAAAAAAGAGTTCGATATCAAAGAAAAAAAATTTAAAAATATTTATAAAATTGGTCGAACTCACCTACAAGACGCTACTCCAATGACACTCGGACAAGAGTTTGGTGGTTTTTCACAAATGATTGATAATTCACTTGAGTATATAAATCTCTCATTGTCTCCCTTAAAATTATTATCCCAAGGGGGAACTGCAGTTGGCACAGGAATTAATTCTCATCCAAAATTTGCAAAAAAAATCTCACAACAAATATCAAATAAAGTTGGATTTAAATTTTACGAAGCCAAGAATCATTTTGAATCGCAATCATCTAAAGATGCAATTGTTAATTTAAGCGGTACTTTAAAAACATGTTCAACATCACTAATGAAAATCGCTAATGATGTTAGATGGCTGGGTAGTGGTCCCAGATGTGGATTTGGTGAAATTATATTACCTTCTATACAACCCGGATCCTCTATTATGCCTGGTAAAGTGAATCCAGTTTTAGCAGAAGCTTTGACACAGGTTTGTGCTCAAGTTATAGGAAATGATTTAACAATAACAATTGCTGGTCAATCTGGTAATTTTCAGCTGAATGTCATGATGCCTGTCATGGCCCATAACATCATGGAATCCATTGAGATACTGTCTACTTCAACTAGAGCTTTTGCACTCGATTGTATTAAGGGAATAAAAGCAGATAAACAAAAATGTGAAAATTACATTGACGATAGCCTTGCAATGTGCACTAGTCTTGCACCAATCATAGGTTATAACAAAGCTGCTGACATAGCAAAAAAAGCTTATGCATCTGGAAAAACTGTTAGGCAAATTGTAAATGAAGATCAAATATTGACCAAGGAAAAGTCTGATAAGATTTTAGATCCAAAGACAATGGTAAAGCCAAGTTTATGAAAAACAGATTACTTACAAAAGTTTCAAATATTGATGACATATCCGTAAGCGTGGAATATTTTAAAGACAAGTATTACCCAGATATCCTTAAAGAGGTTGATTTATTAGAAAACTTAGTAGAGCAAATAAAAGAGGAACCTAGAATTTTATATGATGAAAATTATGTTAAAGGCTGGAAAGATGAGTTAACCATCGAGAGAGAATCTCTTGTTAAGATTGTAATTAATCTATTGCAATCAGTTTTAAATGAGCTTGAATCAGCTCATACTTTACTATCATCAAAGAAAAACTTTGATAGATGGTCTGAGGCTAAAAATTGGCTTAAAGCTATATTTGAAGCTGCATCATCTGGATCCTTATCAAAGCTTGTCTATTATGGCCCAGATGCTGATAAATCGCCAACCGATAAAAGCCTTTTAGTAGAATTCAATTCATTAAAAAATAAAATTCAAAAATTCTTAAATAAATACTATCCCTTCTTCTTAGATACTAATAAAAAGAGCACCAAAGGTGCAATTATGCTATCGGATCATATTAACACTTTATTAATTGATGAGGCGCTATGTAACTTCGCACAGATATATCAAAAATCACTAGCTCCTTATTCTGGAGTTATTGCATCAAAATTATTTCATGAAGTAAATTCAATAGATAAAATTGTAATGCATATTTTAGCCAATAAATATAGAACTACATATCAATCAATATCAATGAGAATGAGGATAATATAATTTTTTTAAAATTTCATGTTAATATCAATAAATAATGCCGAAGATTAAAGATGACCCTTGGATTGATTCAGAAATCATATCTGATCATTTCTTTAAAGAAATTAAAAGTTTTATTGAACAAGTTCATGAAGGAAAAACTGGAATTATTTCGTGGTTATTTTTTTGTAAATACTTTAGAGATTTCCAGTTAACTGGAAAGCCTTTGCATCTCGCATTAGCAATAAAAGAGCAGCCATGTGTATTAGACCACCCGACTGTGAGATATCAGATTATAGCTTGGACTTTGCAGTCTAAATATCCTTACCCAGAGGATAAATTAAATATTCAGCAATTTGCAGAGGGATTAGCTGCAAATATTCCAAAAAAAAGAAAACGAAAGTTACCTTTTAGCAATGAGCATGTCGTAGGTACTTATAAATATATATATAAAATGCTCTCTGAGGTAAAGAAAGATCTTAAACCCAGAGATAATCGTGAAAGAAATTTCGCTTTGAGGACCCTGTTTAATCCTTCAAAAGCAAAAATTATTCCACTGGAAAGTAAAATTAATGAATGGTGTAAAATTACTAAATTGAAGGAGTTGGCTTTAACGATAACTCAATATTTTTTAAGTTATAAATGGAGTTTAGAATATAAGAATGATTTTGTTAAAGATAAAGATAAATTACTAATTCCTCCTAAATTGATTCCTAAAAAATGGATTGAAAAAAAAGTTTATGAAAAGTAAATTATTTTAATTGTTTAAATTGCTTTCATTTCTTTGATTAGAAAACTCTATTTTTGACCATCTTTCTATAAGGAAATTAAAAATGGTTTCAGCATCAGAAAAAGAATTTTTTTTAACTAAATCAATTATATCATTCATTATTCTTACTGAATCCTCTTTATCCAAACTATTTTGAGGAAAATTAGCTAGTAGATCCCCATAATTTAAAATCAATATTCCATCAGAATTAAATGTTTTTAACCATTTATTAGTCTCAAGAAGGTCTAAAATTAAATTATTAAAATTAATTTTAAATTCAGTCTCAACATCTGAATTAGAATTTTGTATCTTATTAATTCTTGAAATTTCATCTAGACATTTAGAAATGGAACTCGAATAGTGTATTGCCCCAAATCCCCAATGAGTTTTAAAAACTTTTTTTTGATTTTCATTAAATAATAAAAACCAGTGAAGTGGAATTATATTATCGACAAGGTATGAATAACTCTGTTTATTTTCATTCAATTCAGATGGGCATATATAATAATCATCATTTTCCTTAATGAATAAACATTGTTTTAATTCTTTTCTATCAACTTGAAGATGATCTGCAAGTGTATTTTCAAAAGTCTCATACTCATTTCCAAACCAAATTCCATATGGAGACGTAGGTCCTCCCCAATAGTTTTCATAGAAAGATGTATATTCCTTCCAGTAATTGTAATCCTTATTAACTGAAGTTAATTTTTCGTAAACTTGCAAATAGCATGAGGGCATTATTTGATTTTCCTATATTTATTATTATAATTCAATGTGTTCTATGAAAAAATTATATTTCTTATTTACTTTTTTTTTACTATTATTCGCTTTTCCTGCTTTAGCCAGCGACCCAATTTTTTATGAAACCCTTCCTCTTTGGGCAAAAATGATAATTCTCGGTGTTGCTTTCGCTATCCCTACAAAGATTATATTTGCTCACATTGGGCTATTTGAATTTCTAGACTCAGATTCATTTCCCAAGCCACCAAAGTTATCAAAAGATCAATCTGAATTTTTAGCTGCTTCAATTGTTGGGCTGGTCTTTGGATCTTTTATGACCGTAATTTTTATATTAGCAACTTAAATATCTTAAATTATTGTTAATTTTTATTTTTTTTGTGTTATAGTAGCCGTAAATGTCAATTAAAGTTGATCAGATCATTAGGTCGGATAGAAAGTCGCTAGAAGTTCAGATTTCTATTGAAGGTCATATCATAGTTAGAGCACCTATGAATGAAAGTATCGAGTCTATTGAGAGCTATCTCGATAAAAAAAAATTCTTTTTACTTAGAACACAGCAAATTGCACGTGCAAAATATATGAATGATCTTCATAAAAAATATGAAGAAGGAGAGAAATTTTTATATTTAGGTAAGGAGAGACCTTTAAAAATTGTTGATAATAAATCAATTCCACTAAAGTATGAGGATGGAATCTTTTATTTATCAAAAGCTTTTATAAAGATTGCAAATAAAGTTTTTATTGATTGGTATAAGGATCATGCACGTGATTACATATTAAAATTAACAACTAGGTTTTCTAATCTTTACAATATTAACTTTAAGAAAATTATTATTACTAATGCTTATTCTCAATGGGGTTCATGTAGTGAAAATGGAACTTTAAACTTCACTTGGAGGTCTATTTTAATACCACATGAGGTCATTTCATATCTCGTCGTTCATGAATTAGCGCACATAGTTCATCATAATCATTCTGATGATTTTTGGACTCAAGTAGAAATTATGATGCCAGAATATATAAAATATGAGAATTGGTTAAAAAAGAATGACCACATATGTTCTATGTTCAAAAATGAAATAGGTACAATAAATTCAAAATCTAATGAAAATCAACCAAAGAAAAGTTTCACAAATGATCAACTTGAATTTAAACTTTAAAAAAATTTATAATAAATCGAGAAAATTAATAAATAGAATCTTTCTATTTATTCTTGCTATGCCAATGGGAATACCACTTCTTCTACCATTTTTCTTAATTTATGTGATATATCTCAGCATCTCTCTAGAAGGTAGAAATAAGCTTAAGAATTATTATATAATATTTATATATTCCATGAAATTAATCAAAACTAAAGATGGTAGAAAGGAATTATGGCTTAATATTAAAAAGTTTTGGGATGGTAAAACCGACTAAATATCTACAATTTTAAATAGGTAATACATAAGAACCAAAAAAACACTAATAAATAAGAAAGAAAAAAATTTTTTATCCATATTACTATTATAATTAAAATATCTTTTTTGTTTGATTTAAATTAAATCCCAGTGATAATATAACCATGCAAGGTATTGATTTTAAAGAAAAAAAAGCAGAGGAAAATATTATTGAATCAATTTTTCCTGATGGCTTGATAGACAAATCTCTTTTTAGACCTAAAATGAAAGGCAATGTTCAAATGACTAGTGATAAAGGCGAAGGTTATCATAGTCACAACCCTTTTAAGCTAGTTGCTTATGATTGCTTAGAGGAATATCTTGAAACTAAAGATCCCAATAAGTTAATTGAAGCCGTGATGCATGATATATCTATTCTTCAAGGTAGAGTTATTGAAGATCCAGAGTCATGGGATCCTAATTCAATAGAAGGAGATGAAATTATAGACATTACTATATTGTCGATGGCACATATAGGTACTTACAATGATTTGCTTGATAAAGTTACTCCTCCAACTGTTGTATGGTCAACTATAAATTATTGGAGATCATATTTAACTTTTAAAAGGGCTGCTTTTAACGCAGGTGAAGCTCAGAAATTTCTAGAAAGATGTTTCTTAAGAATAGGTGGTGCCTTAATTCCATCTATAATTCCTGTTGCTGATGGTGCTTTTACCGAAGAAGAAAGAAAATACCGTGAAATGAAAAGTGCTTAATGGCATGCTATTCCAAATTTTTTTAGTCTCCAATAATTGTATGGTAATGGTGCTATAAATCCGGCGAGTAATACGGGAATTAGTGTTTCAAGATTTACCACAGCTTTACCATTTAGCATAAAGTCGACAGAGTTCATAGCCACTTCCATACCAATCATACTTATCAGACTCATGCCTAAAGCAATTTTTAAAGCATCTTTAAAATTAAAATCTTTAAGCAAAATAAAAGTTTCTAATATTATGCTTGTAATTAATCCCATGATTATTGCTAACCCCATAACTGTTAATACTGAATAAGAATGATTAATATTTTGAAAATAAATAATTGTCCCCAAGTCTCCTATCGAACAACCTATTAAGCACCATAATGTATTTATTGAAGACCTTTTCCAAGTATGTTTACAAGTCCACATTTTACTTCCTTATTAAATAAATAATTAAAAGAATCATTACAACACATGTGATTGAAAAATAATAAAATATTGTATCTTGTATCATAACAATAGTTATAATACATTATAAATATTATGAGTCGAGAACCATTAGGAACATCTTCAGTCTCTGTTATTGGGAGAACAATGATCAATGAAAATGATGCTGAGAGTTATATGAAAAAATATCAATATTATGATCGTGATGATATGTTCCCTAAAAATATTAGGACAATGGAAATTAAAGAGTGGCAAGAATTTGCTAGAAAAAATCCTTACCTTGCCAAATTTTTTAATAAAAAATTGCCCGGATATTTTTTATTAGCTTTAGAAACCTGGAATTCGCAAGTTTCATATGAGATATGTAATCCATTAGTTGAAAATATTTTTTCAGACGTTATAAGTTTTTGGAGAAACATTATAATAAATGATGAGGAGAAATCTGAGATAGCCAAATCTCTTTTAGGTAGTGTCGGTGTAGCACTCGGTTCTGCACCAGGAGAATAGCATGAATATAATTAGATTTGTTTTAGGACGCATAATATTGTTTTTGGATTGGATGACATCCCCAAAACCAATTCCAATAAGTCGCGAAAGAATAGAGTTTATTCAAGAAAAAGTTAAAGATATGGAGATTTATGAGTTCAAGGCTTGTCCTTTTTGTGTAAAAGTTAGAAGATTTATGAAAAAAAATAATATTTCTATTAAAACAAAAGATGCTCGAAGAAATCAGGATTTTGCTAATGAATTAATTAAAGGTGGGGGCAAATTGCAGGTTCCTTGTTTAAAAATTGGTGGTGATGAAATCAGATGGATGTATGAATCCAAGGATATAATTATTTTTTTAAATTCTTACTTGGAGCTTAATAATGGGAAATAATGATGATTTAAAAAAGAAATTAACACCTATGGAATATCATGTAACACAAGAGGCTGGAACTGAAGCGCCTTTTTCAGGTGCTTTACATGATTGTAAATTAGAGGGTACTTATAAATGCGTTTGTTGTGATGTTAATCTATTTGATTCAAATTCTAAATTTGAATCCGGAACAGGCTGGCCAAGCTTCTTTGATTGTTTAGATAAAGATGTGATCGATTTTAAAGAGGATACTTCAAATATGATGGTTAGGGTTGAAGTGTCATGTAAAAAATGTGGAGCTCATCTTGGTCATGTTTTCCCTGATGGCCCTGAGCCAACCGGTTTAAGATATTGTATAAATTCCGCATCCTTAAAATTTAAAAAAATATAATCAATCTACTCACTATTAAATTAATGTTAATATTATCTGTATGACAATAATGGGCATAGTTATACCGTCTCAAGTTGAAAAAAAAGAGCTTGATAAAAATGCAAAAAAAATAAAAAGAAAAAAAGGTGAGTATGCTCAGCAAAGACTTTTTTTTAAACCAAGAACAAATCTAGATGGCAGAAAAAGGTATAAGTGGGGAACAAATAAAAATGTCTACCCATCAAATGTTGCAAACCCACTAACTTGTAAAGTGCCATCATTTGTTGATTTTGTGGAAACTAAAGAAACAAGATTTTTTTTCTATATGTTAGAGGATTGGGATTTTAATAAAAATGCAAGCCCAGTAGAGGAGGAGCTTTCATGTAGAGCATTACTTCATTGGAGGCTTAGGATATTTACAGGATCAGTCAATGAAGATGAAAAAAAAATAATTAAATTTTATTTAAAAACTGCTAGTAAAATAATTGACGATAGTATGCCTAGAAAAAATTTCTGGCCATACAAAGATGGGCTGGTTCATGTATATGGCCAAAAAAAGGATTTGACTTATAAAAATAGAAATAAATTTGCAGACCGTATAACTTTTAATGAAGAACAACCCTTCATTTTTTTTAATTATTTTAATGAAATCAAAAATAAGCTTTCTCAATATGAAAGAGAAATCTCGAGAGAATCAAATCTAAAGAAAAAAGAAGCTTACTGGACAAGGACATTTCAAGTTATTTTTGAAAAGAGTGATTTGCCTGATAAGATTTTTT
>CACLTT010000008.1 GCA_902609885.1 uncultured Candidatus Hydrogenedens sp. | reverse complement strand
GTCCAACCTCCCACCCTTATTAGATTTCAATAATAGCTTTTATCCGATATAAAAATCAACAAAACTTTATAATATTGTTTTTTTTGATTATATTCCTATTTATGAGTCCTATAATTGTAATAAAATGCAAATGCTCTGAAAATAATATTTATATAAATATTCCTAAAGAAAAGTATTTTAAAGGAAGAGTTAACTCAAATGGATGGGAACTTGAGTATTCAAAACGAGTGAAAGAAGAAAAAAACCAATACTATAGAGAAAACATTAAAAAAAGTGGAGATCAATGGACAGAAGTACAAAAAAACTATGTATTTTGCGAAAAATGTGGGAAAAAAATTGAAATTTAACAAAAAAAAAGAGAGGTACCGCTAAATACCTCTCAGAGTGTTTACGGGGATGTTTAACCATCTCCTACCTACGCTTATCCTATTGTAGCATAGTTAATATTTTAAATTCAACAATTTTTTTAATTTTTTTTAAATACCTTTTGGAGAGACAATTTTTGGATGCATTTTTCTCCAGCGCAAATTATTAAGTGCATTAATAAAAGCTTTTGCGCTTGCAACAATCACATCTGTGCTAGAGCCTTTACCTCTTGCTGTATGATTATTTTCTTTAATTATTACAGAAACCTCTGCTTGGGCATCCATTCCACCCGTAACAGAAGCAACATTATACGAGTCAAGTTTTGGACCAACACCTGCGGCTTTACATATCGATTGAAAAACTGAATCTATAGGACCCTCTCCGCTTTCTTCAACTGCTATTATTTGACCATCAATATTTAATGACAACTTAGCTATAGGTTTTTCATCTGTTCCGGATGAACATGCTAAAGAGTTTAGTTTATAAAAATCTCCCGATCTAACAAATTCTTCATTTATTAGAGCTTCTATGTCTTCATCAAAAACATATTTCTTTTTATCGCATAATTCTTTAAATTTAACAAAAGCAATTTCAAATTTATCATCTGAAAGCTTATAGCCAAAATCGTTAAGCCTATCTTTAAAAGCATGTCTTCCAGAATGCTTCCCTAAAACAATATGGTTTGATGGAATTCCAACTTCACTAGCCTCCATTATTTCATATGTATTCCTTTGCTTTAAAACTCCATCCTGATGTATACCCGCTTCATGCGCGAAAGCATTAGCACCTACAATTGCCTTGTTAGGTTGAACTGTGACCCCGGTAACAGTACTCACAAGCTTGCTACATGGATAAATATTTTTAGTATTTATACCTGTTAAATAAGGATTAAGGTCATTTCTAACCTTTAACGCCATAACTATTTCCTCTAAAGATGCATTACCTGCCCTCTCTCCAAGACCATTAATAGTACACTCAATCTGCCTAACACCCTCATGTATCGCAGTCAAAGAATTTGCAACCGCGAGTCCAAGATCATTATGACAATGTACACTTAAGATAACACTATCAATTTCTTCAGTTCCATTTTTAATATATTTTATAATTTTAGAAAATTCTGATGGAACTGTATAACCAACAGTATCTGGGATATTTATTGTAGTTGCACCACTTTGAATTGCAACTGATATAGCCGAACACAAAAAATCTAAATCAGATCTTGTAGCATCTTCACAAGAAAACTCAACATTTGATGTATATTTAGAAGCATGTCTTACCGATTGACCAATAATTTCAAGAACTTCATCTTTAGTTTTTTTTAATTTATATTTTAAATGAATATCAGAAGTAGCAATAAAAGTGTGAATCCTAGGATTTTTGGCGTTTTTGATCGCCTCCCAAGCTCTATCTATATCTTTTATATTTGCTCTACTTAAACCAGCAACCTCACAATCTTTAATTTGCTCTGCAATTAATTTTACGGAATTAAAATCTCCCTCAGACGCAATAGGAAAACCAGCTTCAATTACATCGACACCTAATTTTTCAAGCTGTAAAGCAACTTTAATTTTTTCTTCTTCATTCATGCTACAGCCTGGGGCTTGCTCACCATCTCTAAGTGTTGTATCAAAAATTTTTACAAAGTTACTCATAGAATTAGAAATATAAGTTAACCTTCAATTTTGTCAATTTTAGGAAATAGTAAATTTAATTCACCGATCTTTTGATTAACAACCAAGGGCGCTATTTGATTTTCCCCAGTAAAAGAACTTTTATCTGAATCTAAAGAAATATTAAGTGCATTTAAAATTTTTTTGGAAGAATTTGGCATTACAGGATAAAATAAAATAGAAATTATTCTAACCATCTCAAGAGATGCTTTTAAAACTATTTTTAAGTCATCTAATTTACCTTCTTTAGCTAGAGACCAAGGCTTCATATCGTCTATATATTTATTTGTATTAGAGACCATATCTGAAACTGACTCCAAAGCTTTACTTATTTCAACATTTTTGAAGAAAACCATATAGTCCGATATTTTTTCATCGCACATCTCAATTAATATTTGCTCTTTATCAGTAATTTCAGCATCGGGAACTAAACCATCAAGATTCTTATTTGTCATTGAAAAAACCCTGTTAACTAAATTACCAAAACTATTAGCTAAGTCGGAATTAACTCTCGAAATTAACGAGCTAATAGAGAAATCACCATCATTTCCAAATGGAACTTCTCTAAGGAGAAAAAAACGAAATTGATCCAATCCATACTTTAAAATCATTTCATTTGGATCTATTACGTTTCCCATAGACTTTGACATCTTTTCTTTTTCAACAGTCCACCATCCATGTGCTATTATTTGATTTGGTAATGGTAAATTGGCAGCCATCAAAAGTGCAGGCCAATAAATTGCATGAAACCTTAATATATCCTTTCCTACTATATGATAATTCGCAGGCCAATAATTTAAATATTTTTCAGCTTTAATATCAGGATAGTCTAAAGCGGTAAGATAATTAGTTAAAGCATCAATCCAGACATATATTATGTGTTTTTCGTCACCGGGTACTTTAATCCCCCAATCAAAGCTCGTTCTAGATATAGATAAATCTTTAAGACCTTGTTCTACAAAGCTAACAACTTCATTGAAGCGAGAGTTAGGTTTAACAAATTCTGGGTTTTCTTTGTAGAAATCTAATAATTTATCTCCCCATTCTGATAATTTAAAAAAATAACTTGATTCCTCAACCCATTCGACTTTAGAACCAGAAGGAGCTTTGCCATCAATAATTTCATTTTCACTATAAAATGCTTCATCCCTGACAGAATACCAACCTGAATATTTATCTAAATAAATTTGATTATTATTTTGCAGCCTAGACCAAAAATCTCTGACACTCCTTACATGTCTTTCAGAAGTTGTTCTGATAAAATCATCATTTGTAAGATTTAAAGTTTTTGTAAGATTTTGAAAGTTTGTGCTCATCTGATCGACAAAGTCTTGAGTTTCAATATTTTTATCTTTGGTTACTTGCTGTATCTTTAACCCATGTTCATCAGTTCCCGTCAAGAAAAAAACTTTTTGGCCTTTAAGTCTAAAAAATCTTGAGAGAGCATCGCAAGCAATACTAGTATAAGCATGACCTACATGAGGTATATCATTAACATAATAAATTGGAGTAGTAATGTAAATATTACTCATCAATTTATACTACCTGATCCACCGTTTTACTATTAGATAAATAATAGTTGAGAATCAACTCTTCAATTGCTAACTTGGCATTTAAATTATATTTTTTTATATTTACATTTAAAAAACTTATATCATTAATAAAATCATTTAGAATTGAAAGATTTCTTTTTGAATCCAATGAATTAATGAAATCTTTTTTTAATTTCACTAGTAGAAGTGAACTCAGCTCCTCACATAAAAAAGAAATTGAGGTTTTATCACTAATTTCATCAATAATATTACTTACCTGGTCTAAGTCGCTTAAATTTTTTTTCAATAACATATCACCTATTTTACAGAGCATTGGAATAATTATGTTATCAAATTTGTCAATATTTCTTAGTGATCCATCCATTGACTCTATGATTAATTTTCTGTCTTCATCATTTACTTCAATGTCTAATGCATCAGCAACTATTTGATTTGGGAGTTTATTAAGTGAGATAACCAGTGATCTTGAAATTACAGTTGGTAGTAAAATATTAGAATTTTCAACACTTAAAAAAAATATTAAGTAACTAGGGGGTTCTTCTAAAATTTTGAGAATTTTATTTTGAACTACTTCTGTCATATTATGAGAATTGTTTATAAAGACAATTTTATTTATTGATTCAAAGGGGGGTTTGTATATCCAATCATCTAAAACAGAAATATCATCTACTAAAATTTTTTCATCATCAGCATCAATGATTAGGAAATCTGGGTGTATATTTTTATATATTTTTTCAGAGTTTAATAAAAGTTTTCCAGAAAGATAAGTGATAAGATCCTTTTTACCTAAACCTTTTTTTCCTTCTATTATTATTGACCTGGAAGATAAATTATTTTCAAAAATAAAATTGATATTTTCCTGGGTATCAATGTGAAAATTAACTGTCTCTTTATTCATTTCTATAATTTGTCGAATTTTTCTAATCTTTTGAAAATACTAAATCTATTTTTTAATATTTTTCTTATGTCTTTTTGAACATCATTAATTGACTTTTCGCCGTCTATTAAAAAAATTCTATTTGATTGATTTTTGTATAATGAGAGATATGACTTTCTAACTCTATTATGAAATTCGAAGGATTCGTCATCTATTCTATTCCTTCCTGGTCTTTCTATTATTCTACTTAACGCTGTGTTGACTGAAATATCTATTAAAAATGTAATGGTGGGAATTACGCCCAAAGCAGCACTAAAACCAAGTTTTTTAACCATTTCTGGATCCAAACCCCTTCCATAGCCTTGATATGCTATTGTGGAATCATAAAATCTATCACAGAGTACAATTTTACCTTCTGATAACTTAGGCCTTATGAATTCTTGAACATGTTGAGCTCTGTCTGCACAAAATAATGCTAATTCTGCTATTGGTTCAATTTCAATGTCATCATAATCTAATATAATTTTTCTAATTAAACTTCCGACTCTTCCCCATCCAGGTTCACGAGTGGATACTACGTCAAAATGAATTTTTTCCAATGTATTTTTTAAAAGATCTACTTGGGTAGATTTTCCAGAACCTTCAATACCTTCAAAAGTTATAAACACTAAGACTCCTTGATTTGAATTTGTTTTTTTAATTTAATAACTTCATTATAATCTAATTTAGAAGTTTTACCTGTCTCCAATTCACCCAGATTGATACATCCAATTGAAATTCTCTTAAGTTTATTCACTTTCTTTGTAAAATATTTAAAAAAATTTTTAACAATATGATTTCTACCCTCATGAATAGTTATTTTAATTATTGATTCTTCTATATTATTTTTTACTAAAGTAATTTCATTAGGCTTTAAAAAACCATCAGATAAAGTGGCTCCCAATCGCATTTTCTTTATTAATGCTTGACTTACTTTTCCATTCAAATGACAAATGTAGGTTTTGGTAATCATAAAACTGGGATGTGATATTTTATGTGCAAATTCACCATCATTTGTGAATAGCAATAAACCCTCTGTATCAAAATCTAAACGTCCAATCGGAAAAATTTTTATATCAGTATTGGGTAAATAATCTAAGATGGTTTTTTTCTTTTCAGTTCTCGACATAGATGTTAGGCAGAATCTTGGTTTATTCATAATATAATATTCAAAAATTTGTGGGACTAAAATTTGACCATTACAACTTACTATATCCTTATCTGGGTTTATTAAGGTCTGTGGCTTAATTTCCAATACACCATTAACCGAAACTTCACCATTTTGGATTAAAATATCAGATTTTCTCCTTGCAGCTACCCCACAAAGAGATAAGAATTTATTAAGTCTTGTTCTCATACTTAAAACTATTATTTCTTATCAAAGTTTGAACATGTTTCCATTGTTATTCCTGCATGAGCCCAAGCTGCTCCTGCTGCCATAACCATAGCTATATTTATAGCCTCTGAAATTTCTTCTTTTGTAACACCTTCTTTAATACCATCTCTGATACAGCTTCTTATACACCATGAACATTTTGCAAGAATTGCACATGCTAAACCCATTAGCCCCTTTTTAAGTTTTTTAGAAAGGTGACCATCTTCGTAGACCAATTCGTGAAAAGCTGAAAACTTCTCATGTTTTTCACCGCTTAATTCATGAAAATCTGTAATTTGAGATGTAATATTTTTTGAAAAGAAAAAACCCTCAGTAGTATTTTCTTTATTTTTCATTTTGTCGAAGTTTTCGAAAGCAATACTTGAATAAGCATAAGGCTGACCCATGGATAATCTCATGGCAATAAAAACAGTTTCCGCAATTTCTTCATTTGTAGCCCCAGTGGATTTAGCTAATTTTGTTCTAGATCTTATGCAATATGGACAAGAAGTTATGTGCGCACATGCAAGTGCAATTAATTGTTTATCTTTTTTTGAAATTAATCCTTCTTCGAATACAACATTATGATAATCTATCCATTTAGAATTAAGATCAGTTGCAGCTTTTTTCAACATACCCATGTATTGTGAAATATCATCTTTATAAATACCTTCAGTCATAAAAAACCTCTCAAACTTATAAAATATTTTATCACACATTTATATTATGTATATTGAATGAAGTGAGTAGTAAAATTGTAAACCAATTTATCAAGAAGTTTTCATTAAAAAAAGGCCAGATAGATGAACTTGATAATGATGCTTCTGCAAGGATTTATTTCCGGACAAATGATAAAATCATTGCATACATCCCAAAAGAAAAGGGTGAGTCTATAGATAATTTTATAAATGCCACAAAAATACTAAACAACATGGACATAAAAGTGCCAAATATATATATACAAGATAAAAAACTTGAAATTCTATTAATTGACGATTTTGGGAATAATAAAATATCAAAAATAATTAACCAAAGTAATATAAAAGAAATTTTAAAGAAATGTATTAATGTAATAATAAAAATCCAATCCTATAAACCTAAAAATGACGTGTCTACTTTTGACCTAAAAGCTATTATTGAAGAAACACTAATGTTTATTGACTGGTATTTAATTAAAGAAAAAAATATAAATGTTTCACATAATGATAGAAATTGTTTTATTAAAATTATTACCTCTTTATATCATAAAGCTGAAATAAAAAATAATGTATATATTCACAAGGATTACCATGTAGATAATATTTTTTATTTTCCCATGGAAAAAAAAGAAATAGGAATAATAGATTATCAAGATTTAAATATAGGTCATGCCTCATATGATATAATGTCGATATTAAAAGACACTAGAAATCCAATAGATAAAATTCTTGAAAAACAGTTATTAAATTATTTCATCAATAAAACTAAATTTAATAAAGATGAAATAATAAGAGGTTATGATTTTTTTTCGATTCAGCGAAACTTGAAAATAATAGGAATTTTTTCCAGGCTTAAACATAGGGATAATAAAATCAAATATATGGATTTGATAAGAAATAGCAAAGAGTTTATTTCAAGAACATTACAAAATTCTCAATATGCTGATCTAAATTCTTGGATTTTAAAAAAGGATAAATATTTCTCGAATTAGAAAAATATTGTACTCATATAATTTTTTTCAGTAAATTTGAAGTAACTTTTATACCGATTAATTTATCTTTCTTCCTAGTTGATTCCCTAACGGATTTGGCAGATACAAATGGTACTTTTATTATCTCATTACCAACTACAAACAACGGTATGAAGTGCCTTGCTAATTTTGGTATTTTTTCGTTCACAAATATATCTTGAAGTTTCTTTGATTTATTTTTTTTTGAATAAAAAATTTTATCACCATTTTTAAATGTTCTAATTACAATATTGTCATTTAAGCCTAATTTAAAATATGAGTAATTTTTTTTATCTAATTTTGTTGTAAAGAAAATTTTAAAAAAATCAAACTCTTTGTTATGATATTGTTTAATATCATATTTAAAATTATTTCTTGGTATTTTTTTTAAATCATAAATATATAATTTTTTATACCCCCTTTCCACAATTATATTTTTTTTTATGAAGACCTGACCGGAAGGTTTTTCTGACAATATTAAGGCATACGCATCTTCAATATTTTTATGTATCAAATTATCGTTAAGGGAAAAATATCCTTTCAAAACTTTTGATATAATTGCATAATTTAAAGCTTTTGGAATTTTTATCATTTCTTCAATATTTATAATTTTAATATTTTTACATTCAATAACTTTATTTTTAATAAATTTATCAACTTTCTTATTTAGAAAAGTATTAGTATTACCTATCATTTTAATAGTATTTTTGATAGAGTTGTTAAAGTTTGGATTCAATTGTTTTATTAATGGAATTATATTTGTTCTAATAAAATTACGTGTAAATTTAGAATCATTATTACTTAAATCTTCGACCCATTGCAAATTATTATTTTTTAAATATTTAATAATTACATTCTTTTCAATAGCTATCATTGGCCTATAATAGTAACCATTTAATTCTTTTATAGATTCAAGTCCAACTAAAGATGTACCTCTAATTAATCTCATAATGAAAGTTTCAGCTTGATCATCTAAATGGTGTCCTAATACAATTTTACTTGCGTTAAATTTATTAAGAGATTCCTCAAAAAATTCACGCCTTTTTATACGAGACATTTCTTCAATACCGAGCTTATGTTTTTTTGATAGCTTAGGAATATCAATTTTTTTTATCAACAATCTAACATTAGTTTTTTTGCATAATTTTTTAACAAATTCCTCATGAGATCTTGATTGATCAATATCTATTCCATGATTAACATGGCACGCGATTATATTATAATTATTTTCTGAATTTAAAAATAAGTGAAGAAGTGCTACAGAGTCCGAACCACCAGATAAACCTAATATAATTTTTGAATTGGGCGACAAAAATTTAGATATTTTAGAATTTAAATTTTGAAATATCTTTTTCGTCATTTATTGATAAGCCCCCAGATACAATTAATTTAAATGCATCATCTGCAGAAATATTTAATTCTTTAATTTGATCCTTTGGGACAAAAATTAAAAAACCTGAAGTGGGATTAGGTGATGTAGGAATAAATATAGGTATTTTATCCAGATTTTTATTATTTAAATCTTGAGTTGCAAACCCAACAGTAAAAGTGCCCTTACGTGGATATTCAATCAAGACTGCTTTTTGGCTCTTTGGACCGTCTGAGAAAATGATCTTTGAAACTTGCTTCATGGTCGTGAAAATTGTGCTTGCAAGTGGTATTTTAGTTATCATTTTTTCACCCAAATTTAAAAGAAATTTACCTAATAAATTTTTTGTCAACATACCAAGAATCGCAATAAAACTTATAAATGATATTGCAGCTATTAAAAAAATTAAGAATTGTGAAATATAAGGATTTATAAAATCGGGTATCACTAAAAACCTTGCAGGAGTAAAGTCTACAAAAGTATTTAGCCATTTTGTTATTTCAATTAATAAGTAAATTGTAATTATGAAAGGAATGAAAATAATTAATCCCGAAATAAAATATTTTCTAATAGTTTTTAAAAAATTACTCATCTTGATCACTTTTAGAATTATTTAATTTTGCTCTTAAGATCTTACTAGGTTTAAAAACAATGGCTTTTCTTTTTGATATCTCAATTCTCTCGCCTGTTGAAGGATTTCTTCCTAAACGAGGCTTCCTAGTTTGTATTTTGAGAGAACCAAACTTAGGAAGTTTAACATCATCCCCTTTTGCTAATGATTCGACAATAATTTCAAAAAACTTATCAACAATTCTTACCGATTCTTTTAAATTAAGCCCCATTCTTTTATGTAAAAAATTTGCTAGGTCTTTTTTTGTCATTAGCTCCTTACCTCAAAATTAAATTTATTTTGGAGACTTTTTATTATTGAGTCTGTTGCTTTAACTATTTCGGAATCTTCAAGAGTTTTATTAGCAGATTCAAAGGTTAAAGAAAATGACAAACTAATTTTATCATCACCAAACTTACTACTTCTGAATGAATCAAAAATTTTAACGTCTTTTAAAATATCAATATTTAAATTAGATATTTCGTCCATTATTTTACCTGCACTTATAGTCGAATCCATTATCAAAGAAAAATCTCTTTTTACTTGCGGGAAATTAGAAAATTTATTCATCTGCTTATTATCAGGTACAAGATTATCTAATAAATCTAAATTAATCAGGGCCCCTATTATTGGTTTTTTTATCTGAAATTGCTGTAACACTTTGGGATGGATCTCGCCAAGTGATCCCACTGTATTGTCTGAAATATTAATTTTTGTGCTCTTACCTGGATGATAGATTTTATTCTCTTCCTTAGATAACACGTCATATGAAATATCTGATGGGTTTATTGATAAACCTGAAAAAATTTTTTGAATAATTCCTTTTAGATCATAAAATCCTACTTCTGCTTTGTCCCAATATAAATCATTACGTGCGACTGATGAAACTATTCCTAGCTCTAAACATTCATTGTTCTGATAATTTTTATCAAAAACTTTAGAAATTTCAAAAATAGCAACTGATTCAGAACCTCTATTGATATTATACAAAGCATTTCCAAGCAAAGATTGTAAAGTAGAATTTCTTAATGTCGCGGTGTCATTAGATAAAGGGTTTAAAATTTTTATATCATTAGATAGATTGGCGGAAAATTTATTATTATCTATAAAGCTAAAGTTTATGACTTCAGATAATCCAACAGATGATAGTATTGTTCTTAATTTATTTTTTAAAATTCTTTTACTTGGGAAATTTGATTTAGGTTTTTCAGAAATTGGTATTTTTGGTGTAATATTAGGAATAGAATTAAGGCCAATGATTCTTGCAATTTCTTCAATCAAATCATGATCATAATTTATATCATTTCTATAAGGTGGAATTGAAAATGTAACATGATCATTTTTATCGTTAATAATATTTATATTTATACTAGCAAGAATTTTTATAATTTTGTCTTTTTCAATATCAATACCAATTCTCTTTGGAATTTTATTTAAGTTAAGACCTACTTTTTTTTCATATTTAAGATTAGGGTTTGAATCAAAAAACTCGTCTGCTAAATCACCGCCACACAATTTTTTAATTAATTGAATTGCATATTCCAAATTTTTGGCAGTTAAATATTCTGAAATATCTCTTTCAAACCTAAACGATGAGTCTGTGGCAATATTTAAATTTTTTGAACTTTTTCTAATTGCTGATGGCTTAAATGATGCACATTCTAAAAAGATACATTTAGTCTCATGAGAAATAGATGTTCGTTTTCCGCCAATAACTCCTGCAACTGCGATTGGACCACTACCGTCAAAAATGGAAAGGGATCCTTTGGTCTTACAAACATCGTTGGAAAGTGTCTCAATTTCCAAATCAATTTTATCAGAAATATAAATTTTAGATTTATCAATTAAGTCGTAGTCAAATGCATGAAGGGGCTGACCTGTTGTAATCATAAAATAATTTGTTGCATCTACTAGATTATTGACTGACGAAATGCCAAATTTAGCTAAAGAATTTTTTAACCAAAATGGAGAGCTGGTTACGATCAAATTATCTATCTTCGCTAGACAGTATCTTCTAACATCATCTGAATCTATAGTTACATTCAACTTATTTGAATCGGATTTAAGATCATAAATGAAATCCTTATAATCATACTCAGGTTTTATATTTTTTTTTATAATCGAAGAAATTTCTCTAGAAATTCCAAGGCTACTTAAGCAATCTCCTCGATTTGGAGTTATTCCAATATCTAAAATATAATCATTTAAATTTCTTGATTTATTTAACGGTTCACCAATTTCAAAATCAGTGGACATTATTAAAATACCATTATCCATTTGATAAGGTTGGCCTAACTCATCTAAAGAGCACAGCATGCCAAAAGACTCCCGATCTCTTATCTTGGTTTTTTTAATCTTTAACCCATTTGGTAATTTTGATCCAATTTTTGCAACAGGAACAATATCGCCATTATTTATATTTGAAGCGCCACATATAATTAAGAGCAATTCATCTCTAGTATCAACCTCACAAATTTGAAGCTTATCAGCATTGGGATGTTTTTTTATGTTTTTTATTTGACCAACTACAATTTTATCGTCGAGAGATTCAAAATCACATTTATTTACTGAATCAACCTCAATACCAACCATTGTGAGTTTTTCTGAAATATCGTTCACATCTAGAGATTCTTCAAAGTGCTGTTGAATTGATGAAATTGAAATTAACATAATAAATACCTAAACGTCCTAATATATTACTTTTTTTTCTTTATTTTGTCATTTATTTTTATAAAAAAGATATCAACACTTTTCCACATCTTGTTGAAAAATCTTAAAAAAAATTCGTAAACTACTGATATTATTGATTATTTTCCGATACAAAATTTTGAAAATAATATATCGTAAAGATCATTGTTAGAAATCTCCCCAGTAATCTCAGATATATTATTTAGAAAGAACCTAATATCTTGAGAAACTAGCTCTAATGGCATATTTTCATTAAATTTATTCTTAGATTCAATTAAATACTGTTTAGACTCTGTAATAAGCAAAAATTGCCTTTTACTTGTCATAAAGGATTCGGTTGTATTTTTATAATTTATATTTGCATTTTTTTGAACATATTTGAAAATATTTTTAACATTTTTATTATGTTTTGCCGAAATATTTAAAAATTTTATGTTTTTGTTATTCTGGTAAGACTTTAAATTTTCTAATTTCATCAATTCTTTTTTATTATTTAAAAGATCAATTTTATTATTTACAAACAATATTGTTCCACGTGGAACATTTTTTAAAATTTCTTCAAAGCGTATTATATCTTTCTTTAAATTTTTTAAATTTTGGGATAGATCTAATAAGATTATTATAAAATCTGTGTATTTTGCTTTTTCGATAGATTTTGAAATACCTATCTTTTCTATAGAATCGTCTGTAGCCCGTATACCAGCGGTATCTGTAAGTTTAAATTTCAAACCATTAAATATGATTGAATGCTCTAATGAATCTCTTGTTGTCCCAGGAATATCTGTCACTATTGCTTTTTCCTCTTCAAGAATTGTATTAAATAACGTGGATTTTCCAGAATTTGGAGTACCAAGTATAAGAATATTAATTCCATCGTTAATAAGAACACCTTTCTTGTAACCTTCAATTATTGATTTTAATTTCTTGTCTAAAGCAATATAAAGTTTTTGTATATTTTTTTTCTCTAACTTAGGAATAATATCTTCTGGAAAATCGACTCTTGATTCGATTTCTGCTAGAAGATTGATGCCTAAGTCTCTGATATTATTATATTTTTTATTTAATCCCCCGGAAAAGTTGACTATGGAATTCTTAAAAGATGCGGCAGAATCTGCGTTTATCATTTCAGATATTGCCTCAGCTTTCAATAAGTCAACTTTACCATTCATATATGATCTATAAGTAAATTCTCCTGGCTTAGCAAGATTAGATCCTAATTCTTGCAGAATATTGATTATCTCCTTAGCAATAATATCTCCACCATGCAAATGTAACTCAACTACTTCTTCACCTGTATAAGAGTTTGGTGCTTTGAATAGCACACACAAGCCTTCGTCAATTTTTTTCTTTTTAAAGTTAAAAGACCCATAATACATAAATCTTTGCTTTACTAGTTTTTTGGAAAAAATTTTTTCAACAATTGTTTTAGATTCTTTTCCACTTAGTCTAACTACAGATATCGATCCAACTCCAGGAGATGTGCATATAGCGCATATGGTTTCATTATTTAATGAAATTGACATGATAATATTATTTCAGAAAGTTATAGTTTCTCAAAGTTTTCTTTGCGCTATAAAGTTCACTCAGATATAATTATTTGGTCGTATCACCCCATAATTATCGATAAATTGGAGGAAAAAATGAGTTTATGTTTTGACTTTTCAGAAGATCAAATTATGATGAGAGATGCAATTCAAACATTTTGTAAAGAAGAAATTGCACCCTTGGTTGAGGAAGCAGAAAAAACTGAATCATTTCCTTTAGAACTATATCCAAAATTAGCCGAAATGGGGCTGTTAGGTATATGTTTTGAAGAAAAGTATGGCGGATTAGGCTTAGACAAGGTAACTCAATGTATATTAGCTGAGGAATTAGGTAAAACCTGCGCCGGCATTGCAAAAGGTATTGCAGCGCACGTAGATTTAGGGGCTCTTCCAGTAGCAAAATTTGGAACCGAGGAACAAAAACAAAAATATTTGGTACCATCTATTGCTGGAGAGATGATTGGCGCATTAGCTATAACAGAACCAAATGCTGGGACCGATGCAAGATCTATCAAAACAAATGCTGTAAAAGATGGTGATTCATGGATTTTAAATGGAACCAAGACTTGGTGTTCTAACGGAGTAACTTGTAATTATGTTATCGTTGCGGCTTATACTAATAAAGAAGATAAAAAAAATGGAATAAGCATTTTTATTGTTGATAAAGAATTGCCAGGATTTGAGGTTTCCAGAAAAATTCACAAATTAGGCCATAGATCTTCTGATGTAGCAGAACTTGTTTTCGAAGATTGTAAGTTACCAGGTGATGCATTGCTTGGAGGAGAAGAAGGAAAATTCCAAGCCCTAATGGAAACCCTGATAGCTGCTAGAATTTCTCATGCAATAAAAAGCGTAGGGCTGGCAACTGCAGCTTTTGACTATGCTCTAGCATATTCAAAAGAAAGGGAAGCTTTTGGAAGATCAATAAATAAATTTCAAGCAATTAGTTTCAAACTTGCACAAATGGCAGTAAAAATAGAAACTGCTAGATTGTTAGGATACAAAGCTGCATGGCTTTATGATCAAGGAAAGCCTTGTGTTAAAGAAGCTTCTATGGCAAAACTGTATTCAGCTGAAATTGTTCAATGGTGTGCAAGTGAAGGTATTCAAGTCCTCGGAGGCTATGGATATGCTACTGAATACGAAGCAGAGAGATTTTACCGTGATGCTAAGTTGTCATCTATAACCGAAGGAACATCTGAGATCCAACATGTAATTATTGCAAAGGAGCTTGGAATTTAATAATAGTTTGTTAATCTAAAAAATATTAAAAATAAGGAGAATTATAATGAGTGCACAAATACCAAATATAGAAGATACAAGAGATCTGCTCAAAAAAAACCAAATTGGTATAGTTGGGGTAGGAGAAACGGAGCAAGGTAAAATACCAGGAAAAAGTTCATTTCACTTCCTCTCTGAAGCGTCAAAATTAGCTATCGAAGACGCTGGGTTAAAAAAGTCTGATGTGGATGGAGTTATTACTGCTTTTTCTTTAGTAGAAGAAACTTTTATGCATTGTACAACTTTTGCGGATTACATTGGCTTAAATCCAAAGTACTTTGAATCTGTTGCTATAGGAGGAGCTACAGCTGTATGGATGACAGCGGCAGCTGCGATGGCAATAAATTCGGGTCAAGCTGAAGTAGTTTTATGTGTAAGAGGAGATAATACGCTTTCAGGAATTTCATCAACAGGAATGATTGCCCTTATTAGAGAAATGTGTCATGGAGAGTTTGAATATCCATTCGGTTTAACTACTCCTGGAGGCTATGCACTTATGGCCCAAAGATACTTACATGAAAGTAAAGGTAAAAGAGAACATTTAGCATCAGTAGCTGTAACAATGAGGCAACACGCTCAAATGAAAGAGAATGCCATGAACAAAGATGATTTAACTATGGATGATGTTATGGGAGCTAGACTACTAGCGTCGCCATTAACAAAATTTGATTGTTCCATTATTTCAGATGGTGGGGCCGCATTTATTGTGACAACTTCTGCAAAAGCTAAAGAATTAGGGTTAAAAAGAGATCCAATTTATTTACATGGAATGGGGCAAGGATTTTCACATCAGTACCTTACATCTTGTGAAGATTTAGATCAGATATATGGTGCAATTCAAACATCAGGTGATAAAGCTTTTAAAACAGCAGGTATGACTAACCAAGATGTAGATATAACCTTTTTATATGATTGTTTCACAATTACAACTCTGCTAGAGCTTGAAGGATTAGGTATTGTTCCAAGAGGACAAGCAGGTGCTGCCGCTCTTGAGGGTAGGCTTCATAAAGATGCTGATATTCCTTTAAATACTAACGGTGGACTGCTTTCTCAAGCTCACTTAGGTGCGATGCACCATGTAATTGAGGCCGTGCTTCAACTTAGAGGTGATGCTGGCGAAAGACAAGTAAAAGATCCAAATGTTGCCTTAGTTCATGGCAATGGTGGAATTGTTTCTGCTCACAGCACAATTTTATTAGGAAATGAGCCACTTAGCTAAAAATAAATATAGGGAGAAAAAAAATGTCAGAAGAAAAAGTAGAATATGCAAAGCCTTTACCAGATTTTAGACCTGAGACTAAACCTTTTTGGGAAGGTACAAAGCAACACAAATTATTACTACCAAAATGTAAAGAAACTGGAAAGGTTTTCTTTTATCCTAGAGCGATAAGTCCTTTTCCTGGTTCTGTAAATATGGATTTCGACTGGGTTGAATCATCTGGAAAAGGTAAAGTTTGGACATATTCAGTTCATTATATGGGACCTACGAAAGCCTATAAAGGTGAAACATACGTTGTAGCAATGATAGAGCTTGAAGATGGCGTAAAAATGATGTCCAATGTTGTTGATTGCGATCCTGAAACTGTAACTATAGGTATGGATGTAGAAGTTGTTTTTGAAGATGCTACTGAAGAAGTAACTTTCGCAAAATTTAAACCAGTTCAATAGGAGATTGTAAATTATGAATGATAAATTATTTTATGAAGAAGTAGCTGAAGGAACCGAGCATGTTTCTAGCGGTAGAACTGTTACGGAAGCAGATGTTGTAAATTTTGCAGGCCTGTCCGCTGACTTTAATAATATGCACATTGATGAAGAGTTTGCAAAAAATACTGTTTTTAAAACTCGTGTAGCTCATGGTATGTGTGTAGCATCCATTGCTACTGGACTCTGGTTTACTATGCCAAGACTTGCTACAATTGCATTTATGGGATTGCAAGATTGGAAATTTAAAGATGCTGTATTTCCAGGAGATACAATAAAAATTAATAGAAAGCTAGTAGAAAAGAAAGAACACAAAAGACCTAATATGGGTTTTTTAAATTGGGAAGTTAATGTTGTCAATCAAGATGACAAAGTTGTTCAAACTGGTGTTTGGGTAATATTAGTTCAAAGAAAAGAATCTTAGTTTTAATTTTAAAAAGCTAGTAATTTTAATAGTTTAGGTACTAAAATTACTAGCTTTTCTTTATTTATTGTTGACTTTTATTAAGCAATTATGTTAAAACCTCATAAACCCTAAAAAGGAGGTATAGGTATATGTTAGGATATGTACTCGTACTAGTTGGTTTCGTATTCTTTTGTAACGGTATGACTGTTTTAGGTAAGACCGGTGGAAAAGAAGTTGGAATGCTAAACGGCGCAGTGGCTGTTCTTATCTTGGTTGCAGCATTTACAGGTGCTGGATTAGGACCAGAAGGTGCTGCTAGTACAACGCTCGTTTCAGTATTTGCTCTTATTTATGTTATTGCCTTTGGTGTATTCACTTTAGGCCATGACGCAAAAGGGCTAGGTTGGTATTGTCTGTTCGCTACTATAGTATTTTTATGGTACGGACAATATTTCTTAGGAGTTGGTGCAATGGAATTAGGTATGTTCAATATTGCATGGGCTGTTCTTACTCTTGTTGCTTTCTTAGTTTTAGCACAAGGTAAAAACCTAGGAACATTACTTGGATATTTATTTGTTGCAGAAGCTTTTGTAACACTTTTAATTCCTGGAATGAACTTCCTGTTAAAAGGAACACTTTACTAATAGTTATACTAATAACTAATTTATTAGGGCTAAATTTTAAAAATTTAGCCCTTTTTTTATGGCATTACCCATCTCGATGAAATTAAATTCCCATTCTGGACTTCCATTTTTACTCTTACATGACCAGAATAATTTAATTCTAGTATATCAAGCTCTATAACATTTGCTTCAATTATAGAAAAGACTTTATAACCTAAATTGTTGTCCTCAACATCTAAATCATCATTTAAAATAGGTTTATCTATGATAGAGGATGGTGCTTTCGGAACATAATAACATCTTCGACTAATTTCCTGAGACCTATCCCATGTATCTTTTTTTGAAACTTCATCTGACAACAAGTAACTATCACATTTTATTCTAATTTGTAATTTTGATTTTTGGTTATAGAAAAGTAAAAAGCTCTTAAAGTTATTTTGTAGATGGCTAATTTTTCTGGATCTCAGATCGGTGTGAAATCTCAAAGTGAAATTATTTTTAATTAACTTTCTTAGTACAACGATTCTAGAATCTGGATATCCTGATTCTTCATCATAAGTAGAAAAATTGAAAAGGTGAAAACCATGCTTTCTGTCAACACTTCCTCTTTCTATCTCACCTAATATATGTGAATAAATTTCTGTAAATTTTTTATCTCTAATTGTTTCCATACCATTTAGGTAGTTTATCTCCAGTAAAAATAGAGACATTTTTTGTTTTTAAATATTCATTTAAACCTTCAATGCCCAATTCTTTACCATAACCACTTTGCTTAAATCCGCCATATGGGGTTTCAGGAATAATCCCGCCATATGTGTTTATCCATAAATATCCTGCATCTACCAGTCTAGATACCTTAATCGCTCTGGATATATCTTGGGTCCAAATACCTCCTGCTAAGCCGTATGATGTCTGGTTTGCAAGGATTACTGCTTCCTCTTCGGACGCAAAGGACATAACTGAGACAACAGGGCCAAACACTTCATCTTTAAATAGAATGTTATTAGTATCATTAATTTTAATTATTGTAGGTTTATAAAAATATCCCGGAAATTCCGAGTTAGTTTCACCACCAAGCAAAAGCTCACCCCCCTCTGCCACACCTTGTTCGACATAAGAATCCACTTTTTTTAAATGCGGCTCTGAAATTAAGCATCCAATTTCGGAAGTGATATCGTTGGGCATGCCTTGGTTAATCTTTGAAACCTTTGATACGTAAATTTCAATAAATTCATCAATTATTTTTTCATCAATTAAAAGTCTTGTAACCGCTGTACAGTTTTCACCTTGGTTAAAAAAACCTCCGCGTAAATTTGCCTCTATACAAGATTCGATATTTGAATCTGCAAAAATAATATTGGGAGCTTTTCCTCCTAGCTCAAGAGAAAGTTTGGTTAAATTTTCAGAAGAATTTTTTACAATTTGTTTACCAACTTTAGTGGATCCAGTAAATGATATTTTTGATATTATTTCGTGTTTTACTATTGATGATCCAACAACCTCTCCTGAGCCTTGGACTATATTAATAACTCCTGGTGGAACTCCGGCATCTTCACAAATCTTAGCTAGCTCTAAGGTTCCGCTAGGGGTTAATTCAGAAGGCTTTAAAACTATTGTGCATCCTGAGGCTAATGCAGGAGCAATTTTCCATGCAGCTAGTAATAATGGAAAGTTCCATGGAAGTATTTGACCAACAACTCCAATGGCCTCTTTGATAGTTACAGATAATAAATTTTCGTTAATAGTTTGAGATGTACCATTAATTTTAGATGCCAATCCCGCATAATATTCAAAGGTTTTTACAACCCCTTTTAATTCTACTAGCATGCTTTCCTTTAAAGGCTTACCAGTTTCATTAGTATTGATTTTGCTTAATGTTTCTGATTTATCTTTAATCCTTCTTGAAATATTAAAGAGAATTTCCCCTCTTTCAGAGCCAGGTAGTTTAGACCAAACTTTGAAGGCTTTTTGAGCAGAATTACAAGCTAAATCGACTTCCTTTTCAGAACACATTGATACTTCATAAATTTTCTCTAAAGATGCAGGATTTTCTCTAGTAATAGATTTATCAGTTTTTATTAGTTCACCATTTATTAATGAGTGTATATATTTCATACTATAAATTTAGCACGT
>CACLTT010000007.1 GCA_902609885.1 uncultured Candidatus Hydrogenedens sp. | reverse complement strand
GTTAAGATGACTTGGCATCGTTCGAGACCTCCTTAAATGAAAATTAGCGTTGTAGGGTAGTTAATAGGTGAGGAAAACTTAGATAAGTTTTTCTGCACCCCGTTATTAATATTGAATCAAATAGAAAATTTAAAGTCAACGAAAAGTTAAAAATTTTTTAAAAATATAGGTCTTAATTCAGACAAATAAATAATTTGTCTATTTTAGTCAAAGATTTGTCCAAATTTTATTTATTTAATAAGTTATAAATCTAGACATTTTTCTAACATTTCTGATACCAAAACCGCTCTTTCCTCAATTTTTAATATTGCCCTTGTATCAAAAGGAGTACTCATAAGATCAATTATTACTAATTCTGATCCCGTCTTTAATGCTACATCAGGAAGGCTGTTTGCAGGGGATACTTGAAGAGATGATCCGATTACTATCATAAGAGTAGTATCCTTACTTTTGTCAACAGCACTGTCCCAAGGAGTTTTTGGCAATCCTTCACCAAAGAAAACTGCTGTTGGTTTAATTAGTCCATCGCATTCTTCGCCTTCAAAAGTTTTACAAATTGGCGGATTCTCTCCTTCTTTGACTCTTGAAATTATCTCATCAGTTGTAAAAAACTGACCGCATTGTAGACAAGAGCATGTTCTTATTGAACCGTGAAGCTCATGAACATTTTCACTTCCAGCTTTCAAATGAAGTCCATCGACATTTTGAGTAATAACCCCTTTTATAAAGCCTTTTTTTTCAAGTTTTGCAAGGAGTAAGTGAGATTTGTTTGGCATAGCCGAGGCTCTTATTGGGTACATTTCTAGAGCATAGTCATAATATTGTGTTGGATCTCTGAGAAAACCAGGAATAGAAACAATAGATGAATCATATTTATCCCAAGCCCCAGAACCAGGGGAACGATAGTCTGGAATCCCGGAGTCAGTGCTTATACCTGCACCCGTAAAAACGACAGCATTTTTGTGTTTTAAAATTAAATCTTTTAGTTGTAAAACTTGTTCTTCTAAAGTCATAAATTATATAAGATGTTAAAAAGGGGAGTAATAACTCCCCTTTTATATTATTTTAACCGTTTTCGTCTGTTCTAGTTGGTAGTCCCATTTGTTCAGCAGCTTTATTGATAGCAGCTAATCTTTCAGGTGTTAAAGCAGATGGTGCTCCCATCATGCCCAAACTCTCAAGTTCAGCATCTACAGCTGGATCTGCAACAGCAGGTGTACCAAATTTCTCTTTATAGATAATATCTCCATAAGGTGATCTCGGTCTCCATCCCATAGATTCAACAGATTCTCCAGGATAACCGATAGCCATTGCCCATACAAATTGAGCTGATTCAGGGAAACCTAAAACCTCAGCAATTTTTGGTCCTTGACCAGCATAACAGCAGCTTCCTAGTCCTAGTGCTGTAGCCATTAATTGAGCTGAAGCCATAGCCATTCCTGTTTCACAAGATAGCAGATAGCTAACAACTTCTGGCGGGAAAGATGTTAATCTCGGAAGAGTTGTATTTTCAATATTATCCATACTCCATCCATGACTTGGATTAATACCACCCATTTTAAAAAGTTCTGGCAAACCTTTTGGTAGTCCGTTATACCATAGGTCTCTATTTAAAGCGAACACTATGCTAACAGGAGCCATTTTTGCCATTGGAATGTTGAAGGCAGATACAATTTCAGTAAATTTGTCTTTAGTAGCCTGATCCTCAACAATAGTAAGCGTAATACAGTTAGCATTACCCATATGTGAAGCATTTCTAGCAGCTTGGCAAATAGCTTGAACTTTTTCAGCTTCGACTGGTCTGTCAGGATCATAAAATCTGCAAGAACGTCTTTCGCCTAAAACTTTTACGAAATCTACACTTTGATAATTTAAAGCCATAATTGACCCTCCTATATTTATTTAAAATTACTTAAAGCAACTCAATAATAGTACAGGTTTTGCAATTTTTTTGCAATAAGTTTAGAGCTTTGAATAAAAACTACTTTTTAATAGCCTTAAACTTGTATGAATAGATATCAGTACCATCTTTCGCCTTTCTAACTATACCAACAATTGTTTCAACATCCATATCCAAAGTTAAATCATTCTCTAAGTCATCAGCTTCTATTTGAGCCATAACCCTTACTTTCTGTTCTGGAAAATCTATTAATCCTAAACCAAAAGGAACTGGAAAGTCTGGCAGGCTCCTTCTCACAATTGTATATGAATGTAGCTTGCCTACCTTGGGTAAAGGCACGTGCTCAATTTCATCTTGAAAGCTAACGGGATCAGCAAGATACGGAGGGAAAGTCCAATTCCCTGATACCTTACATCTTCCAGCAATAAGTCTTGGTTCCGGATCCTCAGTAAAAAAATCGGAATGCAAAATTTTTCTTTCTTGATCTTCGCTCATTTTAAAAACTCCTAATTTATATTATTACTTTCCAAGTATGCTGACAACGCATGTGATGCCGTCCATTGCGGGTTGTGCACCACCCATTGTTTCAATTAATCCAATGTTTGCATCAGGAACTTGACATCCAGTTGCTTCACCTCTTAATTGATTTACTATTTCAACAGTTTGCAATAGTCCTGTAGCGCCAACAGGGTGTCCTCTTGAGAGCAATCCACCGCTTGGGTTAATTGCTATATTGCCATCAAAATTTGAAGTTCCCTCTTCTATTAATTTTGATCCTTCTCCTTTTTTTGCAAAACCTAAAGCTTCAGCAACAATAAGTTCCGCAATGGCAAAAGCATCGTGGATTTCGACTGCATCCATATCCTCGGGCCCTAAGCCTGCCTGCTCGTAAGCCATTTGAGAAGTTCTTGCAACATTCTCTGATGGATCGCAAGTAAGACCTGTTGCTGATGCATAACCACCTGATTGTGCAACACATCCTAAGACTTTAATAGGAAGCCTGCTTTCATCTCTTTTAATTTTATTTAACATTTCACCAGAAACTAAAACTGCAGCAGCTGAT
The DNA here is from genome assembly GCA_902609885.1 of uncultured Candidatus Hydrogenedens sp. GTDB lineage: Bacteria > Desulfobacterota_D > UBA1144 > UBA1144 > UBA1144. Next base: position 20,367 of record CACLTT010000007.1, on the reverse strand, counting down.
GCATCTCCAACAGGACAACACATGCTTCTTGTTAAAGGATCACAAATTACAGGATCGCCTAAAACAGCATCAACAGTTGTTTCTTTTCTAAATTGAGCGATTGGATTCTTAGATGCGTGTAATCTACTTTTAACAACAACTTTAGCCAGAGTCTCTTTAGAGACTCCATATTCATCCATATATCTTTTTGCTCTCATTGCATAAAGTCCAGGCATGCTCATACCAAGTGCAACTTCGATGTCGTCTTCTTCTAGTGGTAAAGGTCCACCGGACATGATTTTGCTTAAATTTTCAACACCCCATGCTAATGCTACATCATGTTGTCCAAAAGCTATCGTTCTCCATGCTTCCCAGAAAGATAAAGTTCCGCTTCCGCAAGCTCCTTCAACATTTATTACAGGTTGGCCAACAAGACCAATATCCTTAAGTGTTCTTTGACCAACACCCATTCCTTGGTAAACGTGCCCACAAAAACCTATTTCGATATCTCTGGCATAAATACCTGAATCTTTAATCGCCGCCCAAGACGCTTCACGTCCAAGAACATGAGCAGCTTTAGTTGGATATTTGCCACATGGAGTTTGACCTACTCCAATTATATATACATCTCTTAAATTTGACATTTTATACTAGCTCCCCCTTAATAGAGTTAAAGAAAAATTGTAAATTGAAATAGTTTAAAAGGCAACATCAGCTCCACTCTAATAAAGAATAAAAACTCTTTTTAATTTTAGGAAAAAGCTTATTTGTCCTGGTTGGCTTGGTTGTGTTATTTAAATTTGTAACCTCGATTATTCCTTTTGCGGCATTTGTTATAAACATTGCTTCTGGGAAAATTATCGAGCCTGGCTCATAATCTCCTTCATAAACCTTAATTTTATTAGCCTTACATGCCCTAATTGCTACATTTCTGGCAATTCCAGGCAATGGGCCGTTTTCTAAAGAAGGAGTGAAAACATTTTTACCTTTAATCCAAAAAAAATTTCCAGCAGTTGTTTCAACAACCAAATTTTTTTCATTTATAAATAGTGCATCATCATATCCACGATTTATAGCTATTCTTTTTTCATACACTGACATAAAATAATTTGAGGTCTTATGTATATTTAATGCATAAAAAGAAGCTTTTATATTTTTACTTAAACATAGGGTGTATTCATCATTTTTCTTGACATCATCTTCTTTGATTGAAATGCAAACTGAAGATTTATCTGACAAGTCACCATAAGATGTCCCGCCTGAACTAAAGATTAGAACTTTGATAACCAAATCTTTAATAATATTATTTATGTGGTCTGAATCATGGTTCTTAACAAATTTTTCAACTAAAGATTCAATATAGAAGTCTCCGGGAAATTTAATACCCATAAAGTTACAAGAATTTTCAAGTCTTCTCATGTGGTCATTAAAAAATACTGGTAATTTTTGTTTATATCTAAAAGTTTCAAAAACACTTTCACCAAACATTAAACTTCTATTAAAAGATGTTGAACTTGCTGGTTCTTTATCAAAATATAAAAATTCTTTCATAAGTTAGATAATGTATTTCGAAAAGCCTTTGCTTTCAAGTGAGTTTCTAAATTTTCCTTTATTGGCTTTGAATCCCATACTATTCCTGCGCCAGTATAAAAAGATTTCCTTTTATTATTTATTTTCGAGAGCCTAATGCCAACCGAAAAGCAAAAATTATCTTTAATATCAATGTATCCTACGGCTCCACAATAAGGGCCTCTTTGGTGTTTCTCTACCTGAGAAATTATTTCAGCGGCTTTTTTCTTTGGTGTACCAGTTACTGAGCCAGGCGGCATAGTGTTTTTGAATATGTTGTATAAAGAGACATCGTCTCTTAACCTTCCTGAAATTGTAGATTCAAGTTGAGTTAAGGTTGAATATCTTTTAATTTTAAACAAACTGTCTACTGCAACGCTTCCGGGCTTACAGACTGTTGAGAGGTCATTTCTCATTAAATCAACTATCATTAAATTTTCTGCTTTTTCTTTAATATCTTTTTTTAAATTATTTGAATCAGTTTTGGAGTTTTCTGAAGTACCTTTTATAGGCCTAGTAGTTATATTTTTTTTGTACTTTTGTAAGAATAATTCCATAGAACCTGAAAGAATAGTGTGATCATGAAATTCTATATATGATCCATACTCAACGGGTTGATGTTTAAAATAATCTAGGAAAAGATCGTGGCTATTTTTATGGCTATTAAATATAAACTCTCTCGTTAAATTTATTTGATAAATATCCCCCTGAGAAATTAGCTTCTTCATTTTCTGTACTGATTTCATAAATTGCAGATCAGTAGTAGTTTTTTTAAGTAAGGATTTTTTGGTATCGATTTTTTTAGATACTTTAAACTTCCTACTTATATTAGGGTATATATTAAAAATGGCTTCATAGTCCTGGCTTGTTTTAGGCATTCCGAATTCATATGATAAATAGCCAACCAAAAAAAAATCTTTAAGTTTTCTCTTTTTTACTTCAAAAAGGTTGATATTTTTAAAAAAAGTTTTTTTTCCTTTAAGCACAAGGGTAGTACCATTCTTTTTTTGAAAAATAAATCCTATTGGATTATCAAAATATAGATTTTTTGTTTTTTTTTTAAAACACCAAGAAGAATTTTTAGACTTCAGATGAGCTTTCATTTTTATCACTGTCTGCTTCTTTATGTTCAAGAGTGTCTTCGCTAGCTAATTTTTCAAAATTTGAATTTTTTACAGGAAGATCTAGAGAATCTTTTAGCAATTCAGCTACATCTCTGATTTTTATTTTATCATTGCCTTGATATTTTGCTGCATCTTCAAACATTACATTACAAAAAGGGCAGGCTGCTGCCACTGTTTCAACGCCATGATTTGCAATTTCCTCGAATCTATTCCAATTAACTCTTGGAGCCTCTTCTTCCATCCAGATTTTACCACCGCCTGCACCGCAACAAAAACTATTTTCTCTGCTTCTTTCAAGTTCATCTACTTCTAATCCTGGAATAGATTCAAGAATCTCTCTAGGTTCATCAAAAACCTTATTATGTCTTCCCAAATAACAGGGGTCATGGTAGGTAATTGTCTCATTAATATTTTTAACTGGTTTTAACTTGCCATCTTTAATAAGTTGGTTTAAAAACTCCGTATGGCTAACTACTTCGACATCAGATCCAAAATCAGGATATTCGTTCTTCAGAGTATTGAAACAATGCGGACAATTTGCAATAACTTTCTTTACTTTGAAGCCCTTCATGGTTTCTACGTTGGTCATAGCAAGCTCTTGGAAAAGCGCCTCTTCTCCAAGCCTTCTAGCTGGATCACCCGTACAAGTTTCGCTTGGGCCCATAATTGCAAACTTAACGCCTGCTTCTTTTAAAAGCTCAGAAATTGTTGAAGCAACCTCCTGACCTCTTGGGTCATATGCGCCAAAGCAACCCGTCCAGAAAATCACATCAAATTCTTCTGCATTATTTCCTGCACCGTTACCCAACACAGGAACTTCTTTCTCTTTTGCCCATGGATTACGATCTCCGGATTCAAATCCCCAAGGGTTTCCATGGCTTCCTAGTTTTTGCAATGTTCTTACAGCGGTACCAGTGAGTTGGCCTTCCATTGTTAAAAATCTTCTCATTTCTATTATTTTGCCCATTTGATCAATAAATAAAGGACATTGTTCAACACAAGCACTGCATGTAGTACAAGCATAAAGCTCTTCGGGTGTAACCCAGTCATCACTTGGAAGATATTCATTTTTCATAGCATCTGTTCCGCCATTTGCAGTAGCAAAATGTCTCAACTTAGTAACGATATCCCTTGGCGACAGAGTCTTATCTGTAGCCCAAGCAGGACAATTATCCGTGCACCTTCCACATTCAGTACATGTATAAGCGTCTAAAACATCTTTCCAGCTAAAATCTTCAAATTTACCGGCACCAAAGTGTTCAACATCATCTGGAACATTCTCAAAATCAATCGTGGTCATCTTTCCTCTTGGCTCTAGATTTTGGAAGAAAACATTTGGTATCACAGTTAAGACGTGACTATGTTTAGAATAAGGAAGATAATTTAAAAAAGCTAAAACTAATGCTATATGAAACCACCAAAAAAATTCTGCCGTAAAAGTTAAAGTAGAAGCATTTAAATTATTTAAAAAAGCTGAAGCCCAAAAAGATGAAATGGGCAGCCAAGATTGGGGCTCAACTCCAAGAGCAACCTTTGCCGCACGAAAACCAAAGTCTGTCATCATTAGGCCAAAGATCATTCCTAATATTACAACTGCATCAATACTATTAACTTCTCTACGCTTGCCGCTAGGAATAACAGTTCTATTTAAAACTCCCATCGCTAAGCCTATAACAACAAGGGTTTGAACAATGTCTAAAACCAGTAAAAAGTTTTCTTGTGCACTTCCACCTAAAAATCCGAAAATTTCAAATCCTGGGATATAGCCCATAACAATCAGCTCAATTGTTCCAACGGTGATAATTAAAAATCCCCAAAAAATCATTAAATGCTCTACACTCGCCCATGTATAATTTTTAAGCATTCTTTTCTGGCCAAAAACATTTACCATAAAACTGCGAATTCTTTCAGGGAGGTTATCGACTCTAAAAGATTTCTTCTTAGCAGCGAACATAACTTTTAAAAAACTCAAAACGTTTTTAGCAAAAAAAGCTAACGCAAAGAATATTAATCCAGTTAATAGAACAGCCTTCATATATATAACACTCCGTATACAATACTCTCTCTCAAAATACTATACTCTATCTCTCGGGGTGCGACTACGAGATGTATATATGAATTTTAAATATTACTCAAAAAAAATCAAGCGTTATAGTCTTTTGGATTTGATTAAATTTGATACTTTAGACTGAGAGTGTTTTTTTAGAGCTGATTTGAGTTTATTCAAAAAATCGACAGAATCATCAATTGAGAAAATTAAATTATCCTTATTCGAAAGAAATATGTCACTCCAAAGGTTTTCAGAGCTAGATGAAATTCGAGAATAGTCCATATAGCTACTGCCTCCAAAGGTTTTTATTCTTTTGAATCCAAGTCTCTTTAAAGCAACTTTATTTAAGCAAAACGACAAAGCATGAGGCAAATGACTTAAATAAGAAAAAACTTTATCGTGCTCATTTGGTTTAATTTGTATTATATTTGTTTTTAATTTTTTCCAAATATTTAAGACAACTGAAATATTTTTCTTAAAGCCAATTGATCCAGATTGTATGAAAGTTTTACCCTTGAAAAGATCCGGGTCAGCATGGTCAAATCCGCTGTTTTCCGTTCCCGCGATTGGATGACCACCAACAAAAGCTATCTCTTTTCCTAAAATTGATTTAGCGTCAGATAAAACATTTACTTTTGTGCTAGCTACATCCGTTATTATTAAATCCTTTTTGGTTTTTAATTTTTTTATTTTTTTAAATACATTCTTAATCTTTGAAGGATCAATACAAATGAAAATAATATCGGCCGATCTTATAGAATCATTTTCAAAAGGAGTTCCAGGAAGATCTCCGGACCTCAACATCTTTCTTCGTGCACTTTTTATTGTTTTTTTATCCTTATCTATAAAAGAAATTTCATAAAGGTCCTTATAATATTTTTTTATACCGAGAGCTAATGATCCCCCAATATGTCCAAGCCCATAAATAAGAATTTTCATCTTAATACTCCCAATACTTCCTTGAGCCCAAATACAAAACGTTTGTTTTCATCTTGAGTTCCAATAGTTATTCTTAAACAATTTGGTAAATTGTAATTTTCTAAAGGTCTTACTATAATTCCTCTTTTTAAAAGCTCTTCATATATATTTCTTGCAGCGCAACCAAAATCTACCAAAATAAAATTTGCATGTGAGGGATATATCTTTAGTCCCATTTTTGCAATCTCTGTTTTCATAAATAACATTCCAGAATTATTTAATTGAAATGATTTTTCTAAGTGATCTTTGTCATCCATCGCAGCCACAGCTGCAGACTGTGCAAGGGAATTAACATTAAATGGTTCCCTTGGTTTTTGTATTTTATCAATAACTGCATTGTCACCCATTGCAAACCCTATTCTGAGACCAGCTAGTCCATAAATTTTAGAAAAGGTTTTAACAATAACAAGGTTTTTCCATTTTCCTAAATCTTTTGATGCTTCCATTCTCTGGTTTTCAGCTAAATATTCACAATATGCTTCATCAACAACGACCAATATATTACTAGAAATTGAATCTAAAAGATTATAAATACTAGCTTTAGGTACCTTAGTTCCTGTAGGGTTGTTAGGATTTGCTATAAATATTACTTTAGTATTATTAGTGACAAGATCAATTATATTTTGAATATCATGAGTCATATTAGGCATTTGGGATCTTATAATTTTTGCCTCCGATAACGTTGCAACAATAGGGTAAACAATAAAGCAATACTCACCCATTATTACTTCATCATCTTTTTCTATGAATGCATGTGATATTAACTCTAAAATTTCATTAGAACCATTTCCTATTATAATTTGATTAGACAAAAGGTTTTCCTTGTCACAAATTTTTCTCTTCAGATAATAGGAATCACCATCCGGGTATGAAGCAACATCGTGTATGCTTTGAGATAGAGCCTCGAGAGACTTCGGCGATGGACCGTTTGGGTTTTCATTGGATGCTAATTTAATTGGCTTGTCTATTCCAAGCTCTCTCTGGAGCTCATCAATAGGCTTGCCACCAATATATTGTGGGAGCCCAGAAATTCTATTCGCAGTTTTCATAGTTTAATATGCTCCTAATATTTTAAAATAGGATGCAATTTTTTTGATTTTTTCAAGTCCTCTTTTTGTTTCCTCAACTTTGGACCCCACTAAAATATCGACGAAAAAATTATAATCCCATTGAATTTTTCTTGAAGGTCTGGACTGTATTTTTGTGAGATTAAGATTATGTGCTTTTAATGGCTTTAAACATTCAAACAAAGAGCCGGGCTTATCAGGCAGGGTAAAGACAATTGATACTTTGGTATTTTTTAAAATAGCAACTTCTTCATGATCTCTAGAGATAACTATAAATATAGTTGTATTATTTTTGTCATCATTTACAGAGTCGTGAAGAATGTTGAGATTATAAATTTTACTACACACCTCTGGAGATAATGATGCTGACATTGAGTTTTTTGATGCAAGCTTGGCTGCTTCAGAGGTGCTAGGTGATTCTTTAAGTGCTGCATCCGGCACGTTGTTAGCAATCCACCTTTTACTTTGTGCAAGCGCTTGGGGGTGTGAGTATATTGTTTTTATTTTATTAATATCCTTTTGTTTAGACAAAAGAGAGTGCTTAATTTTCCTTGAGAACTCTCCAACTATCTTTACAGGTGAAATTAAGAATTCATCAAGAGTTTCGCCAACAGGGCCTTCTATTGAATTTTCCAATGGTACTATTCCAAAATCAGCCTCTTTTTGCTCAACAGAAAGAAAGACGTCTTTAATGGTTTTTGAAGGAATCTTTTCTGACAGTGTTCCGAACTTTTTGTCTGCAGCTTCTTGCGTGTGACTTCCTGTTGGCCCTAGATAAGATATAGTTTTTGGTTTTTGTATTGTCCTGCATATAGATAGAATTTCTGTATAGATGTTTTCAAGGTCTTTTTTGTTAAGTGGGCCAGTGTTGTTTTTGGAAATTTTTTTAATTACTTCTTTTTCTCTTTTGGGATCATATACTTTTTGAGATTTAAATTGAGATGTTTGTTTTGCAAAATATGCTCTTTTATTAAGAAGTTTTGTAATTTGAACATCAGTTGCATCAATTTTTTTTCGAATTATTTTAAGTTTATCTTTATTTTTTTTCAACTAAACCCTCATTGGCATTATAATAGCCTTTTGTTTCTCTTGATTTGTTTCATCGGAAAATATACAAGCTGGGCTTACTTCATCATTTATAGATACAAAAACTTCGTCAGACTCAAAGGACAACAGTGCATCTATTAGATATTTAACATTGAATCCCACCTCAATATTTTGTGTGCTTTTAGATTTATCTAAAACTTCAGCACTTTCACCTGTGTCCGACAAAGATCTTATTTCAATCTTATCATCAGATATTATAATTTTTGCACCTTTCGTTTTTTCTGACAAAACAACCCCAACACGCTGGAGTGTTTTTAATAACTTTTCTCTGTTGACTTTAAAACTGTTGTTAGTGTTGTTTGGAACAACTTGTGTATAATCTGGAAATTTAATATCTATCAATCTCGACAATATTGATGTTTGGCCATTGTCGCATATAAAAAAAGATTTTCCTACGCCTATTTTTACAGATTCTGACTCTTTGATAAATTTTCTTATTTCATTTGTTGCTTTTTTTGGTAAAATGAATGATTCCGAAATAGAATTTTCAATCTCCTCTTGAACAAGGCTCATTCTGTGTCCATCTGTTGATATAGCTTTAATTTTTCCAGGTTGAGATAAATCAAAATATACTCCAGTAAGGTTTTTTCTCATTTCATCGTTACTTACACAGTATGCAGTTTTTAATATAATATTTGTTAAGGTTTCACTTTTAATTGTTCTATAAACAAAATCTTGTGGTTTTGGAACTTGAGGAAAATCTTCTCCTGGTAGGGTTTTAATTTTAGTCTTACCCGTTGAAAATGAAATTTCAATTTGTGAGTCTGTTGTTAATGAAACATTAATTTTTTCATCTGGTAATTTTTCAACCACATCAAATAATTTCTTGCCTGATATACATATACTTCCGTCGTTATTAATTTTAGCTGGGAAAGAAGAATACATAGAAGATTCTAAATCTGTAGAAGAAATATAAACCCTATCATCTCTTGCTTCTAAAAATACGTGAGACAACACTAACATTGTTGACCTAGTGTCAACGACTCCAACACAATAGAATATGTGTTTTAAAAATTCAGATTTATCCACAGAAAAACTTATCACTATTTCTATTATATAATATTAATTTATATTTAGTAGCCGTAGTAGTCTATGTTTATTTGTGGACAAAAAACCCTTTTCCTTTATTTAATACTTAAAATTAAAAAAAACATTAACATTTCTTCTAAAAGAAACCACATTTTTTAACAAAAAAAATTATAAATATAAAAGAAAAAAAAGTTGTTAACTTTAATCGACTAGTTTTCCACCAGAGATTTTTCTCATTTTGCTTTGTAGTATTCGTATTGGGTTTTCCTGGGAAGGGTTTTTGGCAAGCAAGTCTTCAATAGTCGCTACTGAGTGAAGGACGGTTGAGTGATCACGTCCACCAAACTTTCTACCAATATCAAGCAAAGAGTTGTTGGTAAACATTCTGGAAAGGTAAATTGCAACTTGGCGAGGTCTTACTACACCCCTCGTCCTTTTTTTAGAACAAATGTCCTGAACCGTTGTTCCATAAAAACTTGCAACCTCAGACTGTATTAGCTCAACTGTAATTTGATCAGGTGCAGAATTGTTCATCAATCTGCTTGAAACTTCTATTACTAGGTTTTTGTTAATAGGAACCCCCAACATTGTGGATTGTCCTACTACATTGTTAAAAAACCCTTCCAATTCTCTTACTGACCCACCAGAGCTTTCTGCTATAACAAACAAGATGTCTTCGTCTAAAATAACCCCTAGGTTTTTTGCTTTGGTTTGAAGAATTGCAACTCTATGTTCTAAATCGGGTGGTAGAACTTCAACAGCAAAACCCCATTCAAACCGCCCAATAAGCCTTTCTTGTATTCCTGACAGCTGGTGGGGTGGTTTGTCACTAGTAAGTACAATTTGCTTGTTGTTATCATAAAGTTCGTTGAAAGTATGAAAAAATTCTTGCTGTGTTCCTTCTTTTCCAGCCAAAAACTGTATATCGTCAATTAACAATACATCACAGTCAAAACGAAATGCGTTTCTAAGCTCATTTTGCTTTCCCGATCTGATTGCAGAGATAACTTTATTAGTGAAGTGCTCGGCAGATAAGGAACATATTCTTGCATTCTCAGAATGATCTAAAACCGTATTGCCTACGGCATTTAAAAGATGTGTTTTTCCTAAACCGGTTCTCCCATATACAAAAAGAGGATTATAAGTTTGACCAGGTTTTTCACCTACCCTCTCCGCCGCAATTGCTGCAAGAGTGTTTGAAGCACCTTTAACAAAAGTTGAAAAATTTTGTTTACCACTAAGGCTACCAATTTTTACTGGTACAACACCAGCTCTTTTTTTGGATTTAGATTTTTTTATAGTAGTTTCTTTAATTTCAGATTCTTCTTGTGCTTTTACGACAACCTTCTTGGTTCCAATGTGCTCTTCTGATTCTTCAAAAAATACTTTCTCCAAAATATGCATGTAATGGTTGTTAATCCATTCGGCGGTCATTAAGTCAGAAACAACAAAGATTGCCTCTTTTTCTGTAACCTCTAAAAGCTTAAGAGTGCTAAAAAATTGCTTAATTCCAGGATAGCTATCTTTCAAAGTATCAAGAACCATTGCACCTAAAATATTTTTATCAACAAGGTCTTTATCAGTATGTTCTAAATCAGCAGGTTGTTTTAGTTGAATATCGTCTGACATTTACACTCCAGTTTTCCACATAATGTGGATAAATGTGGATAAAAAAGTTAATAATTTATATTACTTATGACTTACCCACAAACAACGTTTTTATATTAACAAAATATTTACAATACGTAAATAAAAAAATTTTTTATAAAAATTTTTTCTAATGATAATAGACGGTTAAAAAATTATTTTTTTATAATTTTAATAAAATTTTTTAAACTATTCTCTTTGGTTCTTAAACTAGTTTTATTGAAAATAACTTTTGCTGTTATATCCATAATAGTTTCAATAACTTTAAGATTATTTTTTCTTATTGTTTCGCCTGACTCGGTAATATCAACAATTACTTCAGACAACCCAACCAATGGGGCCAATTCCACTGATCCATTGAGGTATATAATTTTTGGTATCATTTTTTTATCCTCAAAATATTTCTTGGCAATATTGGGAAATTTTGTAGCAATTTTTATTTCTTCACCTTGTCTATATTTTATTTCTAAATCTTTTTTACATGCAACGACCATTTTGCATTTTCCAAACTTCAGCGATATAGGTTCGTAAATATCGCATTTGCTTTCAGTAATACAATCCGATCCAACTATACCGCAGTCGGCTGTTCCCATTTCTACGTATTTGGGAACATCAATAGGTTTGCAAGACAGAATTCTATAGTTTTCAAGGTCGAATATTAATTCCCTGCTCTTGTTTGAGAATGATGATACGTTTATGCCCCCATTTTTTAAAGCATTAAGGGCATCATTCATTATCCTACCCTTTGCAATTGCTAAAATTACTCTTTCGTTCTCCAAATTTTTACACCAACTTCAGTCAGTTTATAATCTATCTTTTCATAACCTCTGTCAAGATGATATACCCTACTAATTTCAGATTTTCCTCTAGCTGTGCATGCAGCTATAACTAACGAAGCGCTTGCTCTTAAATCACTAGCCTGCATTTTTCCACCATTTATAAAAGGAACTCCTTTTATATTTGCCAATCCCCTTTCTACATTAATATCCGCGCCCAACTTTCTTAGTTCTGCTGCATGTATAAACCTAGAGGGAAAGATATTTTCTAGAAATTTTGATCTGCCTTTTGCCAGAATTGCAAGAACCATAAACTGGGCTTGTAAGTCAGTAGGAAAACCAGGGTAAGGTTTGGTCTCTATATTAAATGGTTTTAGTTCCCCACCAATAACTTGCATTTCATTTTTTTTAATTTTTAAATCGGATCCACACGCTTCAATAATATTTAATGGTAATTTTAAGTGCTCTGTATCACAATTTATTATTTTTATGTTATTTCCAGGTATTGCGCCCAACACAGCGAACGTTCCTGCTTCAATCCTGTCAGGAATTATACTATAAATCTTATTTTTAGGGTTAAGTCTTGTAACAGGGGATATTAAAACTTTATCTTCAATGTTTTTTATGTCCGCACCTAGCAATTTTAAAAAATTAATTAGGTCAGCTACCTCAGGTTCTATAGAGCAGTTGCACAACTCAGTCTTGTTGTCTGCCAATATAGACGCTATTATTACATTTTCTGAACCAGTAACACTTTTTATGTTGAATTCATATGACCCTCCTGTTTTAGCCATTTTTTTTGTTTCTAAATATCCTTGCTTCACGACTGTTTTGTATCCGAGCGACTCAAAAGCTTTAATATGTTCATCAATTGGCCTGTCTCCAATTGCGCAACCACCAGGAAAAGAAATTCGTGCTTTACCAAAGCGCCCCAGAAGTGCCCCCCATACTAGTACAGACGCCCTCATGGTCTTTACTAATTCATAAGGTGCTTCATAAGATGAAATTTTTTCTGTATTAATTTCTACAACGTTTTTATTAAATTCGAACGAACCACCAAGTTGTTTAATCAATTCAAGCATTGTATATACATCGCTTATTTCTGGAACATTCTTTATTTTATACTGTGATCCCCATAAAACAGTTGCTGCTAAAATAGGAAGCGACGCGTTTTTTGATCCTGAGATTTTCACCGTACCTGATAGATTATTGGAAGTTTCTATATTTATTTTGTCCATTTTCCTGCAACAACTCTATTTGTTCTATTGAGATCCTTTGAGACTACAATATCATCAAATCCTAGACTACTAAAAATTTTTTTTGTTCTTTGAGCTTGACCTTTACCCACCTCAACTATCAAGCTTCCATTTTTATTTAGATATTTAATTGATAGCTTAATAATTTTTTTTGTAATATGAAAACCATTATCTTTTGAAATCAACGCATTTCTTGGTTCAAAATTTAATACTTTTTTATCTAATTTTATATATTCTTTTTTAGATACATAAGGAGGATTTGATATTATAAGATCGTATTTCTTGGAGCTTTCCCCATACAAGTCTCTCACATATGTAGTACAACTTTTATTTTTAATGTAATTTTTCATATTTTTTAAACAAACGCTAATACTTTTTTTTGAAATATCCGAAAAATCTATTCTTATCTTTTTTTTGTAATTTTTATAAATAGCTATACCTAAACACCCACTTCCACAACACAGGTCTAAAACTTCTTTATATCTGTTAGATTTTAATAGTTTTAAAGCTAAATCAACTACAGTCTCACTTTCAGGTCTTGGAATTAATACATTTTTATTGACATAAAATTTAAGAGAATAAAAAAAAGCATGTCTTGTAACATATTGAATTGGTTCACCATCAATTATTCTTTTTGTTAGACTTCTAATAAGGTTTATCTTTTTACTATATATTTTCTTATGCGGATTTGTATATATTTTTTCTAGTTTGAGATTAGTTACATATTCTAAAATTATTTGCGCTTCTAATTGTGGAACTTCTATATTATTGGCTCTTAATTTACACACCACTTCATTATAAATATTTTTCAATGTTAATATCATCTATCTGATTATATAATACTCTTATGGTCTCTGAAAAGGTTATAACAAATATAAAAAATTTTATGTTTAAATTTCAAGAATGTACGAAAAAGTCTGGAGACAGAGCTAAACTAATTGCGGTTTCAAAAAAGAAAGAATTTCAACTTATTCAATTAGCTCATGAATTAGGAATTAAATTTTTTGGAGAAAATTATCCACAAGAATTAAGAGACAAAAACATTCAAAAAACTGAAAAAAATTTACATTTTGATTGGCATTTTATTGGTAGATTACAAAAAAATAAAATTAAGTATGTTGTAGGAAAAGCTGATCTAATCCATTCAATTGATAACTTTGAATTAGTTGAAGATATTCAGGATTATTGTAAAAAACATAATATTAAACAGAAGGTATTGGTTCAAATTAACATCTCTAGTGATCCAAATAAAGGCGGTTTTTTAATGAAACATCTCCAGTCAATTATTCCCAAAATTGAAAAAAAAGAACACTTACAACTTTGCGGGTTTATGACAATACTTGAAGATAATCTTCAAGATGAAGAGATCAGGGATTATTATAGGGAAATGTATAAAATATCTCAAAATTATATTTTTAATGATGATATTGAGATTTCTATGGGTATGAGCAAAGATTATACAATAGCATTAGAAGAAGGATCCACAATGGTAAGAGTAGGAACAGAAATTTTTGGACCTCGATAGAGTGTATAATATACAAATGTCAGATATTGGATTTATTGGATTAGGAAATATATCTAAAGCTATTATAAAAGGCATTCGTTTGAATGATAAACTTCTAAAAATATCATCATATGATATTGATAAAAAGAAATTTTTAGATGCTAATGTTTTGCATATAAAAAAAAGTACTAGCCTTGAAGAGCTAGTAAAGACTTCCAAAGTAATTTTCTGTTGTGTAAAGCCCGACATTTTTCCAGAGATTTTATTTCTACTAAAGCCTATATTGTCAAGCAAGCAGCTTTTTGTTTCAACAGCCGCAGGAGTTAAAATTAAATCCATTCAAAGTATATTGAAGAAAAACAAGATTATCAGAATCATGCCTAATTTACCATCCGCAGTGGGGTTAGGGGTTACCGCATTGAAACATAATTCTAAATGTACAGCTAAGGATATTAAAAATGTAGTTAAAATTTTAAATAAAATTGGAACAACTATTATTTTAAAAGATGAAAAAAAATTTGATTCTATTACTGCAATATCAGGCTCTGGTCCAGCTTTTTTTGCTTTATATTATGATGCTATGTTAAAATTTTGTACTAATAGTGGTTTCTCTAAAAAGACATCCGAAAATATTGCTTCCCAGACTATTAAGGGGGCATTGGAATTTTTAAATATTTCTAAAATTATGCCAGATAATTTTATACAAATGGTTTCATCTAAAGGTGGTACAACTGAGGAGGGGATAAAATCCCTAATTAAACTTGGTTTTAAAAAGACAGTAAATATTGCTCACAAAAAAGCAGAGAGAAAGTCAAAGTTAATATCACATAAGGTTTCAAGTATAATTAAAAAATAAATGATAATTGAAAATTTTATTATAGCTCTTGCGCGGCTAATTAATATAGTTTTAACCTTGCTTGTTTGGCTTATAATTGGCAGGGCTTTAATTTCATGGTTTAGCCCAAACCCATACAATCCTTTATTCCAATTCTTATTTAGAGTAACAGAGCCTATTTTATCTCCTATTAGAAATGTTATGCCATATCTAGGGGGTATTGATATATCGCCAATTATAGTTTTATTGGCCATAGAATTTTTTAAGTCTTTTATCGTTACCACGCTTTTAGATTTTGCTTATCAAGGTTTTTAAAAGTGATCTTAAAGATAATCGTAAAGCCCAGATCAAATATTTCAAAAGTAATTAGTTTTGATAATAACTTTTTGACTGTAAAGATTTCTGCGCCACCATATAAAGGAGAGTCGAATAGAGAACTTATAAAAACATTATCAACCTTCTTTGATGTCCCGAAAAGCTCTATTAATATCATAAGAGGAACAAAATCAAGAATTAAAGAAGTTTTTTTCGCTGAGAAACAAAAAATTATATTAGGTATTAAAAAACTGTTATAATAATCTCACTTAATTATCCACTAGGAGTGTTATTATGAAAATAAGTTTATTAGGCGGAACTGGCTCATTTGCTGAAGGGTTAGCAATTAGATGGGCAAAAGCAGGCCATGAAATATTAATAGGTTCAAGAAAAATTGAAAAGGCCAAAGAAGAGGTTGGAAAAATGCTTGAAACTGCAAAAGCTCAGGGAATTGAAGCTAATATTGTTGGTTATGAGAATGCAGAGGCTGCAAAAAATAGCGAGGTTGTAGTTGTTTGCCTCCCACCAGAATACACTAAGTCAACTTTGGAGAGCATGTCTGCTTCTTTTGTTAATCAGCTAGTTATTTCTCCAGTTGTTCCAATGAGTTTTGGTGCAGTGGTATCATATAATCCACCAGAGGCAGGGTCTGCAGCTATTGAAATTCAAAACACCTTGCCTGATTCAGTAAATGTGGTTAGCGCTTATCACAATATTCCTGCTAAAGGACTTGCAAGCTTTGAAAAACCATTAGATTATGATGTTATTATATGTGGTGATAATGATGAAGCAAAAGCTTTAACTACAAAGTTAACTGAAGAGATGCCTTCATTAAAAGCTATCGATGCGGGTCCATTAGAGATTTCATCCATGATAGAGGCTATAACCCCATTGATAATTAATCTTAATAAAAAACATAAACACGAATTTTCAATAAAATTCATTTAAATTCTAAGGAGATTTATAATGGCTAAGAAAAAAGAAAAAAATATAAGACCAATTGGCGATAAAATACTTGTAAAAAGAATGGTTGCTGAAGAAAAAACTCAGGGCGGAATTATTATTCCTGATTCATCCCAAGAAAAACCCCTTGAAGGAGAAGTCGTATCTGTTGGAAATGGAAGATCTGATAATAAGGGGAATGTTACTCCACTTACATTAAAAAAGGGCGACAAAATTCTTTTTAGCAAGTATGGTGGAAATGAATTATCGGTAGGTGGTGAAGACCTTTTGATAATGGATGAAACAGATGTTTTAGCTGTCATAGGCTAGCAAGCTTTAAGTATTCAGACGTCTTTGATTGTTTTGAAGTCTTCTTAATTTTGCTTATGTCTTCTAGGCTATCGATATCTACCGAAATATTTTCTATTTCCAATACCTTAAACTTTATATTTTTGGTGATAAATGAATTTATATGTTTTTGAAAACTATTTTCACCAAAAGATGATGATATCACGTCGGGTGGACACTTATAAAAAGCATTTGTTCCTGTTCCACTATCAGATGGGACTATAATTGAAACCCCATCATGCTTACCTTCATTTATTAATAGGTCTATATCTTTAGCTTCAATATTTGGAATATCCCCTGGAAGTCTTAAAACTGCTGAGGCGCCAATGGTTTTAAGGTAATTGCATGCATTATCAACAGAAGTGCTTTCGTCAACTTGTATTTTTTCTTCAATAATTTCAATTCCATATTTAATTCCTAACGACATTGCGCTGCTATCTTTGGTAAGCAAAAATTTCCTGTCTGCGAGTTTTGACTTTGATACTTCAGAAAGAACATCTTCTAGCATAAGTTTTGCTAATTTTTCAGTTTCAGAATTTGATAAATCTTTCCTTAATCGTGACTTGGCATTTTTAAAGTTCTTAAAAGGTACTAAAATATAATTCATTATGTTCACTAAAAGTTTAAGCTTTAGTATAAACTAATTATATGAAAATATTCTCTTGGAATGTAAATGGAATCAGAGCTATTCAAAAAAAAGGTTTTAAAGATTTCATTATAAATTTTAAGCCTGATATTTTATGTATACAAGAAACAAAAGCTTCTATAGAACAATTATCAGAGGATATTATTAATCTCCCTAAATATGAATCATATTTTGAATCATGTCAGATAAAAAAGGGTTATTCAGGTGTTGCAATTTATACTAAAATCAAGCCATTAAATTTTTCAACAACATTAAAAAGTAGTGAAAAATTTGATATTGAAGGAAGAAACCAAATTTTCGAATTTGATAAGTTTTATCTTTTAAACTTCTACTTTCCCAATGGGCAAATGTCCCAAGAGAGATTATCTTATAAGCTTGATTTCCATACTGCAGTTTTGAAATACTTGAAAAAATTGAAGAAAAAGAAAAAACCCATAATTGTTTGTGGAGACTATAATATTGCTCATAATGAAATTGATCTTAAACATCCTAAGCCTAATGAAAATACTTCTGGCTTCTTGAGAGTCGAAAGGGATTGGATGAATGATTTGAGTAGTTCTGGTTTTTTTGATACCTATAGATATTTAAATCCCGAAAAGATTGAGTATTCTTGGTGGACATACATGAGAAATGCTAGGAAAAATAATGTTGGATGGAGGATTGATTATTTTTGGACTAATGAAATTAATTTAGTAAAAAATGCTGAAATACATAATGAAGTTTTTGGTTCAGATCATTGTCCAGTTTCAATAAAAATAAACTTATGAGTCTAAATCCTCTGTATATTCCTCTGCAAGATTTTCGAAGCTAGGCACACCCTGACTATCTAAAAAAGCGAGCGTAACAGTTCCAGTTGGACCATTTCTTTGCTTGCCAATTATTATTTCTGCGACTCCATCTCGCTCTTCAATGTTTCTTTTGTACGCATCCGCCCTGTGAATAAATAGAACCATATCAGCATCCTGCTCAAGAGCACCACTTTCTCTTAAATCAGACAGTTGAGGTTTTTTATCAGTTCTTGCTTCTGTCTGCCTGCTTAATTGTGATATTGCAATAATTGGGATCTGGAGTTCTTTGGCTAGTGATTTTAAAGCTGAAGAAATTTCTGCAATTTCTCTCTCTCTATTATCATTTCTAGTCACTCCTCTCATAAGTTGTAAATAATCCACAATCAACAAATCAAGGCCTTTGTCACTTTTAAGCCTCCTAGCCCTTGATCTTAATTCTAGAGAATTAATTGCTGGAGTATCATCAATGTAAATATTTGATCTTTCAAATGAACTACTACAGTTTTTTATATTTTCTAATTCATTATCAGACAAAAATCCCGTTCTAATTTTTGAAAAGTTAATTTTAGATTTTGAAGAAAGCATTCTCATCATTAATTGTTCTTTAGTCATTTCCAGCGAGAAAAAACCAACGTTTAATCCATTAGTTATTGCAGCATTTAAAACAATGTTTAAACCAAATGACGTTTTTCCCATTCCTGGCCTAGCAGCCAATATTATCAAGTCAGATGATTGTAAGCCTGCCGTCATTTTGTCTAGTCTTTTAAATCCACTTGGTACACCTGTTATTGCTTCTTTTCTTTTAGCAAGATTTTCAATAATTTTTATCGTTTCTATAGCAAGCTCCTGAGAAGAAACAAATCCAGGTCTTTTTTTATTTTGTGAAATATCAAAAAGCCTTTTTTCTGCTTGATCTAAAAAATCATTAACATCAATTTGATCCATCTGCCCTTCTGAAACAATCTCAGATGCTGTTTGAATCATACTTCTTAAAATAGATTTTTCTCTTACTGACCTTGCATAAATATTTACATTGCTTGAGCTAGGAACAAATTCAACTAATTGTGTTAGATATGTGCTGCCACCAATTTCTTGTAACATTGATTTTTTTGATTTTAATTTTTCATAAAGTGTAACTACATCTATAGGCTTGTTCTCACCATCTAGCTCTAGCATAGCAGAAAAAATTTTTTTATGATTTTGATCATAAAAGTCATTTATACCAACTTCCTCAAGGGCTCCGTTAATAGCTTGATCATCTAATAATATAGAACCTAAAACAGCTTTTTCAGCCTCTATGTTCTGTGGTAAAGTTTTTAAAAATTCTGCCATATTTAAATTTTATAGTATTAAACAAAGAAGGTAAATTATTAGTTAAAAATCTATTAAAATAATACCAATATCATTTACATTACAACCCGTACTTCCTGTTATTTTTAAATCTTTTAATTTTTTAAAAAAGCTATATGAATCGTTATTTATCAAATATGATTTAGGGCTAATTCCTATTTTAGAAGCTTTTACAGTTGTCTTTGAATCACAAAAAGCTCCTGCAGAATTTGTATTTCCATCAATTCCATCAGTACCTGCAAATAATGCTGAAATTTTTTTATTTCCTGAAATTCCTATTGCAAAACTAAGGGCAAGCTCCATATTTCTTCCCCCGATTCCACTGCCTTTAACGTTAACAGTAGACTCTCCACCAAATAGAAAGCATATAGGTTTTTTGCTCCTTTCTTCTTTTTTTGCCAGATCTATTACTTTTTTTGCAAACTTTGACCCTATATCACTAGCTTCTCCTTGAACTTTAAAAGAGTATAAAATTGTTTTATATCCTAATTCTTTTGCTTTTGTCTGGGCAAAATCTAAAGCTTTTTTATTGTCTGCGACTATGAAATTCCTTACCGTTTGATTAGTTCTTATTAGGAGTTTTTTATTAACAATCTTATTAATATTGGGTAGTTCAGATTTAACAAATTTTGATTTCAATACTTTATTTTTAAGTTTTAAATCTGTCTTTAATTCTTTTACTGATGGTCCTGATGCAATATCAGAAGGCTTACCATCTATTACATCTGATATTAAGATATTACAAATATTTATGGAATTTGAATGCATTAATAATTTTCCTCCCTTAACAGAGGAAATCTTTTTTCGAATAAAATTTATCATTTTTATATCCAATCCAGATCTTAATAAGCGGTCAAATATTATTTGTTTTTCTTTTAAACTCATTCCTTCTTCTGGAGCTGCCACAAGAGAGCTGCCACCCCCCGAAATTAGAAATATTATTAAATCTTTTGGTTGCGAAGCACTTAATAGTTTTATAACCTTTTTTGCTGCCATTAGGCTATATTTATTTGGTATAGGATGAGATGATTTTATATAATTAAAATTTTTAATCTTA
>CACLTT010000006.1 GCA_902609885.1 uncultured Candidatus Hydrogenedens sp. | reverse complement strand
TTCTAGTAAAGCCAAAAAAGATTTAATGTGGAGACCAAAATTTACAATATCCCAAACATTAAGTAAGACCGCTGATTGGTATAATTCATATATAAAAAAAGATGATATTTTTAAAAAGACTCTCGATGATATAAAAGAATATTTCAACTAATAAGTCTTTAAGAAATCTTCGATCGTATTATGAAGCCTAGCAAACATTTTAGTAGTCATACCATGATGAACTGGCAATAAAACTCCTCTTTTCATAACATTATCCGCATTTTTAAGCTCACTTAATTTGCCAATATATTTTTGATTTTTCATCATGGGCTGCCTTAAAATATTTCCTGTAAAAACAACTCTTGTTTGAATATTTTTTTTTTCTAAATATATTTGAAAATCTTTTCTACAAAAAGGAGCATGCTTATTTATCAGGATGGGATAAGCCAGCCATGCTGTATTAGAATTTTTAATTTCTTCCGGATTAGTAAAATAGTCTTTATGTTTATTGAAAAACTTATATTGTTTTTTGAAATTACTTTGTCGAATTTGAATATTTTTTTTGAGGCTTTTAAGTTGAGTCAAGCCAAAAGCAGCTCCAACTTCACTCCCTTCTACATTGTATCCAATTGTTTCAAATACAAATTTGGCATCATAATCTATATTTCCTAACCTGATATTGAATCTGTTTTCAATAGCTTCACTTTTTTCATCAAATAAAGATGAGCTTCTACCCCAAGAGCGCAAAAGTTTTGCTTTATTTAAAAATTTTTTATTGTTTAAAGTTAGAGCTCCTCCATTTCCCGCACAATTAATTATATGTGATCCATAAAAACTTGTAATTGACATATCAGAATAATATCCTGAGGATTTACCATTCAATTTTGCACCTAATGTATCTGCTGAATCCTCTATCACAAGCAATTTATATTTATTAGCAATTTTTCTAATTGCTTTCCAATCACATAGATTTCCCATTAAGTTTGGAGCTAGAATAGCCTTAGTTCTTCGAGATATTTTTTCTTCAATTTTATTAGCATCAATACAAAATGAGGCTGGCTCTACATCAACAAAAACTGGAATAAGATTATTTTTAATCAAACATCCAACGCTTGTACTAAAAGTTAAAGCAGGTGTTATTACCTCGCTCCCTGAGGGTAAACCTAAAGATTCAATTCCAAGAAATAATGCTGATGAACCTGAATTAACAAAAAGTCCATATTTCTTATCAAAGAGCTTCGCAATTTTAGATTCAAAATTCCTTGCATTAACACCCATTTGGGTAGATTTGTTTAGACAATCTACGACAGCCTTTATTTCAGCTTTACCGTATACAGTTTTTGCATAAGATATATTTTCATATTTCATCGATATAACTCTATAAATAAAACAAAAAAATGAACAATCAATTTTATTATACTATTGCTTGCACATGTAACTTGTGTAACAA
This sequence comes from uncultured Candidatus Hydrogenedens sp., assembly GCA_902609885.1. Taxonomy (GTDB): domain Bacteria; phylum Desulfobacterota_D; class UBA1144; order UBA1144; family UBA1144. The sequence goes on along the minus strand of CACLTT010000006.1, from coordinate 111,598 downwards.
CACCCTTGGCATGAAACTACCCCTTTTACAGATACTTTTCCATTTACGTCACACCATTCTCTAGCAACTTCATCTGCTTCAGATTCTTGACCAAGAGGGTACCTTATTCTGATATCATCACCATATGCTTTAATGATTTTAACTTCTTTATCACACTCACCAATTTTATCCTCTAAAACATTTTTATCTTTAGCTAGTTCATCTTCTGAAGAAGAGCAGCTTACTAAAAATAATAAAATGAACATTAAAATAAATAACAACATTCCTTTTCTCATATCATTCATATTTAAAACTCCTTTCATTTTATATTTAATACTCCTTAATTTATATTTTTTGCGTTTAATTGATCTACAATATTTCTTGCTACTGAATCAGCAGGATCAACTAAAGCTTTTTTTATAGTTGTAATATCATCTTTTTCATTTGCATCAGAAGTAATAGGCCCTACTGCTGCAATTACTCTCGGTAATTTATCTTGTATATTCCAAACTTGGCTTTGAACAGAAACGCTAATCTCTCTATTTTGATTGGTATCAACTTTAGATTTAATTCCAATATCGAGTATTCCTATTGCTAAATAATCTATATCACATTTTGTGCAAGCTTCTATTATGCCTTTTCTTATAATTGGACTTATTTTATCCCCTTGGTTAATACTGTTTTCTATTTCCTCAAAAGTTGGGCCGCCGCACTGAATTATAACATCAGAATAAGAAACAACTTCAAAACCTGCAGTTGACAAAATATTTGTAATTGAAGTGTCTATAAAAGTTGAGTTGGATGAAGCATATTTATAATCGGATGACTTTCTTTCCTGTAAATCAAAACTATCTAGATCCTTAAAATCAAGAACTTTTTCTGCTTGCTTTGCAATAAATATGAAAGTAAAAGGGCTTCCGTCCCCAGTAGATGTCTGACCAGCTTTTGATAGAAAACTAAGTCTAGCATTAACTGCGGTATCATTTATTTTTGCACGTGCATAAACAGTAAATGTTTTCAATTCACTTTTTACGTCAATATCCACTACGCTTAAAGAAGTAAAAAACTTATCTATTTCAGGTTTTATTTGCTCTTCAACCATCAAATATTGTTTCATTTTCGCATCGCTAAAATTTGACGTATAGGATTCCCACATATTCTTTTTTATCTTTTCTAGGGCTTTATCAACATCTTCTGATTTGGGCTTTTTAAAGAAAAAGCCAGGTTCATAACTCATAGTTATAGATGATTTGATATCAATTTCTCTAGAATTGGCAACTTCGCCTAAATAAAATATAAGAAAAAAAATTAATAAATTCTTAATCATTACTATATAATTATACACATATTATGGCTATGCCAAAAACTCTTTACGTAGTATTTGTTTTATTTATTTTACTATTAACTTCTTGCTCTTCGCAAAAAGAATCAATTTTAGTTGAAAAGAAAGGTTTAATTAATTTTCTAGAAGGTGAAATAGATATTCTTATGTCAGATGGTGATAATAGCAGGCTTGAGCCTTATATATTTAGCATCTTTAAAGATGCAATGCCAGATGTGGAGTTTAATTTTATAAATCAAGGCATATCTAGAAAATTTGATATGGTTGCAGAAATACAAGTTAATAATAGATTTACAGAAAGTGCCCCAAGATCATATAATTATGATAAATGTATTGATTTTGATTTTAAAAAATTTAAATGTTTAGACTATTACAATACTTGGATGTATTGTAAGAAAAATTCATATAAAACTGATATTGGAATTAAAATATATAAAGCTGAAAAAGTTGTTCATTTAAATCGTGAATTAGTTATAAATTATGATGAGGATTGCAGTGAATCAACTCCTGTTCCATTGAGTTTTAATGATTTAGGTATCAGAAATGATTACTCTGTTTCAGATTGGATAGTTGGTAATATTGCGACAGCCTTACTAGAATAATAAGAGTTTATTTTATTTTGAAAAATCGATTTATTACAATAATTGCCATTGGTGTTATAAAAAGTGTGAAAATTGTTGATATTAATAACCCCGAAAGAATCACAACAGCTAAGCCTCTATAAAGTTCAGCACCTGCACCAGGAATAATGGCTAATGGAAGTAGGCCAAAAGATGTTGTCAAAGTGGTCATGAATATTGGCCTTATTCTTTTTTGTACTGCAAATTTTACAGAATCTATCGGGTTAAGGCCTTCACGAATATTATTTAGTGATTTGTAAACAATCAATATTGAATTATTCACAACTATTCCAAGTAAAATAATGAACCCCAACATTGATAGCATATTTAGAGGCTCATAAGAAAATATATTCATAATTTTTAGACCATAAATTCCTGCTAATGATGATAAAGGAACAATAGTCAGAACAATTAATGGATATATAAAACTTTGAAATAAAGAGCTTAATAAGAAAAAACTGATTAATAGTGCATAAATGAAATTTCTCGATAATGAGGATTTGGCTTCTTCAAGCTTGCCAGCAATACCTCTTAAATTTATTTCAATATTATTATCAATTATGAATTTGTTTATATATTCAGTATTAATTGATTTTCTGATTAGATTTAAAGCATCTTCAATATTTGATTTTTCATCAGGCGATACCTGTAATTTTATAGTTCTATCACGCTCAACATGATTTATCTGCTGAGGAGAATTTATTATAGATATATCAGATATAAAGCTCAGAGGAAAAAATTTATTCTTATTATATATAAATCGAGTACTAAGCATATTTGAGGATATATTTTTTGGGGAATTTCCTCTTAATTTTATATCTATTTCTTTACCATTATCATTATATTTACTTACACGAGCCCCATCTAAAATTATATTTGTAATTAAACCTAGTTCATCCGCTGTCATACCAACTTGATTCAATTTCAAATTTTTTGGTCGTATAATGATTTCCGGATTTGAATTGCTTAGGCTAGGCTTTGGTCTTATTTGGTATTCTGGAAAATCATCACGGAGTTGAATAAAAATATTTCTCGATAGTTCAACAATTGTTTCATAATTTTTACCTTTAATATCTATATCTATAGCTCTTCTTTCACCTATTGATCTACTGAATAGGCTAGACTGATTAACAACAGTTATGAATCCCGGAAAACCTTTTCCAGCATTTTTTAATATAGGAATTAGTTTTTTTATATTCTTAGGATTTTCTGCAACCGCCCCCATAAAAACAGATTTTGGCCTTGCTACAAAGAAAAAGTTTTTAATTTTATCCTCACCTTTATAGTTTTTTTGCCAGAATTTTTTGATTTTGCTTTCTGCATTAGAACCAATTTTTTTTATTTTATCTATATTGTAACCTTGAGGGGGAATTAAAACTGAAATTATCAGATTCCTATTTCCCTCAGGTAAATATTCTAATTTTGGAAAAGTTAGAAAAAAGAGCAATAACGTAGAGGATAATATTATTATTAAAAATTTTGAAAGATTTTGTGATTTGTCCAAAATAATACTGAGGAATGAATTAATTTTTTGATTAACAAATATCCCAATATTATCAAATTTAGTAAATAGCTTTTTCTTACTTCCTAAATCCGAAAGTGAATCATAATCTAATATTTTTGATGCTAAGCCTGGAATGAAAGTTAAAGAAACAAAAAAACTTATTATTATGGATATTGAAATAGATAAAGCTATATCTTTAAATAATTGTCCAATTTCTGAAGTCAGAAATAAAATAGGTAAAAAAACAGCAAATGTTGTCATTGTGCTCGCTAGAATTGCCCCAGAAACTTCTTTTGCACCTTCTATTGCCGCTTTTTTAGGATCCCTAACTCCACTTTCAAATTTTGAAAAAATATTTTCTAATACAACTAGTGAATTATCAACGACCATACCAACTGCAAAACTAATTCCAGCAAGACTGATTAAATTTAATGTTCTACCCATAAACTCAAATATTATGAAAGAACTTACAGTACTAATAGGTATTGCAAGTGCTATTATTATAGTTGTTTTTATAGATTTTAAGAAAAAAAGTAAGACAACTATTGCCAGTAATGCACCTAAAAAAAGATTCTGTTTAACCGATGAAATTGATGCATCAATATAAGTTGTATCTGAATAAACATTTGTAAGAATTAAATTTTCTTTTTTTAATGGACCATCATTAAGTTCATTCATTGCCAAAATAAGCTCTTTATGAACTTCTTTTGTATTTGCGCCTGTCTCTTTTATTACATTTATAGCTATAGCATTTTCACCTAGGTGTCTAACAATATAATTTTCATCCTCGTATCCTATATTTATTTTTGATATATCGCCAAGACTTATATAATTATTATTCTCTTCTTTGATGATTATTTTTTTCAGATCGTTGATACTTTTTATCTCACCTGTTGTTCTGGCAGTATATTTTCTTTTTCCTTCTTCGATTGCCCCCGAACTTATATCTATATTATTTCTTTTTATTTCGTTAACTACATCTAGTAAGCTAACTTCTAAGAAAGCTAATTTATTAGTGTCAATATCAACATGTACTTCTTTGAATCTACCACCTCTAATTCCAGATTCACCAACCCCTTGAACTCTTTCAAATCTAGTCTTGATATAATCTTCTGCAAAATCTTTATATTCAAAAATATTTGTATTGTCTTTTTTTGCCTTTAATATAAACCATGCGATAGGTGATCTGTCAGAGGATATCGATTTTATAGTAGGTTTATCAGAATCGGCTGGTATATCTTTTACTTGTGCTAAAAGATTTGAAACCTGTATAAGAGAGGACTCTATGTTTCTTCCTTCTTTTAACTCGAGTTTTATTGTTGCTTGATTCTCTATAGAAGTGCTTTCCATTAGCTCAAGACCCTCAAGACTTTTTAATTTGTCTTCCTGTCTAATTACAATCTCTCGCTCAATTTCTTCGGGGCTTGCACCTTGCCAATTTGTTCTAATTGTAATTTTTGGCTTTTCAACAGTGGGTACTAGTTGAATTGGAATATTATTAAGAGATATTAACCCAAAGATAAAACTCAGTAAAAAAATAGAAATTATTGTTATAAATTTTTTTACTGAATAATCTATAAAATTCATTTAATGATATTTGATATATTAACTGTTTGGTTTGGTGCTAATGTTTCATTTCCATCCAAAACAATTAGATCATTCCTTTTTATTGGTCCTTTTGCAATAAAATAATCTCCATATAAATCATAAATTTTAATTTCAACAGGATAAACTTTTTTCTCTTTTATTTTATAAACTATTTTTTTATCACTCATATTAATAACCGCATCTTTATTTATGAGAAAAGTTCCTTCTGGTGGTTTCATTTTAACTTTAGCCATTATTTCTTCACCTGGAATTATAAGACTGTTATTATCAATATAAACGACAGCCAAAAAAGTTCCATATGCCTTATCAATTTTATTAACTATATTAGAGATTTTTGCATTGATTTTATTTTCATCTCTAAAAATGATTTCGACTTCGTCATTTATGTTGATTAATGAAAAATATGATTTAGGAATGTACAGGTGGATTTCTAATTTATCACTATCAATAATTTCAAATAAGTTATCACCTTCATCTATATACTGACCCAATTTTAAAAATTTTTTACTTATAATTCCATCAAATTTTGCTTTGATATTACATTTATCTAAATTTATTTTATTAAATTTCATAATTTCCAATTGAGAGTTAAAATTTGATAATACTGAATTATGGTTATATAAAACTTCTTCATATTCTTGGCTTGATATAACCTCTTTGTCTAATAGAGTATTAAATCTTTTTAGCTTTAAACTTGATTTTTTTAATTCTGATTCTAGAGAAAAAAGTTTCTCTTGTGAACTTTTGTAAATTGCTAGGTATTTTGAATTATCTATTTTTGCGATAACTTCATTCTTTTTTACTTTTTCACCTTCATTTTTGTTTATTTTTAAAACTACTCCAACAACTTCTGAGCTCAGGATTGTATCATTAATCGCATTTGCATTTCCTTCAATTGATATAATAGCGCTTTTAAAATCTTTGATTTTGGTTGCAGATACCAAAAAACCTGTGCCATTATCAGCAAAAGCAATATTAATGAATATCATACAAAATAAAAATAGTATTTTTACAATCATTTCTGTAGTATATCACTATCTTATTTTTTTTTGTTAATTGCTCATGGATTATCTTGTAAAATTTATATCAACTTTCTTCTTTTTTGGTTATTTTCCAAAAATTCCCGGAACTATTGGTACCTTAGGGGGTTTAATTTTATACATAATATTAAATAATTTTTTCGATTTTAGCACTTTTTCTATGTGTATTTTTACATTAATTTTAATAATAGTTTCAATTATAACATCATCATATGCAATAAAGATTTTTAATAACGATGACCCTAAAGAGGTTGTCATTGATGAAGTGGCGGGTTATTTTGTCTCAGTTTTGTTTTTGCCATTTGATTATAATTTAATAATTATTGCTTTTATATTATTCAGACTATTTGATATTTATAAGCCTTTTTTAGTAAAAAAGCTAGAGGATTTAAAAGGTGGTTTAGGGATAACCCTTGATGATATTGCTGCAGGAATATTAACCAACATCTTGATACAATTCATGATTTATTAGTTAGTATTGTATTATGAAATTAACTAAACCAGATATCTCGAGAATAATAGAAATGTGTTGGGAAGATAGAACACCTTTTGAAGCGATAATGAAAAATTTTAAATTATCAGATAAGCAATTAACACAAATAATGAGAAAAAATCTTAAAAAAAGTTCTTTTATTCTCTGGCGAAATAGAATTCGTGGCAGGAAAACGAAATATCAAAAAAAGAATAACCTCGAATACTTAAGGCATCAATCATATGATCACAATAAACATAAATAGCAATTTATATTATAGACACAGCATGTCCATATCTTGATATGTGATAAAGTATTTATTAATATAACATTCGTGGATATTATATTGCTAGGCACAGTCGCCAGTCTTTTTGCTGGTGCTTCTACAGGAATTGGTGCCTTGCCTGTTTTCTTTATAAAAAAACTTAGTAAAAAATTTGAAGATGCATCTTTGGGTTTTGCTGCTGGAGTAATGTTAGCAGCAAGCTTCTTTTCACTAATAATTCCTGGTATAGATTTTGGAGTTTCAATTTATGGAAGTGAAGAACTCTCTTTGTTTATAGTTTTAGTAGGCCTCGTACTTGGAGCATTAGTAATTTGGTTAGTCGAAGAGAAGGCTCCTCATGAGCATTTTGTTTTGGGTGGAAATCATAATCCTGAAATTAGTAATGATAAAATTTCAAAAGTTTGGTTATTCATTATAGCAATTACTATTCATAATCTTCCAGAGGGTCTTGCAGTTGGTGTTAGTTTTGGTGGTGGTGATATTAGTAATGGTATCTCATTAGCTACAGGAATTGGTCTTCAAAATATACCTGAGGGCTTAGCAGTCGCTTTTTCTCTTAAAGCAATTGGTTACAATAATAAAAAAGCCTTTTTTATTGCGACATTAACTGGCTTAACTGAGCCTGTAATGGGTTTTTTAGGTGTTAGTATTGTAACAGTATTTCAACATTTTCTTTCACTAGCATTAGGCTTTGCGGCTGGTGCAATGCTATACGTAATCAGTCATGAAATTATTCCCGAATCACACAGTAGAGGAAATGAAACAACTGCCACTTTTGGTTTTATAGTTGGATTAATAATCATGATGACTTTAGATATTCTATTAGGTTAGTTTTTAAAATTTTACTTTCTTCTATTCATTATATAATATAAAAAATCTTGAAAAAATAAGTTTCTTTCCCCGAAGAAAGATTTCTTCTTGGTGCACTCTCGAATTAACTTAACACATAAATTATTCATATTCTGATAATTTTTATTTTCGAGATCGATCATATCGTCAGTAATTTGAAATATCAATCCTAGATTGTTTGAAAATAATTTTGCCTCTTTAATATATTTTGATGGCGATTTTGACAAAATAAACGGTGAGACTACGCAAAATTCAAATAGTTTTGAGGTCTTAAGCCGATTTATTTCAAGCATTTTCTTTATTGATTTTTTTTTATTCTGCATTTCCAGATCCAAAGATTGGCCTTTTGCTAAACCCTGAAGCCCAGATATGTTGCAAAGAAGTTCAATAATTTTTAGTAATGAGTCATTTTTTTTCTTTGATATATTCTTAATAAGAATGTTTATAGCCATCGAAAAAATGGAGTTACCTGCTAGTATAGCATTTGCTTCATTAAATTTAATATGTGTTGTGGGATTTCCTCTTCTTAAATCATCATTATCCATAGATGGAAGGTCATCATGAATTAATGTGTATGTGTGTACCATCTCAGACGCAAGTGATATTGCAAAAGATTCTTTTTTACTAAGTCCTAGATCTTTTGATATTAAGCTCGATATAAATGGCCTAACTCTTTTTCCGCCAATTGTTAAAGAATATTTTATTGCTCTATCAAGTGTATTATTGCCAATGTTTTGCTTAACATACTTGTTTAATAGAGAATTGAATTCTTTTCTATATCTATTCATTTGTACTTCTATTTTCATATTTACATAACATATCACCTATTTTATTTTTTTAAATCTAAATTTTTAGTTAATATTTCATTACTATGAACATTTCGAACCAATTAGAGAAAGCAGCAAAGCTAATGAGTCAAGGAAGAATATGGGAGTCTCAAAAAATATATGATGAAATTATAGATTTTGATCCTGAGTGTGAGCCAGCAATTATAAATAAAGCTATTATTTTTTTTAGAGATAAGAAATATTCAGAAACTCTAAATTTATTATCAAAATTAAAAAAAGGTAATAGACAGGTTGATGTGAAATTAATTGAAGCAAGTTGTTTTTACGAGATAGATGATTTAGAGCAATCTCAATCTTGTTATAATATTTTATCAACATTAGTAAATGAAAATAATGATTTAATTTTTAGAGTTGGCTTATCATCTATGCAACATGGCTTTTATTTATCCACTGTAAAAATTTTAGGAAAAATTGATACAAAGAAGTCTCATTCATTTGAGAAAAACTATTATCTTGCTCTTGCCTACAAAGGCTTAGGAGATCTAAGTAGTTCTATTAAATGTTTTGGAAATGCTATACGTGAAAAGCCAGAGTCTTTTCAATTGTATCCACTAGTTGCATCAACATGTTTTCAAAATAATATGATTGAAGAGGGTGATAAGATTATGAATATTCTTAAAGAAAAGAATAACGCTTTTTTCCAACATATTGCTGGAATTGTAGCAAGTTATAGATAGTAGAATTTTTTAGTCTTTATTCAAAAGCTCAGAACCGAAAACAATTTTAATTATTCCTAATATTGCGATTCCAACAAAAAGAGGTGCATTGTATCCAAAAGATTGAAAAAATAGTCCTGCGAATGGTTGACCACTAAATCTTGAAATACTCATTGCAGATTGATTTATACTCAGAGCTGCACCGGTATTATTTTTTTCTATATTTTTACTAATAAGGCTATTTATAGTAGGATTAAATATTCCAATACCTAAAGTCAGAAAAAAAATAGCAAAGGATAAAATAATATAGTTTTTTGTAAATGATAAGAATAGAACTCCTATAAATATTGACATAATTCCAATAAAAACTGTTTTTTTCTCTTTATATTTATTAACAAAAATATTTATCGATAAAGATTGATGAACTGCTAACAAAATACCAACAAAGCACATGAGAAATCCAATTTGTTGAGGACCCCAATTAAAAATCTCCTTACTCCAAAGAGCAAAAATTCCATTTAAACCCGAAAATACAAAATTAACCAAGAAATAAAGATAAAAAAGATATGAAACATTCTTATTTGTAATTATTGAAAATATTTCTGAGAGAAACTTTTTGCTTTTTTTGTATGTTGATATCAGGCTCTTGCTAGACTTTAAAAAGAAAAATAAAATAAAAAGATTTATAAAATTCATTGATGCTGCGAATAAATTTGCTCTTAAATAATTTGGATTACTTGGATCTGAACCTGCTAACAAACCACCAACTATAGGTCCTATGACAAATCCAAGACTAAATGCGGCATTATAATACCCAATGTATTTTGTCCTATCTTTTAAAGATGTGATATCCGATATATAGGCTGAGCCAACAGATATATTACATGAAAATAGTCCTGCAATAACTCTTGATAATAAAACTAAATTCAGGCTTGAAGCTATTGCCATGATTGAGTGTGAAATTAAATCCGCAATGCATGATGTTATTAGCATTGGTTTTCTTCCAAATTTATCTGAGAGTCTTCCGATATATGGAGATGCGAAAAATTGAACAAAAGAAAAAGTTGACATATACAGAGTGACTACAAGAGGGCCTGCACCTAAAAACATTACATGAAAAGGAAGAACAGCTATTATTACAGAACTAAAGGCAATTACATCAATAAAAACATAAACAACTAAAGGTAACACTTTGTTAAAATAAACAAATTTATTTATAAAGCAATATTATTTTGCGCAGAAACCGCCATCAATCATTAAAGTATGACCTGTAACATAACTTGAATTTTCCGAAAAAAGCCAAATGACTGCATCACTAATTTCTTTTGGCTCGCCGATTCTTTGCATAGGAACCATACCTCCAAATTGTTCAGGATGTCCGTCAGTTGGTGTTTCTAACATTGGGGTTCTAATTGGTCCAGGGCCAACGGCATTTACTCTAATATTTGATTCCGCACATTCGGCTGCGGCACCTTTAGTTAATCCTGTGACAGCATGTTTAGTAGAACTGTATACTGTTAGGCCAGGATATCCTGCATGCGAAAGAATAGAGCTATTGTTAACAATACTACAAGGGCAATCCTTTGAAGCATATTTTAACATCTCTTTAATTTGATAATGAAGACAGTATATGACTCCTTTTATGTTTACATCTACTATATATCCTGCATCTTTTGGGTTTTGGTCACTGATTGGTTCAACATCCCCTAAAAGTCCAGAATTATTGAACGCGTAATTGAATTCACCAAATTCATCGAGAGCGAATTGAGTTAAATTTTTTACATCATTTTCTACCGACACATCGGTTTTTAAGAATTTTGCATTCCCACCATTTGACTTTATTATATCGACAACTTCATTACCCAATTTTTCATTTCTATTACCAATTACTACATTCATTCCAATTTTTCCAAGTTCAATAGATGTTTCCCTACCTATCCCAGTACTAGCACCTGTTACGATAACTGTTTTATTTTCTAAGCTCATATGTTTCTCCTTTATTTATATTATTTTAACCAGTATTTATATAAAAATTAAATAGTTCTTCCCATAAATCTTCTAAAATCATTCTTCGATATTTTTCTTTTTGTTTTACTAAATAGAGCTTTTTCTATTCTTAATTTCATACTTTTAACTTCATCAATATTACAATTTTTTAAATTACTTTGTATAATTTTTATTATATTTTGATAACATGTCCATACTACAGAGGATGGGCTTATTAAATGTTTTTCTACATATAATTTTTCTTCATAGTTATGAATTTTATAATTGGGAGAAATTTTAAGGAATATTTCATTTATATCAATCGCGTCATCAAAATATATTTCTGGCTTAAGCTCAATAGCATGTATCAAAAAATCGAAATTATAAGTATCTAAATATTTTTCAAGTTTACTAATTGAAGAGTGAATGAGAGGTAAATCGTATCCATAAATCGAGTCATAATTAATTTTAATTGAGTCTAATATTTTAGGAAAAATTTGATAATTTTTATACAATTTTTCTATTATACTTTTATTTGCTTCTGGATATTCATAATTCTTAAATTCTAATGGATCAATCCATTTAAAATTATCATGAACACTTAAATCTATTTTAGGAATTTCTTTAAGATGTGTAATATATGCTACAAGATCTATCTGTATATCGTCATATTCTTTTTCTACCGATTCAAAAAATTCAGCTGAATTCACTTTTAAATTAATTTCTTCCATTACTTCTCTTTTTACGCATGCTATTTCATTTTCTCCATTTTCCTGTTTACCACCAGGAAATTCCCATAATTTATTTCTGGGACCTAAATGGTTCCTTCTTAAAATGAGCATTTTATGCTTACATATAATTATTAGGCAGCATACTTTTATTTTTTTTTTCACAATGGTAAATCTAACCAAAAAAAATAGTTATGTATAATAATCATAATTATGAAAAAAAGATTTGATTCAATTTTAGTTGAAAAAAATTTTTTTAATTCGAGAACAAAATCTCAAGTCCATATTTTGGCTGGAGAAGTATATGTTGATGGGGTAAGAGAGACAAAGCCTTCTAAATTAATTGACGAAGATGCCGTTATAAATCTCAAATTAATTTCTGATAAGTATGTTAGTAGGTCTGCAGAAAAATTATCTAGTGCAATAAACAAATTTGAAATTAAAGTGCATTCAAAGATTTGCCTAGATATTGGTGCATCAACTGGCGGATTCACTGAGTGTTTATTAAAAAATAGAGCTAAAAAAGTTTATAGTGTTGATGTTGGCTATGGCCAACTAGATTATAAATTAAGAAATAATAATAAAGTTATAAATATTGAAAAAAAGAATGCAAGATATCTAACAAAAAATGAAATACCTGATGAGGTAGATTTAATAGTAATGGATGTTTCATTTATTTCAATTACCAAGTTTAGTAATTTCTTTAAAGAATTTTCTTGTCAAAATTTGGAGTATATTGGCTTAATAAAACCTCAATTTGAATTAATGAAGGATAAGATTGATAAGGGTGGAATTGTTAAGAATGAAAAATATAGAAAAGAGGCAATATTGAATGTAAAAGAATTTTTAAGAAATCATTTCAATAAAATTTCAGAGCCTTTCGAATCACCTATAAAAGGATCTAAAGGAAACCAGGAATCACTTATTTATTGTTCCAATCTCTAAGAAATTTCTCAATTCCTATATCAGTTAATGGATGATTAAATAATTGAATTAAGACTGAATAAGGAAGAGTGGCCACATCAGCTCCTAGTTTTGCTGATTCAATTATATGAATTGGATTTCTAATACTAGCGACAAGAATTTCAGTATGAAAACCATAATTTAAAAAAATCTCAGATAAGTCTGATATTAGATTCATGCCATTAGACGATATGTCATCCAATCTGCCAACAAAAGGGCTCACATAGGCGGCTCCAGCCTTTGCGGCTATTAAAGCTTGTGAGGCAGAGAAAATTAAAGTTACGTTTACAGGAATCTTTTTCTTTGAAAGATAGCTTGTTGCTTTAATACCATCTTTGGTCATAGGGAGCTTAATAACTACATTCTTGTCAATTTTTGACAAAATTTCTGCCTCTTTGATCATATGTTCATATTTGGTAGATATAACTTCAGCACTTACGGGACCTTTTGCGATTTTACATATTTTCTTGATAATTTTATTAAAATCTTTCTGACCATTTTCCTTGGCAACCAAGGATGGATTCGTAGTAACTCCATCTAAAAGACCTAAGGATGCAATTTCTTCAATTTCATTAATATTTGCACTATCTAAAAAAAATTTCATAACTACTATATTACTCCTTTTTTAATCTATTTTAAACAAATGATTGACAAAAAATAAATATTAAGCAGAATTAAGCTTTAATTATGGCAAACAAAAGCGCATCAGCAAAAAAAAGAGTCAGACAAAGTTTAAAAAGAAGACTCAGAAACAAATCAGTGTTATCAAACCTTAAATCCAAGATTAAAGTTTTTAAAGCGGCTGTCGATTCAAATTCTGAGAATAAAGATCAGATCTTAAGAGAAATTATTTCTTTATATGACAAGGCAGCTTCAAAAGGTGTTATACATAAAAAAAATGCCTCTAGAAATATTTCAAAGTTTTCAAAATCTTTAAATAATTAATTATTTGCTAATATTTTTTAATAAATTAAAAGATATTATTTCATTCGGAATATCAGTAGATTTTAAATTTTTATCTGCTTTAACCAGCTCTATAAGAGTTCTTAAAATATCATTCAATGATAAATTACTTGCTTCATTTTTTATATATTTAAATTGATATTTTGAAACTTTTATTTTTTCAATTATTTCACTATCTTTGCATCCATTTTTTAACAATATTTTTATTTTTAAATAAAGTTTATATTTCCAAGTTATTCTTCCAACTTCCATAAAGATATTTTGATTAAAGTTTGTTTTTTCATAATTTTTTAAGAGATTTTTTCTATTTTTTTTATTAATATCTATATCTAAAGAGTAAGACTCGTTAAAAAATTCTCTTTTGTTATTATTTATATAATCAATAATGGTATTATTATCATGTGAATTGTTAACTAAATTTATAATATTATTAACTTCTTTATCTACTTTTAATCTATTTTCTGATATTTTTGATATAAGCTTATCTATGATATTTCTATCCAAATTTATATTACTTAACCTTAATTTTTCTGAAATTAGATCTCTAATATTCTCTCTATTGGACTTAAATTTAATTTCTATGTCGACTTTTAATTTAAAGTTAGATTTTGTTGAAAAGTAGAAAACCTTAACTTTATTATTGGGTTTAAGATTATAGTTATTTATAAGAACCACCTGATCATTTTTTATCTTATCGATATTTTTCAATATAAAATATCTATTTCTGTTACCGAATGGAAAAGTATTTAATTCATCAATTATTTCTGCTATATCGTTTTTTTCTGCTAAATCTCTAATAAATACATCAGTCGAATATAAGTCACTAGTTAATCGATTTTTTAAAAAACTTAATATTTTACTTTCATAATAAGAATCATTTTCAATAAAAATTAAAGAAAATAATTTATCATCTAATATTAAATCTTCTATATTTCTATTATCTGGCATAATAATATGATTATTAATGGATAATTTAATATATTTAAAATTTTTATCAAATCCCGTTGATTATTCTAATATTGAAAGTCTTTTTAATATGTATGTTGATAATTTAGAAATAAATAATAATTTAGGGTATTTGATTTTTTTAGAGCATAAAGAGGTTTTTACTGTTGGTAAATTTTCAAAGTCAAAATATCTTAATTTAGATACAATGAATGGTATTAAGATTGTTAATTCTTCTAGGGGTGGAGATATAACATATCATGGTCCTGGTCAATTAGTTTTCTATCCAATTTTATCGATAAAAAATTTAGTTATAAAGCCAAGAGATTTAGTGGATGTGATTCTAGATTCTTTGATTAAAGTCTTTATAAATTATAATTTAGAAAGTAAAAAGAATGTTTTAGGTCCTGGGGTTTGGATTCAAGATCACAAAGTTGCATCTATCGGCTTAAAATTTGATAGAGGATTTAGCAAGCATGGTATGTCGGTAAATTTCGATATTGATTTAAAAAAAAGTGATGGAATTTTGGCATGTGGTGAAAAAGATATTAATATAGGAAACGTTAACGAATTTATAAAAATAGAAAAGGACTTTTTTATTAAAAAATATTCTGAAATATTTATCAATGAATTAATAAAAAAATCAAATTATTCAAAAAAAAATGCAATTTCTCTATCGGCTGACTCTTTCGAATCCGAACCATGAATAATATTGCTGTCTATACTATCTGCAAAGTCTGACCTGATAGTTCCGCTAGCAGCGTCATCTGGATTAGTTGATCCCATCATTTCTCTTACTGATTTTATAGAATCTACACCTTCAACAACAAACGGTATACAAGGTCCAGAAGTCATAAAATCTACTAAATTTTCAAAGAAAGGTTTACCTTTATGCATTTCATAAAAGCTACTCGCTTGGTCTTTGGTTAACTTAATTAATTTTATATTTACTATTTCTAATCCTGATATTTCAAATCTATTTAAGATGGAACCTATAATCTTTTTTTTAACTCCGTCTGGTTTAATTATTGATAAAGTTTTCTCCATTTTTTCACCTTTGACCTTGTTTAATGCTTGATTTATTATAGCTAGAATGAGTGTAGATAGTTTAAATCAAGATGTAAAGTCACAAATTGATAATTTGCTTTTGGATACAAAAAGATCTTCTTTGGATATCGCAAAAACTAGCACAGAAACCAAGAATTCATTATTGATAGATATTGCGAATAATATAAATGAATCGAGAAGCTTAATTTTATCAAATAATGAGATAGATTTAAATCTACTTGATCCTAAAAATTTTTCTCTTGCTTTCTATGATAGATTAAAACTCGATAACCCAAGAATTGATCAGATGATAGAAAATATAAATGAAGTTATTGGTTTAGATGATCCAGTTGGGAAAAATAGATTTTTATATGAAAGACCAAATGGATTAAAAGTATTTAAGCAGTCAATACCATTAGGAGTAATTTGTATAATATATGAATCTAGGCCAAATGTTACCTCGGATGCTGCTTCCCTATGCCTTAAATCAGGGAATTCAGTTTTACTTCGAGGGGGCTCAGAATGTTTTAATACAAATAAAATTTTAGTTGAGATCATTCAAAAATCATTAGTTAAGAACAATATAAATCAGCATTCTGTTAATTTAGTGCCCTACACAGACCGAGAGGTTATAAAATATATACTTAGAAAAGATGAGGATATTGATTTAGTAATACCTAGAGGAGGTGAGGGCTTGATAAGATTTGTTTCTGAGAACTCAAGTATTCCGGTTATAAAGCATTATAAGGGTGTATGTCATGTTTATTTAGACTCCGAAGCAGATTTAAAAATAGCACAGGATGTTGCTATAAATTCTAAAATACAAAGACCGGGTGTTTGTAATGCAATGGAAACTTTAATAATTAATAAAAATCTACCCAAAGATTTTATTTCAAATCTTCTGAATGAATTTATAAATAATAAAGTTCTGATTTATGGTGAAGATGAACTTTCAAAGTATATTGGTAATGATCTATTCACATTACTTAATCCTGAATATTATCATAATGAATATTTAGATATGAAGCTAAATATAAAACTTGTAAATGATATTGACCAGGCTATTAAGCATATCGAAGAGTACGGTTCATTGCATACGGAATCAATTGTTACCAGTAACGAAAGAAACAAAGAGACTTTTATCCAAAAGCTAAATTCCTCTGCAATTTTTCATAATGCCTCTACTAGGTTTAATGATGGAAATGAGCTGGGACTTGGTGCAGAAATAGGTATTAGCACTACCAAACTTCATGCTTTTGGTCCAATGGGTCTTAACGAATTAACATCTGAAAAGTTTGTTGTTTATGGGAGTGGTCAAATTAAATAGTACTTTTAAAATTCTATGCTTAAAAATATAAAATTAATTAACTACTTAACAATTAAAAATTTAGAAATTAATTTCACCGATAAATTGAACATTTTAACTGGTGAAACTGGGGCAGGAAAATCTCTAATTTTAAGCTCGATTGAACTATTCATTTCAAAAAAATTTCCAAAAGAATTAAAAAGAGGAAAAAATGAAAATCTTGAAATTATTTTAGAAATACAAGATGATGATGAAGTCATCATATTAAGAAGGCTCGTAAATCACAAGAATCAATCACAATATTACATTAATAAAATCGAATCTAATTATGAAGATATTATAAGTTTATTTGATGAAAATATTTTATTTTTTAGCCAGAAGAAATACATTGAACTTTTGGGAAAAAAAAACCATATAGAGTATATTGACCAATACTGTATATCCTCAAGAAAAATTATGGATTTTCTAGATATTTACAATGAATATAGAGCCAAAATTAGCGAACATGAAAAACTTGAGAAATTAAAAAAAGATATTAATGAAAAGAAGGATTTTTATACTTTTAAATTAAATGAACTCGATAAAATTAATATCGAAGATGAAGATCAAGAACTACAATTCATAGAAAAAATTAAAAAAACTAAAGAATCAAATATAAATATAGATCTGATTAATAATATAATAAAAGAAATAGATGAAAAGATTTTATATAGTTTAAGTTCAGTAATTAAAGATACAGATAAGATTGAAACGGTTACAAAAGAGTCTGAATCTTTAAATATTGCTTATGAAAACATTGAAGATGTATCATTTAATCTATCAAAGTTTGTAAGCAATCTTGATAATAATGATATTGATTATGAGAGCTTAGAAGATCAATTATACTTAATTAAAGAGTTAAAACGAAAATATGGACTTACTTTGCCTGAACTTCTAAATGAACGTGATAAATTAAGATTTACATTGAATAGCAAAAGTAATATTGATGATGACCTCAAAAATCTGAATGCCAATATACTGGTTCTTAACAAAAAAATTTTATTGATGGCTGAAGCATTTTCACAAATTCGAAAAAATAGTTCAACTAAGTTTTCAAAGAAAATATTAAGTCATCTAAAAGATCTAGGAATATATAAATGTAATTGGCTAGTTTCTTTTAGAGATTGTGAATTAAATTCTAAAGGAATAGATGATATTGAATTTCTATTTTCATCTTCTGATGAAATTTCTCCTGGTTCACTGAGTAAAGTTGCATCTGGAGGAGAAATATCAAGGATTTTATTATCCATTGCTTTGGAGTTATCAGATTCTTTAAAATCAAAAACTATAATTTTTGATGAACCTGACATCGGACTCGGAGGAGCTATAGCAGAAAAATTAGGGCAAAAGATTTCTACTCTTTCGAAAACAAGCCAAGTAATTTGTATAAGTCATTTACCACAGGTTGCCGCATTTGCAGATAATCATTTATTAGTAAAAAAAAATGATTCAGAAATTAGCAAGATCTCTACATCAATATTGACTAAAGAAGAAAAAATTGAGGAAATTGCTAGGATGTTAAGTGGTGAGAAACTAGAAGAAGAAGCATATATTTTGGCCGAAAAAATGATCAGATAATTAAAACAACAGCAGATAAGACTGTTACCCAATTTCCATTTTGATCACCGCATGAATAGCTTGTAATTTCTTTAGTTTGAATAGGGTTCCCTTTGATTTTCCATAAATCTTTTTGTTGATTAGAATTTTTTTCCGCATTTAAGGATCCATCCATTATTGTTGCTAGCATATATGCAGCTAGATTTTTAGAATATTTCCCAGATTCTTTTTTAGTTTGGCCAAAGGAATGGTGTTCAGATAAATAACCATGCTTTGACCTATCAGGTGGAATTGCAATTCCCACTGAGGCTGTAATTTGTCTGCCAGGTTCATTAGTTGATTGTTCGCTCATTACCACGAAAACAACCTGACCAGGTGATAGCATAGAAATACCTTTTTTTTTATTAATAATTTTACAATTGGGTGGCAATATACTAGATACTTTAACTAAATTATATTCAGCAATTCCCGCATCTCTTAAAGCCATTTCAAAACTTGCTAATTTTTCTTTGGCTGTTCCACATCCACTAGTTGTAAAGGCATATTTAGGAACCATTTTAACCCCTTAATCAATTTTATTAAACTGGATATTAAGGTTTATGTCAATGGAATTTATTAAGATATTTTTAATAAAAAAGTGGTATCATTTTTTAACAATGAGCAATTTTTTAAAAAGATTCATAACTTCATTAATTTTAGTTCCAATACTTTTTTTTGGTATTTTTAAAGGAGATTATATTTTTTTATTATTTGTAACATTGGTGATACTGATTTCATTTAAAGAACTATCGAAAATAATAATTAATAAAGATTCTAATCAATTATTTCTAGGCTATATTTTAACCCTTAGTATTCCTATTGCTTCATATGTTGAAATAGAACTTTTTGTAAATATTTCGCTTTTTTTAATAATATTATATTTTGTTAGAATTATTTATAAAAAAATATCTATCATTAATTTTTGGTCATCATATATTTTTATTTCTTTGTATTCGGCTTTTGGATTAAGTTTTGCAATAATAATCAGAAACGAAGATAATGGTTTAATTCTTGTTTGTATTCCAATTATTATAAGCTCGGTCAATGATATAATGGCATATCTCATTGGTAAAAACTTCGGACAGAATTTAGCTTTTCCGAATGTAAGTCCAAATAAAACTTTCGAAGGAGCATTCGGGGGAATTATATCTTCTATAATTTCTTCTTACGTGCTATTTTCATATTTTGATATAAGTATTGGGTTACTTAAAATGATTTTTATAGGACTTATAGTTTCATTAATGGGAATATTCGGTGATTTTTTTGAATCATTAATTAAAAGAAAATCTGGTATTAAAGATACAGGAAATTTATTACCTGGCCATGGAGGAATGGTGGATAGGGTTGATAGCCTAATTTTTATTCTTCCAATTTTCTATTTAATTATATTATCCATTAATGTAGTGTAATAAATATAAAATGAGTGCAAAGAAAAGAGTTTTCACGAATAGAAAAGTTAATTATTTACCTAGGGCAGTTATCGGTATTTTATTAATTATATTTTTATACGTCGGTTATATATTTATTTTTCATAAACCATCTTTAAATTTAGAAACTAAAAATGTTATATCATTAAATCAACTTGTTTTATCAATTTTTGAAAAAAATTCTTTAATAAAAAATATTGATATTAGATTAGTTTCAAAAGATAAAAATTTTTATAAATTAAATATTGATACCGCTTCTGGAAACTATAGGTCAACAGAGCTAAATGATAAAAAAATAAAATTTATACTTGATAATGATGAAGAGATAATTTCTTTTCTTAAGAAAAATGATGGGGAAAAAATTATTTTAAAATATGAAATTAGTTATGAAAATTTATTTTTTAATCGAACATTATCCGATGAATTTGATTTAAATGTTGATGTATCACCACCCAAAATATTTGATATTAGAACAGATGGTTATGTTTACTTGGGAGGGATTGGATATGTTATGTTTAAGACGTCAAAAGATGCACAAAATACATATTTAGAGAATGGAAATGGGGGTATTTTTAAATCACTATCGATTGAAAAAGATAATTATATTGCCCATTTGATTTTTTTTACATGTTCAAATAAGCCATGTAATCAAAATAAAATAAAAATTATTTCTGAAGATACATTAGGAAATAAACTTCAAATTTCAAAAAAAATTAAAACCATAAAGAATAAGAAGTGGTCAAACATCGATATATTTTTAGATAAAGAAATGATAATAAATAAATATAATGAAATTTTTAATTCAAATTTAAATGAGTTTACAAGAGAAGATTTTTTAAAACTAAATAAAGAGGAGAGATTGATTAATGAAACCTACATTAATTCTGTAACATCTAAAATATCTACTAGCAAATTATTTGATGGAAAATTCAAGCCTTTGGCAAATTCAAAAGTATCCTCTGAATATAGTGAATTAAGGACATATTATTTTAAGAATGATGATGGGCTTGAGCTAGACAGACAATATCATTGGGGAATTGATTTATCATCTATTAAAAACGATAAAGTTTACTCTGCTAATAGTGGTCAAGTCGTTTTGGTTGAGCAATCATTAGGGATATATGGAGGTGTTGTTATAATTGATCATGGTATTGGTTTTTACACTTTGTACAGTCATCTAGATACTATAAGTGTAAATAAGATGGATAAGGTCGATAAACAGACATTATTGGGTACAACCGGGACATCGGGCTTTGCTTTTGGAGACCACTTGCACTTTGGTGTTTTTTTGCAAGGCACACCTGTTGATCCAATTGAATTTTTAGATAAAAAATATTTAGGAATTAAGATATTTGATCCTTATTTAAAATTTATAGGTAAAGATTAAAAATTTAAAATGATAATATATGGAATTAATATTATAAAAGAACTTTTAAAAACTAAGCCAAAAATCATAAAAAAAATCTTTTATTCTGGTTCAAAAATTAAAGATCTAAATTTAAGCGAAGATATAAATTTGATAAAAAAAGTTTCAAAAAGGGAAATAAATGAAATTACAGGAAATGATGATAATCAAGGAATAGCAATCCTGGTTGAGAATCCAAAATTATTAAATTATGATGATTTGAAAAAAAATATTAATAATCTTGGTAGAGTGGTTGTAATCCTTGACCATATAATGGATACGCACAATTTGGGTGCTATTATTAGGTCAGGATTATTTTTTGGAATTAAGACCTTTATTATTCCAAATAAACGAGCAGCTACTATTTCTCCTGGCTCTGTAAAATCATCATCAGGATTTATATTTAATTCTAATATTTATTCAGTTTCAAATATTATTAATACTATAAATTTATTTAAAGAAAAAGATTATTGGGTGATTGGTGCAGATTTATTTGGTGATGATTTATACTCTGAAAAGATTGAAAAGTATAAAAATTCGAAGATTTTATTAATTTTTGGTTCAGAGGGTAAAGGGCTATCAAAATTAGTTAAAAACAATTGTGATATTCCAATCTCTATAAAGGGTAATGAAAATATAGATTCCTTAAATGTAAGTGTTGCGGCAGGGATAATAATGAGTAGATTTAGAGACAAATGATAGAAACATTACTTATTGCATTTATTCAGGGTATAACTGAGTTTATCCCTGTTAGCTCATCACTCCATATAATCATTTTCAGTGATCTCCTAGGAATAAAAAAAAATATTCTTAATTCCGTCGCTCTACACTTTGGATCTTTAATTGCTTTAATTGTTTATTTCTATAATGATAAAAAATTCTTAATTATATTTAAAAACTATAAATTTCTAATTAATTTATTTATTTTTTCTGTTATACCCGTTTTTTTGATAGGTTTTTTATTTTACTCTATTTTATCATTAGATCTAAAAATTGGATTAATTTCAATTATGGGTACATTGATATTCGGAATAATACTCATATTTACAGATAAATTAAAATCCAATAATTATAATCTATATGATGTAAGTAGAAAAAAACTGTTTGTGATAGGATTATTTAATTGTCTGGCATTGATTCCGGGTGTTAGTCGTTCGGCAAGCGTTATTGTAGGCTCAAGATTTATGGGTCTCGACTTTGAAAATTCAATTAGATTATCATTAATTTTAAGCCTACCTGTAATATCTGGAGCCTTTTTTTTAACAATTATAAAAAATATGAATAATACAGACTTTGTCATTTATGAAATTTTAATAAATATTCTTTTCTCATTTTTCATATCATATTATTCAATTAAAGTATTTTATAGGTTTAGTACGAAGAAGGGTTTTAAAGTTTTTGGACTATATAGGATTGTCTTATCTTTATTCCTTGTAGTTTACTATTTCTAAAAACTGATTAATATTCAAAATCTCAATATTTAGTTTTCTAGCTTTTTCTATTTTTGATCCAGAGTTTTCACCAGTAATAAGATATGATGTATTTTTTGAAATTGATTTTATATACATACCAGAATTTAAGGCTATTATTTTTTCTATTTCTTCTCTTTTAAATTTTTGAAAATTTCCGGTTATGGCAATTTTTTTTCCAAAAAGAATATTAGAAATACTTTCAAAGTTTTCATAAATTATATTTACACCATATTTTTGCATTAATTTAATATTTGAAAGATTCCTTTTTTCTTCAAAAAATTTTTTTAAATTTTCTGAAATTTCTGGTCCCATCCCATCAATATTATTAAAATCATCGAAACTTGCTGAAGTTAAATCTTCCAATGCCTTAAAATTTTCTGAAATTATTTTAGCAGTTGTTTCACCAACAAGCTTTATACTTAGAGAATTGATAAAATTATTAAATTTTATATTTTTTTTTAATTTTATTTCATTAATAATGTTATTTGCAGATTTTAAACCTAGTCCTTCTAAAGCTGCAATCTGTTCAGCTCTGAGATTAAATATATCAGAGGTTAAATTAATTAAATTATTATTATAAAGATTTAAAATAATATTTTTGCCTAAACCATTTATATTAAACCCTTTTTTTGAGACCATATATGATATTTGCTCTAATAATTGCTCCTTGCACGAATTATCTTTGCAATATAAATATGAACCCTCAGAAATTAATTTACTTTGACAACAGTGACATGTTGTTGGTGCTTTAAATCTTTTTTTATTTATTTTCTTTGAAACTTTTTTTATTTTTGGTATAACATCTCCAGCTCTTTCGATTAAAACTATGTCATTTATATTTACATTTAATTTATTTATTTGATCAAAATTATGAAGAGTTGCTCTCTTAACATTAACTCCAGAAATATTAACCTCTTTAAGTTCAGCTACAGGTGTAATAATTCCGGTCCTACCTATTTGAAAAGTAAAATCCTTAATAGTGGTCTCCGCGACGGTTGAGGGAAATTTTAGTGCCGCAGCCCACCTAGGGAACTTTGATGTAAAGCCAAGTTTTAATTGAGATTCAATAGAATTAAGCTTTATTACTAAGCCATCCATTTCATAATCAAATTTATTTCTGGATGATAAAATATATTCATAGTGTTTATATATATCATTAATTTCGTTAAATAGATTAAAATCACCTAATAAATTAAAACCCCAATTCTCTAATAATGATATAAATTCTTTTTCTGATGCAATATCAAAATTTTTAATCATTCCCAATCCCCACGGTATAAAAATTAGAGGACGAGAGGCTGTCGTTTTTGAGTCAAGTTGTCTTAAGGATCCAGCAGCAGCATTTCTAGGATTTGAAAAAGCCTTGGAATTACCTATATTGAGTTTATTAAATTTAGAGACTGGGAATATAACTTCGCCTCTTATTTCAATAAGGTCAGGAATATTTTTCCCCATAAGTTTTAAAGGAACACTCTTTATGGTTTTGACATTTTCAGTAATTTCTTCTCCTATCTCGCCATCACCTCTGGTAGCTGCACTATCTAATTCCCCATTTTTATAAGTTATAGATATGGATGCACCATCAAATTTTGGTTCAATGATAAATTCAGGATCTGTAATCGCTTTCTTAATTCTTTTAATAAATTCATTAAGATCATCAAAATTATTAATGTTATCAAGGCTATACATTTTATTACCATGCATATGTTTTTTAAAGCTTTTAGATATAAATCCTCCAACTTTTTGGCTTGGAGATGTTGATTTTTTCAGTTTTGGAAAATCTTCTTCTAATTTTATTAATTCTTTAATTAATATATCAAATTCACCATCTGATATTTCTGGCTTATCATGAAGATAATATCTTTTATTATGATAATTTATTTTTTTTGTTAATTCGGATATTTTTTCTTTTGCAGTTTTATATTCCATTTTTTAATAAGATACACAAAACTTTAGTGTTTTTGAATTAAAACCATCAAATGCTATATTTTTTAAGTGGATATTTTAATTTTAGGATGTGGATCCTCTGTTGGAAGCCCTATAATTGGGAAAAGGCTAGCATCTTTTGATAGTAAAGATTTTAGAACTAGAAGTTCAGTTTTGGTAAATGTTGATAATAAGAAGATTCTAATCGATAGCGGAGCTGATTTCAGATATCAAGCACTTAAAAATAATATAGAGGATATAAGCTTTGTCCTATATACACATTCACACGCAGATCATACCCACGGAATTGATGACTTAAGAATATTTAGTTATATGAAACAGGAAAGGATTAATTGCTTTGGAAATCCATATACTGTTAGAGATATTAAAAAAAATTTTTCATATATCTTTGATATAAATAATAAAAGTGGGAGACCTAGAATTAATTTGATTGAGATAAACGATAATTTTATTGAACAAGGCATTGAAGTTAAACCGCTTAAGATAAAACATAGAGATTGGGATATCCTTGGATACAGGATTAATAATTTTGCTTACATTACAGATTGTAGTATGATTCCAGATGAAACTCTTAATACCTTATATAATTTAGATCTGCTTATTTTAGATTCATTAAGATATACATCACATGAGGCTCATTTATCAGTTGATCAAGCTATAGAAATATCTAATAAGTTAAAACCGAAAAAGACAGTTCTAACACATATGAGTTCTGAGCTAAAGTATGAAGATTTATTATCTTACTTACCAAAAAATATAGCCCCTGGATTTGATGGAATGAGTATTAAAATATAATATGTATGTATGCATCTTTTAAGATCAAGTTTAAAAAACTCAAATAAGTCAAAAAATATTCTTATAGTTCTAGATGGAGTTGGCGGTATACCTAATAAATATAAAACAGAACTAGAGTTTGCTAAAACACCAAATCTAAATAAATTAATAAAAAAATCTGAGACAGGCTGTCATATTCCAATTAAGGAAGGTATAACCCCTGGAAGTGGATCAGCACACCTAGCTCTTTTTGGATATGATCCATTGAATTTTAATATTGGTAGAGGCGTACTAGAAGCTTTGGGATTAGATATTCATATAGGGCCCAAAGATTTAGCTATAAGAGGGAATTTTGCAAGTGTTGAATATAAAAATAAAAAATTAATTGTTACTGATAGAAGAGCAGGAAGAATTAAGACAGACGAAAATAATAGAATAGTAAAAAAACTTTCACAAAATATAAAAACAATTGGTAAGTATAAAATTTTTTTTAAGTCTGGATTAGAGCATAGGTTTGTATGTAAAATATCAAGTCCAAATAAGATTTTAAAAGATGAGTGCAATATCCAAGATACAGATCCACAAATCGTAGAACAATCACCTTTAGATCCTATTAATTTGAACAAAAAATCTTTACAAACTTCTATCATTGTAAAAAAATTGTTAGACAAAATAAAGATTGTTTTGAAAAAGGAAAAAAATGCAAATTTTGCACTTTTAAGGGGCTTTTCAAGCTATCCAACTATCCCTACTTTTGATAATCTATATGGAATCAAGTCAGCCTCAGTTACAACATATCCTATGTATAAAGGAATTGGAAGATTAGTAGGAATGGAGCCCTTATCTTTGAATAACAATAGTCTTCAAGGTCAGATAACAGCTATCAAAGCAAATATAAATAATTATGATTTTTTCTATCTTCATATAAAAAAAACTGATAGTTATGGAGAAGATGGTAATTTTAAAGAAAAAGTAAAAGAAATTGAAAAATTTGATAAACTTCTTCCGCAACTTATAGAGCTCAATTTTAATGTTATCGCCATTACGGGTGACCACAGCACTCCATCGAGAATGAAGTCCCATAGTTGGCATCCAGTCCCAGTTTTGATTAGATCTGATAATTCATATAATGGCCTTTCAAAAAGATTTACAGAATCAGAATGTTTAAATGGGAGTTTGGGAATTTTTGAGGCTAAACATTTACTCACCTATATATTTGCGCATGCAGGAAATTTAGATAAATTTGGGGCGTAAGCCGAAGTGGCGGAATTGGTAGACGCGCCATCTTGAGGGGGTGGTGCCTTCGGGTGTGCGGGTTCGAGTCCCGCCTTCGGCATTTTTTTACTTTTTAGTTATAATTTAAATATGAAGACAGGAATTGTTATAGTTGATCATGGTTCAAAAAGAGATGAAAGTAATGCAATGCTCGTTAGAGTAACAAAGCTTTTTTCAGATAAATATTCAGATCAATATGAAATTGTTGAGCCAGCTCATATGGAACTTGCTGAACCCTCTATTGCTACCGCTTATAGAAAATGTGTGGAAAGAGGTGCTCAAAATATAATTATATGTCCTTTTTTTCTTTCTAGAGGTAAGCATTGGAAAGAAGATATTCCAAGTTTAGCCGATGAAGCTGCGAAAGAATATCCTAATACAAAATATCATGTTGCCTTACCTTTGGGTGTTGATAGTTTAATTCTCGATCTTATTGATAAAAGACTGTGTGGAGTCCCACAAACTGCTTTTAAGTCTCCGGCTAGTTAATTTATATGAAAACTTTAAATTATGACTTCATGATTTGGTTCTTTTATCTTAAAATAATATAATGTTCGTAAAAGGAGGATTTCTTATTATAGTTGCCGGGCCCTCTGGCTCAGGAAAATCATCTTTAACAAAATTAATGTTAGAAAATTTTAAAAACTTAGACTTTTCGATTTCCTGTACTACAAGGAAAATAAGAAGTGGTGAAACTGAAGGAGAGCACTATAGTTTTATATCAGATAATGATTTCAAAAATATGATAAATGAAAATAAATTTTTAGAATATGAGAATGTTCATAATGAATTATATGGTACTCCAATTCAACCAATACGGGATTCTGTTAAATTTGGACACAGTGTTTTATTAGATATTGATGTAAAAGGAGCATATTCAATAATGAATACTAATCATTTCGATTGCTGTTCAATTTTTATTAAAACTCCATCAATTGAAATATTGAGAGAAAGGTTGGTCATAAGGGCCGATCTTACTGAAGATCAAATTAATAAAAGAATTGAGGAAGCTAAAAATGAGTTAAAAAAATCCACTTATTTTGACCATTTAATAATAAATGACGATCTGAATGATGCTTTTAATGATGCAAAAAGGATAATTTCTTCACTATGATTAGGCTAGATAATATAGTTGCAAAAATAAAACCTTATTTAACATCTAACGATATTGATGAAGTTAAAAAAGCTTATGCATTTTCTGCCAAAGTCCATGCAGGTCAAAAAAGATATTCTGGAGAGCCTTACATGATTCATCCAATGGAAGTTACATCAATACTCGCAGATATAAAGCTTGACAAAGAATCCATTATAACGGGGCTGCTTCATGACACAATTGAAGACACGTTAGCAACTAATGATGATATTGAAAAATTATTTGGTAAAAAAGTTTTTAATCTTGTGAATGGTGTTACTAAGATAGGACAATTAAAAATAAGCTCAAAGTTCGAACGTCAAGCAGAAAACTTTAGAAAATTAATTTTAGCTACAGGTAAAGATATAAGAGTAATAATAGTAAAATTGGCTGATAGATTACATAATTGTAGAACTATCCATCATTTACCTGAAAACAAACAAGCTGATTTTGCTAAAGAAACTATGGATCTTTATGCTCCACTTGCAGATAGATTGGGCATTTATTGGATCAGAACTGAGCTAGAAGACATATCATTTAGAATATTAAAGCCACACGAATATGCAGAAATTGAATATGCCTTCTCAAACAAAAAAAACGATTGGGAAATTTATTCAACAGAAATTCAAGGCTTGCTTGAAGAACAATTAGATAAATATGGAATTAAAGCATCAATTCAAAGTAGATTTAAAAATTTTTATGGTATTTATAAAAAAATGTTATCCAAGGATCTAGACTTCAATAATGTTTTTGATATCAAAGCTTTTAGGGTAATTACTAATGCAGAGTCAGATTGTTATGCAGCACTGGGCGCTGTTCATTCTACTTGGAGACCAATACCAGGAAGATTTAAAGATTATATAGCGCTGCCCAAAAGTAATGGCTATCAATCCTTACATACAAATGTATTGGGACCATTTGGTGATAAAGTTGAGGTTCAAATTAGAACAAAAGAAATGCATGAAATTGCTCAATATGGTGTCGCAGCCCATTGGAAATATAAATTAAAAGACGAAAATATTAATTCGAAGCCAATTAATTTTCCAGATAGCATTCAAAAAATTTTTGATACTCAAACTCTGAATGACCCAAAAGAATTTATCGATGCCGTAAAAGATGAATTAATAACAAATTTTGTATATACCTTTACTCCCACAGGCGACTTAAAAGAACTGCCAGTTGATTCATCAATTATTGATTTTGCATATTCTATTCATAGTGATATTGGAAATTCATGTTATGGGGGAAAAGTCAATGGAGCTATTGTTCCAATAAGTTATAAGCTTAAAAGTGGAGACATGGTTGAAATAATTACCAAAAGCGAGCAAGTACCAAAAAGAGACTGGTTAAAATATGTTGTAACTTCGAAGGCAAAAACAAAAATACGATCTGCAATAAAAACTTCGCTTATTAGTGATTCCATTAAAATCGGAAAATCAGTTTTATCTCAAAAACTTCTTTCTTATGGAATCAATATAGACAAGAAAGAAATTCTTGAAAAATTAAAAGAATTTTCTTCAATGAAAAAAATTAAAACACTAGATGATGTATTTATAAAATTCTCTTTATCACAAATCAACATATTAGAAATTTTGAGCTTTATGGGAATAGATATTAAAAATAAGTCTAAAGTAACTAAAGCCTCGAGAGTCATAGACTCATCTAACGCGATCGTGGTTGGAGGCAATGATAATGTCATGGTTAGGCTAGCAAAATGTTGTTCTCCAATATATGGGGATGAGATCATAGGTCATATTACAATTGGAAAAGGAATTTCGATACATCGTATTTCATGTAATCAAATACTTGAAATTGACCCCTCTAGAAGAATTGAAGCAAAATGGGATAAATCTTTTGCTTCAAAATCATCTACTAAGCTTAAAGTGTCATGTTTTGATAAGCCAGGAATATTATCTGAGGTTTCTAATACAATAGCAAAACATGATTCAAATATTATAAAAATTAATGCAAAACAGATATCATCACTTAAATCATCAATATACATAGAACTTCTAGTTAGGGATGCGGAGCATTTAAATGATATAGTTGAAGACTTATCTTCAATTGGTGATGTGAATAACGTAGAAAGACTCAGGAATATGAATCTTGAGCAGATTGAGCTAAATTTGTAATTATTTATTAACAAAATATAATATGCATAAGTTTTGAACACAGATAATAAAATTTCTAAATTATTAATAAATATTAGAAGCATTCTTGTTGCTTTATTAGTAGCTTTATTAATTAGATATGTTTTTTATCAACCGTTTAGAATTCCCTCCAAATCAATGTTACCAAATCTTCTAGTTGGTGATCATCTACTCGCCAATAGAATTGGTTATGGAACAATGCTTCCATGCTCTAAAGAATATGTATTTGGTCCGGTAAATGATATACAAAGAGGAGATGTTGTTATTTTTCATTGGCCTGGATATAAAAATTCTACAAAATGTCCTAATGGGGGGTTTGTAGGCATTTTTTCAATATTTTATATTAAAAGAGTTGTCGGAGTTCCAGGAGATACAATTGAATTGTATAATAATAGTATAAAAATAAATGGTGAAAAAGTTTCATATCCAACAGAGAAAACTTTTAAAGACGAAGAAAAAGAATTTCAAATTGTCTTAAACAAATTTGATAAAAAAAATGTAGAAACTATTTATTCAAAAAATCCAAAGATATCACAAGATCATGATCTTAAAGTTAAAGTCCCATTAAATATGTATTTTGTTTTAGGAGATAATAGAGATAATAGTTTAGATAGTAGATTTTGGGGTTTTGTACCGCGTGAAAATATTATTGGTGTTCCTTCTATAATCCATTTTTCATGGGATAGTGATTTCGAATCTTTTAAAGATATAATAAGAACAGAGAGGTTTTTTAAAACAATAGAATGATTTCCCATTTGTTATCAGTAGATGATTTGAAAGAAGATTTTTTAATAGATTTATGGGATGAGGCTTTAAAAAATAAAGGTAAAAATAATAAAAATCTCGAGAATAAAATAATAACAAATTTATTTTATGAGCCATCTACAAGAACCTCATCATCTTTTTACAGTGCAATGATTAGGTCTGGTGGAACAGTGATTCCCATAAATAATGTTAAATTCTCATCTGTTACAAAAGGTGAATCTTTAGAGGATACAATAAGAACAATGGCTTGCATGTGTGATGGAATTGTTTTAAGACATGATCAGATTGGAGCCGCCAAGCAAGCATCAACTGTAAGTTCAGTTCCCATTATTAATGCGGGAGATGGAAATGGAGAGCATCCCACACAAACCATATTAGATGGATTTACTATCTATAATTATTTTAATAAATCAATAAATAATCTTAAAATTACAATGGTTGGTGATTTGAAAAATGGTAGAACTGTAAAAAGTTTAGTAAAACTTTTAAATAGATTTAGTGGAAATAGTTTTTGTTTTGTTAGTCCTGAAGAACTGAAATTTAACGAAAAATTACCCATGAATTCATATGAAACTACCGATATAAAAGAGGTATTGAATGACACTAATGTATTGTATGTGACCAGAGTTCAAAAAGAGAGAGGCAGCGTACATGATTACGAACTAGGTATGGAGCAGTTAAATTTACTGCCCAAAGACGCAATAGTAATGCACCCTTTCCCTAGAGTTACAGAAATTCCCGTTAGCTTCGATAGTGATCCAAGAGCAAAATATTTTAATCAGATCGAATTTGGAATATGGTGCAGGCAAATTCTATTAGAAAAGGTCTTGCTAAAATGAACTTAATTATATTAAATGGAAGAGTTGTTGATCCTTCTCAAAATATTAATAAAAAAATTAATATAGAGATCAAAAATGGTAAAGTTAATAGCTACTTTTCAGGACAGCCCAAAAAAAATATAAATCTGGATAAATATGAAATAATAAACGCAAAAAATATGATCATTTCTCCAGGATTTATAGACTTGCATGTTCACCTACGAGATCCCGGTTTGGTACACAAGGAAAATATTAAAACAGGTTCTGATTCAGCTGCATCAGGGGGATTTACATCCATTGCTTGTATGCCAAATACGTTCCCACCAAATGATAATCCCAAAATAACAAAATATATATTAAAAACCTCAGAAAAAGATTCAAAAATTAATATCTTTCCTATTGGAGCAATAACAAAAAATCAACAAGGGAATGAGTTAGCAAAAATAAAAGAAAATATAAAGTCGGGCTGTATAGCAATATCAGATGATGGGTTTCCAGTTGTAAATTCAAAGCTACTTTATGAAGCGATGATAATTTCTAAAAAAATAGGTGTACCTGTAATATCTCATTGCGAAGAATGCTCTTTATCAAAAGATGGTGTAATTAATGAAGGAAAGTATTCAAAAAAATATAACTTACCTGGAATACCAAATTCATCAGAAGAATTAGGTGTATTAAGAGATATTTTTATTGCTGAATATACTAATTCTCACTTACATGTTTGTCATGTTTCAACTAAGGGCTCTGTTGAAATTATAAGGCGTGCTAAAAAAAATGGCATTAATGTTACTTGTGAAGCAACTCCACATCATTTCTCATTATGTGATGCCGATATTGATCATAAAAATTCAAATTATAAAATGAATCCTCCACTAAGATCTAGAGAAGATATGATAGCTATCAGAAATGCTTTAAAGGATAATACTATTGATATTATTGCTACAGACCATGCTCCACATTCTGAGAAAGAGAAATCAAAGGGTTTCATAAAATCACCTTTTGGTATTATAGGTTTTGAGACAGCTTTACCATTGTCATTGAACTTGGTTAGAAATAATTATTTAAGTTTGTTTGAGTTGATAGATAAACTTTCATGTAAACCAGCAATATTATCAAAAATAAAGAGAGGAAGTTTAAAAAAAGGATTGATTGCTGATATTACAATTTTTGATCCAAAAAAGAGATTTAAATTTATAAAAAAAATGATCAATTCTAAAAGCTCTAATTCACCTTTTCTAGGTAAAATGCTGATTGGTAAAGTTTTTATGACCATAGTGAATGGAAAAATTATTTTTGATAACAGGAGCTGATAGCTTTGAAAATCACTAAAAATCTTGGTCTTATAACGTTAGCATCTTTTTTCTTTTTTTATGCTTATCATTCGTATCTAATTTTACCTATACAGATAATAGAGTTAGGGGGAGGAGAGCATGATGTAGGATTAATAATGTCGGTGGCTGGTGCCAGTACCATTTTTTTTACTCCAATATCAGGTATGCTTGGTGATTCCTATAACAAAAAGATATTGCTTCTTATAGGTGCTTTTGGTCTTGCTTTAACTAATTATTTATTTATTCATTTTGATAGTCTATATTATTCGTATATTTTTTTGCGATTTCTTCAAGGATGTTCTTTTTCTTTTTTCTTTGTTAGTGCTGGAACATTTGTTTCGGAAACAATTGATTTAAAGAATCAAGCCCAAGCATTAGGTTTCTTTGGAGTATTTGCAATTGCTAATCATGCAATTGCTCCTACATTGTCAACATATATCGTATCAGAATATAGTTATCGAATTTTTTTTCTATCAACATCCTTTGCGGCTGTAATTTGTTTCATAGTGATAACCTTTTTGGAGGATTCTAAGTCAGTTTTAGTTCAAGGAAAAAGAGCTTCGATAATAGGATTTATTGAAACGTTAAAAAATAAAAAAATTTTTCTAATATTTTGCATTATGTTTCTAGTTGGAGGAGCTTTTGTTACTTGTTTAAATTTCAACGCAATTTATGCTAACGAAAATATGATAAAACCAGTGACTTTATTTTTTATTTCATATACATCTACAGCTCTAGTAATGAGAATTTTTTTTGGGTGGATTCCAGATAAAATCGGAAGAATTCAAACTTGTTATCCAGGATTAATTGGTTTTGGAATTTCAATAGGTATGCTGTCATTCTCAAATACTTTTATTCTTATTGTTATTTCAGGCTCAATTTTTGGTTTATGCCATGCTCTTGTTTACCCCTCTTTGTATTCTTTAGTTCTTTCATTTTCTGATGATGCTAATAAAACAAAATCTTTTTCATTATGTAGTTTATCTTTTACTTTTGGTGGAATGATTTTCTCTTCTATTTATGGATTCATAGCTGAAATTTTCTCATTTAGAGTTATGTTTTTATCCTGTAGTATAATAGTGACAATATGTTTTTATTTTCTTATTAAAAAATTAAAATATGTTTTAAAAGTGAGCTAAGTTATGGACAATGATAATGAATATATAAAAGTTAGAAGAGAAAAAATTCAAAAACTTCGTGAGGAAGGGATAAACCCTTTTAAAAATGATTTAAAACCATCTATTCTTATCCAGGATTTGAAAGATATATATGCTGACCAAAACCCAGAAAGTTTTCAGAAAGACCAAAAAATTTATTCACTTGTGGGAAGGATTATTGCTATAAGAAGTTTTGGTAAATCAGCTTTTATACAGATAAAACAGGATAGTAATAACTTTCAAGTTTTTATCTCAAAGGAAACCTTAGGAGCAGATTCGTTAGATTTCTTTAAAAAATTTATTGATATTGGGGATTTTGTTTTTGTTGAAGGGACATGTTTTTTTACGAAAACCAAGCAATTAACATTGGATGTTACTAAAATTGAACTTTTAACAAAATCCTTGAGGCCTCTACCTGAAAAATGGCATGGACTAACTAATAAAGAAACAAGATATAGGCAGAGATATCTAGATCTTATTTCCAACCCTGAAGTTAGAAAAATTTTTGAGATTCGTTCAAAAATTTTTTCATCAATAAGAAGTTTTCTCTTAGATAATAAATTCATTGAAGTTGAAACTCCAATTTTGCATAAAATGGCCGGTGGTGCCGCAGCAAGACCATTTACAACTTTTCATAACACACTTGATATGAATTTAAAATTGAGAATAGCTCCAGAGCTTTACTTGAAGAGGTTGGTTGTTGGAGGCTTTGATAAGGTATTTGAAATAGGTCGAAACTTCAGAAATGAAGGTATCTCAACTCAACATAATCCCGAATTCACTATGCTTGAAATTTATGAGGCTTATTCTGATTTTAACGATATGATGAACTTGATTGAGAAGCTGATATTAAATTGTTTAGAAGATCTTAATTTAGGTAAAACTATTTCCTATCAAAATCATTCTATCAACTTTCAACTTCCATGGGAGAGAGTCAGCATGATTGAATGGACAAAAAACTTTTTAGGTTTTGATGTTTTGAACAATAAGAAAGAGTTATTCAATTATGCTTTGAAAAATAATATAGAACACTTTGAACAGGAAGGAAGAGTTATATCGGAAGTTTTTGAAACTAACTTTTTTAAAGAAAAATATAACCCTATTTTTGTTTATGAATTCCCTATTGATATTTCACCGCTTGCTAGAAGAAACGATAAAAATAAATTGATTGCTGATCGGTTTGAGCTTTACATAAACGGTAAAGAAATTGCAAATGCTTTTTCAGAATTAAATGATTCCGATGATCAAAAACAGAGATTTGGAGAACAACTGAAATTAAAAGAACAGGGTGATGATGAAGCAAACGATATGGATCTTGATTATGTTGAAGCTTTATCATATGGCTTACCCCCCACAGCAGGTGCTGGTCTAGGTATTGATAGACTTGTGATGCTACTAACTGATTCTCCATCTATTAGAGATGTTATATTGTTTCCACATTTGAGAGACGAATGAAATTTATTTATTTTTTAACAAAAAAATATCTACTCTCAATCTTTACAGATAAAACTTTAAGACTCCCCGCCTTAATTTCTATAATTTCAATTTTTGTTTCAGTCTTTTCGCTTCTAATTGTTATGTTTGTAATGAAAGGATTTGAACTTAAAGTTCAAAATAAGATACTTGAAAATTTTCCACATATTATATTAAGTAATAAGCCAAAAAATAACTTAGATAATGTTGAAAATATTATTTCTTATTCAAATTCTTTACAAGGCTATGGAGCATATATTGATGGTGATAAGTTTGAACTTATAAAATTAAAAGCCCAAGCTAATATAAATACTGATTCTGATATTGATGATAAGAATATTTATTATGGGAATGTGTCAAAGGATTTTTTATTATTAAATAATTTAGTGAAAAATGATTATTTTGAAATATATATTCCATCTCCAAATACATTGAAAAAAATTAAAAAAATAAAGATAAAGATACGCGATGAAATTGATAATTCTGAGTCAATACCCACTATATATTTTAGTTATAGTCAAGCAAAAAATATAATTTTTTCAAAAGAATTTATTGAAATAAAACTATATGACCCTTTTAAATCTAAGGAGACAATAAACTCTATACTTGATCAGAATAATCATCTGAAAGGGCAGATAGTCGATTGGCAAACAATAAATATTAACTTATTCAATATTATGAAATTGGAAAGATTATCTTTAGGTATATTCTTATCATTCTTAATATTGATTGCATCAACTACAATTTATTCTAATACTACAAGTATGATTTTTCAAAGAAAGTCAGAAATTGCTACTCTTTTAATTCTTGGGGCTAAAAAAAATTATATATTAGCAGTATTTGTCTTAGTTAGCTTTGCATTATCATTTATAGGATATTTTTTTGGATCTATCTTGGCGACGATATTAACAAATTTATTAGCAAGACAAGAGATAATTGAGATATTAGATATCAATTTAACATTTTATGGAATTGAAGGATTTCCAATAATTTTTTCATACAGTTACTTTATTATTATTTCGTTATTTACTTTTTTTATGATATCGATAGCAAGTTTTTTACCTACAAGCTTTTATTTAAATAAAAATATTGATGAATTAATTATGAGAGACATTAAATGATATCTTTAAAAAACGTAACAAAAAAATACAATAATTATGATTTAATTTCATATAATGATTTAATAATTAATAAAGGGGATTTTATTTCAATTGTCGGTCCATCCGGTTCCGGCAAATCAACTTTAATTGATTTAATAGCAAAATTAAATACTTGCAGTTCTGGTATAATAAAAATATTCGATAAATCAATTAATACTTATGATGATAAAAGATCAATACAATTATTTAGAAAAGTAATTGGAATCATGTCTAGTACCAGTTCTCTATTTTCCATGTTAAATATCAGTGATAATATTTTACTACCCTTAATAATTCATAATGAAGATATATGTAATTCGAATTTTGAACATATTGTTGAAAAGTTAAATATAAAAAATTTATTAGATAAAAGTTCAGGTGATTTATCGTCAGGCGAAAGACAAAGGGTACTACTAGCTAGAGCTATGGTTTTGAAGCCCAAAATATTAATAGCAGATGAACCCACGGCAAATCTTGATTTAGATAATACAAAAAAGCTAGTAAATTTTTTAAGATATTTGAATGATGAACTCAAAACTACTATAATAGTCGCAACCCATGATGATATAGTTTCTAAGTCATCAAAGAGGATTTATGAGCTAGAAAAATGAAATCCAAAATATTTTTCATAATTGGTTTAATATTATTAATAAGTACTTCACCTTTATATTCCAAGACAATCTCAGAACAAAACTACGAAGAAATAGAAATATATAAGATAGAATTTTTTGGAAATAAGATAATCAAAGATGATAGAATAAAAAATTTAATTTCAACAAAAATTGGTGACACTTATAAATCAAATATAATAAAAGAGGATATCAAGAAACTATATAAAACAAATTATTTCTATAAAATTGATATAGTTACAAAATTAATCAAAGATAAAGTTTTATTAATCTATAGATTTGAAGAAAATCCAATATTAGCTGATTTAAGAATATCAGGGAATGATAAGGTGACAGAATCTGAAATCTTGGAAGTAATACCGATAGAAAAGGGTAAATTGACAAGCAGAGATATTCTTGAAACTACTAAAGCTATAATAGAACAATTTTACCTCATCAAAGGTTTTAATGACGTTCAAATAAGTGAAAAAATTACACCAATTGGACAAGGTTCAATTCAATATTCAGTAACAATTAAAGAGGGAAAAAGAGGATATGTAAAAGGTATAGTAATTAAAGGAACTAGTGATGAAAATATAGTTCAAATTTTAAAAAACTTAGAGACTAAAACAAAGTGGGTTTTTTCGCCTATAACGGGCCGTGGAAGATTGTCTGAGGATATTATTGATGCTGATAGATCCAAAGTAAGAGGTTTTTTTCTCAATAACGGATATATAAATGCAAAAGTCTCCAAGCCCAGAATAGAATATGTAAAAGATAAAGATGGTTATCTAGTTGTATTTGATGTAGAGGAAGGGGATAGGTATAAAGTGGGCAGTATAACTTTTAGCGGAGATTTATTAGATAATAAAGATTTATCTGAATATACATCGCTGGATGATATTGAATATTTTAGCCTTGAAAGAATGAATGCAGATATTGAAAGTTTGACAATTGCATATGGTGATGAAGCATATGCTTTTGCAAATATAAATCCAATTTTTAATCAGGATGATCAACAACTTAAGATTTCAATTAAATACAATATAGAGAAAGGAGAAAAATATAAAGTTAATAAAATAACTATTTCAGGAAATACAAGAACTCGGGATAAAGTTATTAGAAGAGAGATTAAAATCAAAGAACAAGAAGATTACTCTGGAACTAAAATTAAGGCGTCCAAAGGTTTTATTAATAGAAGAAATTATTTTGAATTTGTAAATATTAAAGAAGTTCCATCTAAAGACAAACCTAATTATTTAGATCTAGAGGTAGAAGTTGAAGAAAAACCTACTGGTTATTTTAGTATTCAGGGTGGTTATAGTTCTGTGGAGGCTTTGCTTCTTGGTGTTCAAATTCAAGAAAATAATTTATTTGGATATGGAAAATCCCTTGGGGCATCTGTAACAGTCGGAACAATAAGCCAAAACTTCTTAATAGATTATTTTGATCCATATTTTTTAGATACCTCTTACCAATTTGGCCTTCAATTATTTAAACGAGAATATCAATATATTGATTATGATAGAGCCAGATGGGGTGGAGTTCTTCAATTTGGTAAAGAATTAAATACATGGACCTTTGCAAGGTTGAAATATAGATTTGAAAATATTAAGGTAGATGATTTGAACTCTGTTGCAACTGAAGTTTTACAAGAGAGTAAGGATAAAATTAGTTCTGTTACCTTAGGTTTGACCTATGATACAAGAGATAATTTTATGGACCCTTCAAAAGGAATAAATTCAAGTTTTTATATCCAAGAGTCGAATAGCTATTTAGGAGCAAATCTTCATTTTACAGAATATACTGCAAGCTTTGGAAAATATTATAGTGTTATTCCTAATCACACTTTAGCCTTTACAGCTGATGGAGCATTTATAGATTTTAGAAATGTTGGAGATAGATTAATTGTTTCTGAGAGATATTATTTAGGAGGCCCAGAAAATTTAAGAGGTTTCAAATTTGCAAGAGTATCTCCAAGAAGGATATTGTCAAATGGTAAGTTTGTTAGGATTGGAGGCAATAAATATATTTATTCTGCATTTGAATATCTATATCCACTAGCTTTAGAAACGGGATTAAAAGGAATACTATTCATTGATGTCGGAGAAACCTATGAAGAAACAGAAACTATTGATTTAAATCCATGGGATATGAAAAAAGACATTGGGTTTGGTTTTAGATGGCTTTCACCGGTAGGCCCTTTAAAACTAGATTTTGGTTTTCCACTTGGAAACAGAGAATCTGATGAAAGTAAGTTTGAGGTTCAGTTTTCATTTGGTTCAGTATTCTAGTATAATGTTTTTACCTAGGAGGATATTATGAAATTATTTAATAAATTTTTTATCATTTTTTTTATTTTTTTTGCACTATTAATTACGTCAGATATAAATTCTCAAGAGACTCCTGTCAATTCACCTAAAGTCGCGGTAGTAAACTTTCAGAAGTTAGTAATAGAATCTAACATTGGTAAAAAGTATTTAAAATCTGCAAGGTCTAATGTGGAGAATAAACAAAAAATATTGTCTAAGTTAGAGGATCAAGTCAGAAGTATGAGAGATAAATATGACGAGCAAAAGCTTGTACTAGATGAAAAAGCCAGAGATGAAAAAGGAGAGGATTTAGCCTATAAAATAACTGAACTAAGAAGGAAAAGAGAAGATTTTGAAGCTGATATAAAGATTCAAGATTCTAAATTTCAAAGAGATATAATGAGAGCTGCTATGAAATCAGTGAAGGTTGTTTCTGAGCAATTAGGTTATGATTTTGTGATCTCCGC
Source organism: uncultured Candidatus Hydrogenedens sp. (assembly GCA_902609885.1). Taxonomy (GTDB): domain Bacteria; phylum Desulfobacterota_D; class UBA1144; order UBA1144; family UBA1144. The sequence goes on along the minus strand of CACLTT010000006.1, from coordinate 71,169 downwards.
CCAAGCGCCAGGCCTTATGTATTTAAACCCATCATTAGATATAACTGATAAAGTATTAGAACAAATGAACAACTGATCATGGAATTAAATATTGATGAAATAAAGAAATATCTCCCACATAGAGATCCATTTCTTTTTGTTGATAAGGTAACAGATATAAATATCGGTAATGATATTAAGGGTGAGATTACTTTCAATGAAAATTTTTTCTTTTTTAAAGGCCACTTTCCCGATAGGCCTATTGTCCCTGGTGTCATTATCGTAGAATCTCTTGCGCAACTTGGAGGTTTATTGATTTACAAATCTTTTGAGGAGGATTTGTTAGGTAAAGATCCGGCATTAATCGCAATTGATTCTGCAAAATTCAAGTCACCAACATTGCCAGGAGATAAACTTAACATTAAAGCCCAACTCCTAAAATCAAAATTGAATATATTTAAAATTAAGGGACAAGCTTTCAAAAGTGACAAGCTTATAGTTGAAGCAAATATAACTGCAACCGTTTTAAAATAATTTATATTTTTCAGGATTGAGAATATATGAGGCGTATGTTAATATACGGCTTTATATTTTTGCTGGCGTAGCTCAGCGGTAGAGCAGCTGATTTGTAATCAGCCGGTCGGGGGTTCAAGTCCCTTCGCCAGCTAAATATTGGGGATATGGCAGAGTGGACAAATGCATCAGACTGTAAATCTGACGGCGCAAGCCTACGGTGGTTCGAATCCATCTATCCCCAGGTATATTATGACTTATCGCGGGAGTAGCTCAGTTGGCTTAGAGCATCTGCCTTCCAAGCAGAGGGTCGCGGGTTCGAGTCCCGTTTCCCGCTTTTGCCCAGGTAGCTCAGTGGTAGAGCACATCCTTGGTAAGGATGAGGTCGGCGGTTCAATCCCGCTCTTGGGCTAGAATAATAATTTTAGTAATAATTTGTTGTTACTAATAAAGTTGAGAGGTAGATTAATAGTTATGGGAGATAATGTAGTTGTAGTAGCATTAGAGTGCACAGATTGTATTGGTAAAGGTAGATACCATATAAGAAAGAATAAAAAGGTTCAACGTGATAAGCTTGAACTAAAAAAATATTGTAAGCATTGTAAAAAACATTGCTTATATAAGGAAACTAAATAGGGGTGTAGCTCAGTTGGTAGAGCGACGGTCTCCAAAACCGTAGGTCGGGAGTTCGAGACTCTCCACCCCTGTTATGAGATTGTAATTAGTTATTATGTTTATAAAGTTTTTTAATGATATCAAAAGTGAATTAGGAAAAATTTCATGGATTGATAAATCAGAGAATATTAAATCAACTGCAGGTGTTGTGGTTGTGACTATTATTTTGGGTGTAATTTTGCTTTTAATAGATTTATTATTTTCAAAAATTACAGAATTATTTTTAGGTGGTTTTTAATGTCAGAAAAGTGGTATGTAGTTCACGTTACTACAAGTTTTGAAGATACAGTTAAAAGATATATTTTTGAACAAATGAAGCTTGATAATTGTCCAGGCCTAATATCGGATGTACTTGTTCCAACAGAGACTTTAGAGGAACAATTAAAAGGCGGAAAAAAGAAGAAAATTGAAAAGAAATTTTTTCCAGGTTATCTCTTAGTCAAAACCGAACTGAGTAATGATTCATGGCATTTCTTGAGAAATATCCCAAAAGTTATAGGGTTTGTAGGTGGTAAAATTAAAGATGGAAAACTTGATCCTGATTCTGTACCCACGGTTGAACAATCAGAAATCGATAAAATGAGAAATAAAATTGAAGAGGGTACGTTAAAACCAAAACCAAAAATAATGTTTGATAAAGGAGAGTCTGTTAAAGTTACTGAAGGACCATTTGAGAGCTTCACAGGTATAGTTGAGGAAGTAAAAGTTGAAAAAGGTAAAATACAAGTTATAGTTGAAATCTTTGGTAGAGCAACGCCAATAGATTTAGATTTTAATCAGGTGGAAAAGATTTAATGAAAAAAATAACTGGAAGTTTAAAATTGTTGTGTGAAGCAGGTAAAGCTTCCCCTGCACCTCCTATTGGACCAGCATTAGGTCAAAAAGGGGTGAACATTATGGAGTTTTGTAAAGCTTTCAATGCAGAAACTCAAAAAAAAGAAGGAATTATTCCGGTTGTAGTTACCGTCTACGAAGATAGGTCTTTTAGTTTTCAGGTTAAAACACCTCCAGTTTCATACCTAATTAAACAAGCTGCAAATATTAAAAAAGGTTCTCAAACAACCCCGATTGTCAAGGTTGGAAAGATTTCAAAATCTCAAGTTGAAGATATTGCAAAAACAAAAATTAATGATTTAAATGCGAATGATATTTCTGCTGCAATGAAAATTGTCGAAGGTACAGCGAAAAGTATGGGTGTTGAGGTATCAAGCTAAATGAGTAAATTAAAGGATAAAATTGAAAATATTAATTCTAAATTTGAAAAGAATAAGTTTTACTCAGTTAAACAAGCAATTGAGATAATTAAAGAAATTGATTCTTCTAAATTTGATGAAACAATTGATATTTCTGTTCAGTTAGGAATTGATCCAAAAAAGTCTGATGAACAAATTAAATATGCTGTAATTCCTCCTCATTCTTTAGGTAAATCTGTAAAAGTGTTAGCTATTTGTAATGGTGATTACATATTAAAAGCTACTGATGCAGGAGCCGATCACGTTGGAGGAGAAGAAATAATAGATAAAATTATTAATGAAAACTGGACAGACTATGATGTGGTGATAGCAATACCGGAATTAATGCCCAAAGTAGGAAAGCTAGGTAAAGTCCTAGGACCAAAAGGTATTATGCCTAGCCCTAAAATGGGAACTGTTACAAAAGATATCGAAAAAGCTGTTAAAGAATCCAAGCTTGGTAGAATAGAAATAAAAAATGATAAACTCGCACTTGCAAATTTTCCTGCTGCCAAAAAATCTTTTGATTTAGCCAAGATACTTGATAATATTTATTATTTAATGGATTCTTTATTAACTGCTAAACCTTCTTCCTCAAAAGGAATTTTTATGAAAAAATTAACTATCTCATCAACCATGGGGCCAGGAATAAAAATTGACGTTTCATCCCTAAAAGAAGAAATTAAAAATGGGGTAGCTGCTTAATGTTAAAAAAGAGCCAAAAAGAGTCAATTGTATCTGTATATTCAGAGGCGCTAAATGCCTCGCCTTCTTTTATTTTAATTAATTATTCGGGTTCAAAAGTTTCAGAATTTGAAAAGTTAAGAAAAGCTTTTCGCGAATTAGATACTAAAATTTCTGTTGTTAAAAATAGCTTACTTCAGAAAGCCACTCTTAACACAGATTTTGAGGAATATTTCAGTGAATTAAGAGGAGAAACAGCTATAGCTTTACTGAATGATAATTATGTAGAGGCGGCTAAATCTTTTATGGATATAAAAAAAGAAAGCCCTGTTTTTGAGATTAAATTTGGCTATATTGATGGAAATGTAATAACCGTCAACCAATTAGAGGCAATTTCAAAACTACCGTCTAGAGAAATTTTGATTTCACAGTTTCTTTCTGTTATAAACCAGCCTGCTGTTAAATTTCTTTATGCCGCAAAATCAATACCATCAAGTTTGGTAAATGTATTAAATAACTTGAAAGATAAAAAATAACCATATATAATACGAGTTCAATATCCGGAGGAAATTATGCCTGAAGTATCAAGAGAAGATGTTATTAGTTATTTAGAAAATGCTAATTTATTAGAGATTTCCGAACTAGTAAAAGATATCGAAGAAAAGTTTGGCGTTCAAGCCGCTGCTCCTGTTGCTGTAGCTGCTGCCCCTGCTGGTGGTGCTGCCCCAGCTGAAGCTGCGGGAGAAGAAAAGACTGAATTTGATATTACCCTAAGCGAAGCTGGTGGAGAGAAGATTAAAGTTATTAAAATTGTTAGAGAAGTCACTGCACTTGGACTTAAAGAAGCTAAAGAGCTTGTTGAGTCTGCACCTAAACCCCTTAAACAAGGCGTTAAGAAAGAAGAGGCAGACGAAATTAAAAAGAAATTAGAAGAAGTTGGCGCTAAAGTAGAAGTCGCTTAATTTTTTTTTAAATTATTTTAGTCCAAGAGGTGAATTTTTGCAAAAAGAAAATATTCTTTTAACTAAACATAGAAAAAGTTTTAGAGATAGTATTAAATCAGTTACCGACATTCCTGACTTACTTAGCGTTCAGAAGGAATCATTTAACCTGTTAGTTCAAGCAGCTGTAGATCCTGATAAAAGAGAAAATATTGGTCTACAAAAAGTTTTTAAAGCTTCTTTCCCGATTGAAGATTATCAAGGCAGAGCTTCTTTAAGCTATGTTTCATATAGAGTAGAGGAGCCAAAATATAGTCTTTCTGAGTGTAAACTGAAGGGATATAACTATCAATCTGCTATATATGTAAAATTTGATCTTTGCACTTGGGAATACGATCTAGATGAAAACGAGAATCCAATTTTAGAAACAAAGCGTGTAAAAGATATTAAACAGCAAGAAGTATTTTTTGGTGAAATTCCAATTATGACGCCAAATGGTGCATTTATAATCAATGGTACCGAAAGAGTAATTGTTAACCAATTGCACAGATCCCCAGGAGTTTTTTTTGATGCCCAAAGAACTGCTAAAGATTTAACAACCACTGGAAAAACAAGCTTTACTGCCAGAATAGTACCCCAAGATGGAAGATGGCTTGATTTTGAATTTGACTCTAAAGATATTTTATTTGTTAGAATTGATAGAAAAAAGAAATTCCACTCAACACTTTTAATGCTTGCTTTGGGGCAGGATATAAAAACTATACTAAATAATTTCTATAAAAAAGAAAGTATAAGATTTAACGGAAAAGATTTTGAGAAAGATATCAATTTTGATCTTTTACCTTTTCAAAGAGCTTCTCACGATGTAATGGATTCCAAAGGAAATTTAATAGTCAGGGAAAACAGAAGATTTAATGAGAGAATAGTTGAAAAAATAAAGAATGATAAATTGACTAGCTTGCATGTGCCAGAGGATGAGTTGCTTGGATCTTATTTGGTAAAAAAATTTGATGGGACATTTGATAAAGAGAATCCAATTGAATCAAGCTTGATTGAAGAAATTACTGATGAGACTATTGAATATATTAAAAATAATAATATAAATAATTTTGAAATATATTTTGTTGATAATAATTTTTATACAAATTCTCTTGTAATAACTGTAAATGAAATGTTGTCAAAGACTAAAGTCCTAACAAAAGAGCAAGCGGTTTCTGAAATATACAAAAAATTCAGACCTACTGATCCCCCGACTCCTAAAGTTGCAACAACTTTTTTTGAGAATATGTTTTTTAATGAAGATACATATAGATTGTCGCGTGTTGGAAGGATGAAGATAAATTATAAGCTTAATCATGGTGTATCAAATTCAAAACTCTGTCTTGATTCCCGTGATATCTTAGAGTCTTTCAAATATCTATTATTATTAAAATCAGGGCGTGGCGAAGTTGATGACATTGATCATTTAGGTAATAGAAGAGTAAGAACCGTTGGGGAACTAATTGAAGATAGATTTTTTGTTGGTCTTGAGCGACTCGCCAAAAGTATTAGAGAAAAGCTTATGTACAATGTTGTAGATGAAATGTTTCCTTCTGATATTGTTATTCCTAAAAGTGTGACCTCTGTAGTTAAAGAATTTTTTGCAACTGGTCAACTTTCACAATTTATGGATCAAACAAATCCATTATCCGAAATAACTCATAAAAGAAGATTGAGTGCTCTTGGACCAGGTGGTTTGACCAGAGAAAGGGCGGGCTTTGAGGTAAGAGATGTTCATTCCTCACATTATGGAAGAATTTGTCCTATTGAAACTCCAGAAGGTCCTAATATAGGTTTGATTTCTAGTTTAAGCACTTACTCTAAAATTAATGAGCATGGTTTTATACTTACACCCTACAGAGAAGTAAGTAACTCAAAAGTCACTAATAAAATTAAATATTTAAATGCTTTAGAAGAAGAAGACTATACTATAGCACAAGCAAATGCGGAAATTGACGAAAAAGGTGAATTTATTAACGACTTTGTGGATGCACGTAATTCTGGGGAATTTGAAGTTGTTCAAAAAGAAAATGTTCAATTAATGGATGTTTCTCCAGCTCAATTAGTTTCAGTTTCATCATCATTAATTCCTTTTCTTGAACATGATGACGCTAATAGAGCACTCATGGGATCAAATATGCAAAGACAAGCAGTTCCTCTATTGAAATCTTCTGCTCCTTTAGTTGGGACAGGATTCGAAAAAAATATATCTCGAGACTCTGGTGTTAATGTAATTGCTAAAAATGACGGGATTGTTGATTATGTTGATTCTTCAAAAATTGTTATTAAGAAAGATGATACTTCTTCAGGTGAGGCCTCAGATATTTACGATCTTATAAAATTTCAACGCTCAAATCAAAATACATGTTGGAATCAAAAACCTCTTGTCAAAAAAGGACAGAGAATATTCAATGGTGATATAATAGCTGATGGCCCCTCCACAGAATATGGCGAATTAGCTTTAGGTAAAAATGTATTAATCGCATTTATGGCCTGGGGAGGATACAATTTTGAGGATGCAATACTAATCAGTGAGAGACTGTCCAAAGAGGATACTTTTACATCTCTTCATATTGAAGAATTTGAGTGTGTATCTAGAGAAACTAAACTTGGCAAAGAAGAAATAACTCGAGATATTCCAAATGTAAATGAAGAAAATCTATCTTTTTTAGATAAAGATGGTGTTATTCAAATTGGAGCTGAGGTGGATCCAAACGATATCTTAGTAGGTAAAATTTCACCTAAGGGGGAAACACAATTATCCCCAGAAGAAAGACTTCTTAGAGCAATTTTTGGTGATAAAGCGGGAGATGTCAAAGACACTTCTTTAAGGGTACCCCCAGGCGTGAATGGTATAGTTTTAGATGTCAAAACTCTTGTCTCTAGATTAGGTGACAAGCAAGATCAATCCAGATCAGGATCACCAGAAGTTCTTGAATTAAAAGCAGAATTACAAAAAGAGGAAGACTACATAGTAAGTGAAGCAAGATCTAAATTGAAGAATATATTTGTGGGTAAAGTTTCTAATAATGATGTCAGATCTGGTAGAAAAATTGTCCTGAAAAAGACTAAAGAAATAACTTCTGATTCTTTTAATTTGGTTCCATATGAAAAAATAATTACTATTGAATTTGATGATAAGAATTCATGTTTAAAAGATATTGAGATGATTTTGAAAATTAGTAATGAAAAAATGGAAAGTGTATCAAATAGAATTAATTCAGAAATAGAAAAATTATCACAACCTGACGATTTACAGCCTGGTGTTTTAAAAGTTATCAAAGTTTATGTAGCTGTCAAAAGAAAACACCAAGTAGGTGATAAGATGGCTGGTAGACATGGAAACAAGGGAGTTGTTTCCCGTGTATTACCTGTTGAGGATATGCCATATTTACCTGATGGTACCCCTGTTGATATGGTCTTAAATCCTTTAGGTGTTCCATCAAGAATGAATGTTGGTCAAATTTTGGAAACCCATTTAGGCTTAGCGGCTAAAGCGTTAGGCAACCAAATAGATTATGAATTAAATAATAAATTTCCAAATATAGCTAAGCTTAAAGAATTGCTTACAAGTTTTTATAAAAATGATATTGATTATATAAATAGCATTAAGAAACTTTCAGAAGAAGATATGTTAGATCTTGCTAAAAGATTATCCGATGGTGTTCCTGTAGAGACTCCAATTTTTGAAGGTGTAAAAGAATCAGACATAAGATCTTTACTAGCTGAGAATCATTTTCCTGAAGATGGAAAACTTACCTTGTTTAATGGTCAGACAGGTGAAGCTTTTGATCAACGTGTAACGGTTGGAATAATGTATATGATAAAATTGCATCATTTAGTTGAAGAAAAAATTCATGCAAGAGCAATTGGACCATATTCACTTGTAACTCAACAACCATTAGGTGGAAAATCTCATTTTGGTGGACAGCGATTAGGTGAAATGGAGGTCTGGGCTTTAGAAGCTTACGGTGCTGCAAATACATTGCAAGAATTCTTAACAGTAAAGTCTGATGATGTAATAGGGAGAACTAGGCTTTTTGATTCAATTGTAAAAAATAAATTGAAATTTGAACCAGGAATACCAGAATCTTTTAATGTTTTAACAAATGAATTAAAATCTCTTGGTTTAAATATTGAAATGATTGATAAAGGGGAAGAGTTAGATGCAGAAGGCTAGAATTTTGGAGGAAATCATATGCTAGATATGGGAGTATTATTTGATAAACCAAAGAATCCATCTGATTTTAAATCGATTAAAATCAGTATTGCCTCACCTGAAGAGATTAAGGATTGGTCTTATGGTGAAATAAAAAAGCCAGAAACTATAAATTACAGAACATTTAAACCAGAAAAATATGGTCTATTCTGTGCCAAAATTTTTGGACCTGTTAAAGATTTTGAATGTCTTTGTGGAAAATATAAAAGGCTAAAACATAGAAATCATACTTGTGAAAAGTGTGGGGTTGAAGTTATTTCTAGTAAGGTAAGAAGATTTAGGATGGGTCACATAGAACTTTGCTCTCCTGTCGCCCATATTTGGTTTCTAAAAAGTGTGCCGAGTAGGATTGGATCTTTACTGGATATGACATTGAAAGACCTTGAAAAAGTTTTATATTTTGAATCATATGTAATAACTGACCCTGGTGATACTGGCTTGAAGATTGGGCAAGTTATCTCAGAGGATGCTTATAGAAAGCTTATAGATGATAATTTTTTTCTACTTGTTGGAATGGGTGCTGAAACTATAAGAACAATGCTACAAGACATTGATTTAGAGGCACTATCTGTTGATTTAAAACAAGAACTTAGGTCAACAACTTCGCCTTTAAAAAAAGTAAAATTATCAAAACGACTTAGAATTGTAGAGGCTTTCAGGAGTTCAGGAAATAAACCTGAATGGATGATTTTAAAAAGACTACCTGTTTTACCCCCCGATCTTAGACCATTGGTTCCACTCGATGGTGGCAGATTTGCCACTTCAGATTTAAATGATTTGTATAGAAGAGTTATTAATAGAAATAATAGATTAAAAAAATTAATGGAATTGGGTGCTCCTGATATCATCATTAGAAATGAAAAAAGAATGCTACAAGAATCAGTTGATGCATTATTTGAGAATGGAAGAAGAGGCCGACCTGTTTTAGGACATAATCATAGGCCTTTAAAAAGTTTAAGCGATATTATTAAAGGAAAGCAGGGTAGATTTAGACAGAACTTGTTAGGGAAAAGAGTCGATTACTCTGGTAGGTCTGTAATAGTTGTTGGCCCTCAATTAAAGTTACATCAGTGTGGGCTTCCTAAAAAAATGGCATTAGAACTCTTTAGGCCATTCATTTATCAAAAACTTGAATTATGGGGCCATGCAGCGACAATTAAAATAGCAAAAAACTTAGTTGAACAACAAGCCCCGATTGTTTGGGATGCATTAGATGATGTTATTAAAGAACATCCCGTTATGTTAAATAGAGCTCCGACTCTTCATAGGCTCAGCGTACAAGCTTTTGAGCCAGTTTTGGTAGAAGATAAGGCTATTCAGCTTCATCCACTAGTTTGCCCAGCTTTTAATGCAGATTTTGATGGTGATCAGATGGCTGTTCATGTTCCTTTATCGGTAGAGGCTCAAACTGAATGTCGTACCCTTATTATGTCCACCAATAACATTCTTTCTCCTGCTCATGGAAAACCAATAATACTTCCGTCCCAAGATATTGTATTGGGAATTTATTATATAAGCAGGGAGGTTCCTGGTGTAAAAGGCGAGGGTAAAATTTTCTCATCCATTGATGAATTAAGAAGTGCTTTTGATCTTGGTAATGTTCATATCCATGCAAAAATTAAAATTAATATTAATGGAAAAGTAGAGAATACTACTGTAGGAAGGGCGTTAATTTTTGAAGTTATGCCCGATGAAGTTCCATTTGAACTAGTCAATAGACTTATGACTAAAAAAGCAATTGAAGAACTTATTGATTCAACATTTAGAATATCAGGTGGCAAAAGTACCGTGCTTTTAGCTGATAGACTTAGAACCCTTGGTTTTCAACACTCTACAACATCTGGTATATCCGTTTCAATTGCGGACATGATTATTCCAGATGAAAAAAATGAATTAATACAAAAAGCCGAAGATGAAGTTAACAATGTTAAAGATCAGTATCTTCAAGGTTTAATAACCGAAGGAGAGCGTTACAATAAAGTTATAGATGTATGGGCTCGAACAGGAGACGAAATTGCAAACTTCCTTATGGAAAGAATAGCCTCATCAGAAACATCAAATAATGGAAAATCAGATGCATCTCCTAGTAGTAATCCTATTTTCATGATGGTAGAATCAGGTGCAAGAGGAAGTCAATCTCAAGTTCGCCAGCTTGCTGGTATGCGTGGCCTTATGGCCAAGCCCTCTGGAGAAATTATAGAGACTCCGATAACGTCTAATTTCAGAGAAGGTTTAAGTGTTCTTCAATATTTTATTTCTACTCATGGTGCAAGAAAAGGTCTTGCCGATACAGCTTTAAAAACGGCAAATGCAGGATATTTGACGAGACGTTTAGTTGATGTCGCACAAGATGTAATGGTTACTGAGTATGATTGTGGTACAAATGAAGGAGTCGAGCTAACTCAGCTTATTGAGGGAGGAGAGGTTGTTTCAAGTGTTGGTACTCGAGCATTAGGTAGAATAGTCGCTGAAGATGTTATTGATCCTTTAAGTGGAGAAAAAATACTTTCTAGAAATCAAGAAGTTGACGAATCAGCTGCAAAGCGAATTGATGACCTACCTGGTTCTCCAAAAATTAAAATAAGATCAGTACTTACCTGTGAGTGTGAAACTGGAGTTTGTGCTTTGTGTTATGGTAGAAATCTAGCCAGTGGCGAATTGGTTAATATTGGAGAAGCTGTTGGAATTATCGCAGCTCAATCTATTGGTGAGCCTGGCACACAGCTTACAATGAGAACTTTCCATATTGGTGGAGTTGCAAAGATTGAACAATCTAGGCATGAAGCAAAAAATAGCGGAAAAATTAAATTTATTGACCTAAATTACGTTAAATCTGGTGATTCTAACATATGTACCAGCAAAACTGCTGAAATTGTTATAGAGGATTCCAGTACGTCCTTAGAGCTTGAGAGGTACCCACTGACAATTGGTGCAAAAATTCATTTTAATGAGAATGATTCAGTTAAAAAGGGTTCTGTAATAGCTGAATGGGATCCAACTATTTTTCCATTCGTAGCAGAAGAATCAGGTCATGTTGAATATAAAGATTTAGAAGCCAATGTTACTTTTAAGGAAACAGTTGATCCATATACTGGCTTATCAAATAAAGAAGTTATTCAATTTAAAAACCAAAAATTAAATCCTGCTTTAATATTGGTTACAAAATCTGGTGATAGATTTGAATATCCTATGCCAGGCGGTGCAGAGATTAGAAAAGATGATGGTGAAAAAGTAGAGCCTGGGGAATTCATTGCATCCCTACCTCAAACAAAGGCTCAAACCAAGGATATAACGGGTGGACTACCAAGAGTTGCTGAATTATTTGAGGCAAGGCCACCAAAAGATCCAGCTATTGTTTCAGAAATTGAAGGAGTAGTTTCATTCGGAAAAGACATTAAAGCGAAAAAAAGAATAATTGTTACACCATCAGTAGGAGATCCCAAAGAATATTTAGTTCCTAAGTCCAAACATATTTTAGTTAGGGAGGGTGAAAATATTACAGCTGGAGATCAAATTGTAGATGGTGCCCCAGATCCTCATGATATTTTAAAAATTAAAGGTGAAAAAGAACTGTCAAAATATATTGTTGATGAGATTCAAGATGTTTATAGATTACAGGGTGTAAGAATTAATGACAAGCATATTGAGATTATCACAAGACAAATGTTAAAGAGAGTAAAAATAACTGATAGTGGTGATACAACTTTGCTTATTGGAGAAGCCGTCGAAAAAAGCGAGTTTATCAAAACTAATAAGCAGGTTTTATCTGAGGGAGGACAGCCTGCTAAAGCTGAGCCTTTATTGTTAGGTATAACAAGGGCTTCATTAAGTACAAAAAGTTGGTTATCCGCGGCCTCATTCCAAGAGACTACAAAAGTTTTAACTGATGCGTCATGCGAAGGAAAAATTGATGAATTATCTGGATTAAAAGAGAATGTAATAATGGGTAGACTTATACCTGCTGGAACTGGCCTTCCACTTTATTCAGATACGGATGTTGAAATTAATGCTCCAGAGATTGAAGTGCCAGAGGCAGTCATTACAGAAAATATTTGATGAAACCTACTGAAAGTTTTAAAACTTATGATTCAAACGAAATTGAAGAAAAATGGATAGATTCTTTATCCATTAGTAAAAGTTTTGATGTTTCAAAAAAAGTTTTCTCTTTGGCAATTCCACCACCAAATGTTACAGGCAGTTTGCACTTAGGCCATGCACTAAATTCCACAGTTCAAGATATATTAGTTAAATATTATTATCTTAAAGGATTTAATGTTCACTGGACACCTGGTACCGATCATGCTGGTATTGCTACTCAATTACTTGTAGAAAAATCATTAGAAAAAAAAGGTATAAATTTAAAAAAACTCTCAAATGATGAATTGATAAAAGAAATTTGGAAATGGAAAAATACAAATGGTGATCAAATTATTAACCAATTAAAAATTTTAGGATTGAGCTGTGATTGGGATGATAAAAAGTTCACTCTTGATGAAGATATGAGTAATGCTGTTAATAAAGCATTTATAGATTTATTCAATGAAGGATTAATTTATAAGGAAAAGACTTTAGTCAATTGGGATCCAGTCTTGAAAACTGCAATTTCAGATTTAGAGGTTATTTCTGTTGAAACTAAAGCATACCTTTATTCTTTTAAATATTTTTTAGAGGATTCTGATGAATGTATCATTGTGTCAACTACTAGACCAGAGACAGCATTCGGAGACACTGCTATTGCTGTTAATCCAAATGATGAAAGATACTCGCACATGGTAGGAAAAAAAGTTCTTAATATATTTAATGATAAAAAAATTCCAATAATTAGCGATGATTATGCCGATATAGGTAAAGGCTCTGGAGCTGTAAAGATAACTCCTGGACACGATTTTAATGATTTTGAAATAGCAAAAAAGCATGGACTAGAAATGATAAATATTCTAAATGATGATGGCACTTTAAATAATAATGTTCCAGTTAACTTTAAAGGACTATCAACAATTGAAGCCAGAGACAAAATACTGACTTTTATGAAAGAAAAAGATATTTATGAAGGTAGTGAGAAAGTGACTAACAACACTCCTAAAGGTGATAGGTCATCAGCTATAATTGAGCCGTTACTTAAATATCAGTGGTTCCTAGATGTAAAAGATATGGCTAAGGAATCAATTAAAGCAGTAAAGAGTGGTGATATAGAATTTAAACCAAAATTTTGGGAAAACACTTTTTTTGAATGGATGAAAAACATAAAGCCATGGTGTATTTCTAGGCAAATTATATGGGGTCATAAAATACCGGTATGGACATGTAGTAATAATTTTTCAGTCGCTGCTCAAGACGAAAAAGAAGCTTTGTTAGAATATCAAAAAAAATATAATAAAATGCCAGATAATTTTGTTCGTGAAACAGACGTTTTAGATACATGGTTTTCCTCAGGTTTATGGCCCTTTTCAACTTTAGGTTGGCCAAAAAATAATGAAAAATATTCGAATTTTTTTCCAACATCAATTTTAGTTACAGGTTTTGATATTATTTTTTTCTGGGTTGCAAGAATGATTATGATGTCAATCAAATTAACGAAAAAAATTCCTTTTAAAGTTGTATATATCCATAATCTTATAAGAGATCAAAAAGGGGATAAAATGAGTAAGACAAAAGGTAATGTTGTTGATCCCTTAGAACTAATTGATCAACATGGCACAGATTCATTGAGATTTTATCTTTCATCAAACTTATCCCCACATAATGACATTAAAATTGGAAAAAATTCCTTAGATTCATATAAAAATTTTATGAATAAAATTTGGAATGCTTACAATTTTGTAAAAATTAACTCCGATGGATATGAAATTAAAAAACAATTGAAACCCCAAACCTTTTATGATTTTTGGATTATTTCAAAATTTAGTGACTTGCTAAGCAAATATGAGAAATACATCGAAAATTGTGAAATTGAAAAATCGGCTACTGAAATCTATAAATTCTTCTGGGATGATTACTGTGATTGGTATATTGAAATTTCAAAAATTTCTTTTTTAAGTAACGAAAATAAGAATACAAAAGAAATATTATTAAATATTTTCCATGATTTTATTTTACTATTGTTTCCATTCTGTCCTTTTATTTCATCAGAGCTATTAAGTCAGATAAACAAATCAGATAGAAAAAAGGAATTGCCCGAAAAAAATAAATATAATTTTGAAAGTATTGATAAAATCAATTTTAACCTATTACAAGATTTTGTTGTTGGAGTTAGATCTTTTAGAAAAAATCTTTCTATTCCCCCGGCCTATAAAATTGATATATATATAGAAAAAAATAATAAATATTATGAATTCATTATTACAAATAATGATTTAATCTCTAAGCTGCTAAATATAAATTCTATCAAACATCATGATATGGATGACAAAATGTTTATTACTACAGTTTCAAAATATTTTAAAATTTCTATTAGAAAAACTAATGATATGGATATTCTTTCACAAAAAAATAAGCTTTCGAAAGATTTAGGAGCTATAAATAAGGATTTAGAAAGAGTTGCTAATAAATTAAAAAATCCAAAATTTCTCGATTCTGCCCCTAAGGAAGTTATTGAGAGAGAAAAGAGAATATATAGTGAATCTGAGATTAGTAAAGAAAATATTGAAAATATTTTAAACCAGCTTGATTAGCTATTTAACCGGATACTCACCCGTAAAACAATGATCTGTGAACTGAGGCGACTTAGCATTCCTTTTTTTATATCCCATTGCTTTATATGTACCATCTAAGCTTAAAAAGAATAATGAATTTACTCCAATTATTTTTGCCATCTCTTTTATATTTTTGCTTGATGCTATAAGCTCCTCATGACTAGGAGTATCAATTCCATAAAAGTCCGGGTGAGTGATTGGAGGGCATCCTATTCCCAAATGAACTTCCTTTGCACCTGAATCAAATAATTCTTTGACTATTTTTTTAGCAGTTGTTCCTCTTACAATTGAGTCATCAATCAATATAACCCTTTTATTATAAATACAAGATTTATTTACACTATGTTTAAGCTTTACTCCAAACTGCCTAATGTTTTGAGTTGGCTCAATAAAAGTACGACCAACATAATGACTTCTGATAAGCCCAAGCTCAAATGGAATTTTAGATATTTGAGCATAACCTAACGCTGCTGAAACACCTGAGTCGAGTACCGGTACAACAACATCTGCTTTTATCTTATTTTCTAATGCTAATTGTTCTCCTAATTTTTTTCTATATGTATAAACAGTTTTTCCACTGATCATACTATCAGGTCTGGCAAAATATATTCTTTCAAAAATACATGGGCGCTCCTTTCTTCTTACAAAGGGTTTTAAACTTTGTATCCCATCTTTAGTAATTATTACAATTTCTCCATTTTTTACATCTCTTACATATTCGGCTCCAATAATATTTAAAGCTGAAGTTTCAGATGCAAGTACATAGGATCCATCTTTGATACCTAAAACTAAAGGTCTGATTCCAAATTGATCTCTAACCCCAATTAGTTTCTTGTTAGTTAAAATTACTAAAGAGTAGGCGCCTCTTATCTTTTTTAAAGCATCTATCAGTTTATCTTTTAATAATTTTTTTCTGGATAAGGCAACTAATTGTAAAATTGTCTCAGTATCAGAGGTTGTCTGAAAAATTGCTCCTTTAGCGATTAGCTCTTTTCTTATTTCCATAGCATTTATTAGGTTTCCATTATGTGCACAGGCAAAACCCCCAGCAGCCAGATCTGCAAATAGTGGTTGAATGTTTTTTTCAATTGATTCTCCCTGCGTAGAATATCTAACATGACCAACAGCATTTTTACCCGGTAACTGGGCAATTGTTTCTTTTTTATTAAAAGTATTACTTACTAAGCCCTGAGCTCTTACACCATTAAAATTTTTTCCATCAAAAGTTACAATTCCTGCACCCTCTTTACCTCTATGCTGTAAAGCGTGAAGACCTAACGTTGTTAATACTGCAGCTTCTTTTGAATTAAAAATACCAAAGACACCACATTCCTCGATTAATTTATCATTAATGATCATTTTGGAAAAGAACTACTCCATAATTTATGAATAGTATCAATCTTAACATTAAAATAATCTTTTATATAAAGATTATTATTTGATACCTCCCCAATCTTTTTAGCATAAACTTTACTTGATTCTGCTGATTTTAATAACTTCTTACCGTTATTTGTATCGCAACTTATAATATAACAACCTTGTGACTCAGAGAAAATCTGTAAATTGGATTTAAATTTTAAAGGAGACAGATCAACTTTTGCACCAATAGATAAGTTGGGCCCAAAGCAAGACTCCAGTAAAGCTATCGCAATCCCTCCTTCAGAAATATCATGTATTGAACTTATATGAAGCTTTCTATTGATTTTATAAATAAAATTATTTATTTCTTTATGTTTTTTAAGATTTAAATCTGGCGCGCTATTAATATCTTTAATTCTTTTATAATATTTTGATAAAATTGAGTTGCCAAAATCATTCCCAATTTTTCCTACTAAATAAATTTCATCACCATCATTTTTGAAAAATTGATCTCTACAAAATTTAATATCATCTAAAATCCCAACCATACTTATTACAGGTGTTGGCTTAATTGAGTCTTTCGCATTTTCGTTGTATAAACTTACATTTCCGCTAACTACAGGTGTATTGAAATTATTACAAGCCTTAGACATGCCCTCAATGCTTTTTGAAAATTGCCACATAATTTCTTTATTTTCTGGATTTCCAAAATTTAAACAATTTGTAATAGCTAGAGGTTTTCCCCCAGATGCAATTATATTTCTAGTAGATTCCGCTACGGCAATTGCTGCACCTATAGAAGGACTTAATAAACAATATCCTGAATTACAATTTGTTGTAAGACAAAGAGCTCTTTTACTATTTTTTATCCTAATTACTGCAGAGTCTGATCCAGGCCTAATGATTGTATCTGTTCCAACCATATGATCATATTGTTCATAAACCCATTTCCTAGAACAAATATTTGGGTCTCTTATAATCTTTTTTAAAATTATTCTAAGATCTTTTTGGTTTAGTTCATTCTTTTTAAAGATAATATTTTTAATCTTATAACTTTTAGGACTTTTAACTGGTCTTTTATAAATAGGGCAATCATCAGTTAGTATTGATACAGGTAAATCTACAACTATTTCTTTTTTATATTTAACAATAAATTTTTTTTCTTTTATAACATTCCCAATTTTTTTTGAGTCAAGACCCCATTTTGAAAAAATTCTGTTTATTTTTTTTTCTGATTTCTTTCTTAATACTAGCAACATTCTTTCTTGAGATTCTGACAATAACATTTCGTATGCATTTATACTTAAATCTCTTTTTGGCACTTTATCAAGATCAAGCAGGATTCCATTACCTGATCTACTAGCCATTTCGGACGCAGAGGAAGTTAGTCCAGCTGCACCCATATCCTGAATCCCTATAATACCTTTCTGTTCAAAGAGTTCTAGACATGCTTCTAATAAAAGTTTTTCTTTGAATGGATCACCAATTTGTACTGCGGGTCTTTCAAGGTTCTTGTCATCCTCAAATACATCAGATGCCATTATTGCACCTTTTACTCCATCCTTTCCAGTCTTTGCACCTAAATAAAAAACTGGATTACCTGGGCCATCTGCCCTTCCTTTAAAAATTTTATTTTTTGTTGTTATACCTAATGCGAATGCATTAACTAAAGGATTTCCATTATAGGATTCATCAAAATAAACCTCACCCCCAACAGTAGGAATACCCATACAATTTCCATATCCCGCTATACCAGCGACTACTCCATTGACCAAACTTTTTGTAATTTTATTTTTAGGATTGCCAAATCTCAATGAATTCATAAGCGCAACTGGGCGTGCCCCCATAGTGAAAACATCTCGTAAAATACCTCCCACTCCTGTAGCTGCACCCTGATAAGGCTCGATGAAAGATGGATGATTGTGACTTTCAATTTTAAAAACAGCACACTGATTATTACCTATGTCTATAATTCCAGCATTTTCTCCAGGTCCTTGAATTATATGCTTACCTTTTGTAGGAAGTTTTTTTAAATAATATTTTGAACTTTTATATGAACAATGCTCAGACCACATTGCTGCTATAACACCAATCTCATTATGGTTTGGCTCTCTTTTTATTTTGGTAACTATTAATTCATATTCTTTTTTTGTTAAACCATTTTCAAGCGCAAAAGAGAGATTCTTCATAGGAATGATTTAATAATACATAAATAAATATAGATAATCATCTTTCAAAAAATAAAATCAATCTGGTAAAGTTATGTCAGTGAGAAAAAAAATTATTGTCGCAATGAGCGGAGGTGTTGATAGCTCAACAACTGCAGCTTTATTAATGGAACAAGGATATGAAGTTTCAGGAATAACAATGCAATTATGGGATTATGCTGATGGTGAAACAGGTTGTTGCTCATTAAATGATGTTTTTGATGCTAGACAAGCCGCTAATCAAATTGGTATTAAACACCATGTTGTAAATTACAAAGATGATTTTCAGAAATATGTTGTAAATGATTTTATAAATAAATATTACAACGGTCAAACTCCTAATCCATGCATAATGTGTAATGAATATATGAAGTTTGATTTTCTTTTAAAGAAATCTTTAGAACTTGGTGCGGATTATTTAGCTACAGGACATTACGCAAAAATTTCAAAAGATAATAATGATAATTATTTCTTAGAAAAGGGTATAGATAAATTTAAAGATCAATCATATTTTTTATTTACCTTAGGTAACAAAGAGCTATCAAAATTACTTTTCCCCCTTGGTGAGTTTACCAAATCAAAGGTCAGAGAAATTTCAGAGGGATTTGATTTATCGGTAGCTTCAAAAAAGGAAAGTCAAGATGTATGCTTTATAGCTAAGGATTATCGAAAATTTATCGAGCACAACTCTAATTATCAAGAACCAAAGAAAGGATTTATAAAAAACTTAGAAGGAAAAATCCTGGGTGAACATGATGGAATTCATAATTTTACAATTGGCCAAAGAAAGAAATTAGGAATTGATTCTAAAACTGCAAAATATGTAATTTCAATTAATTTTAAAGAATTTGAAGTCATTATTGGTGATGAAAAAGACTTATATTCTGATACTTTATATGCAACAAATTTAAACTGGTCCGTAGATATTAATAATTTAAAAAATATGGATGTTAAAGCAAAAGTAAGATATAGAAGTCCTGAAACTCCAGTAGATATAAATTTTATTAATGATGAAGTGATAAAAGTTAAATTCTCCAAAGTTCAAAGAGCTTTAACTCCTGGTCAAGCCATAGTTTTCTATTCTGGAGAAAAAGTTATAGGTGGGGGCTGGATAAATGAGACCTAATAGGTTTGTAAGCTTTATAACCTATGGATGTAAAGTAAATCAATTTGATACAGATAAAATAATTTCTAACTTGCCAGAAAATTTTACCGTAATAGATGATATTTCTTTAAGTGATTTTTGCATAATTAACACATGTACTGTTACAGATAATACTGATAATCAATTTTTTAAAGATTTAAAAAGAATAAAAAAAATAAATCCAACAATAAAAGTCCTCGTCACTGGGTGCCTAGCTCAAACATCACCAGAAAGACTTATTAAGCTGAAAAATGTAGATCTAATAGTTGATAATGCTAATAAATACTTAATTCCAAAAGTAATAAAAGAGCCTGATAATTATCAAAATGAAATAGTCTCAAATATATTTGATATAAAAACTTTTGATGATAACTACAATAATCTCAAAGAGGATAGGTCTAGAGCTTTCCTTAAAATACAAGATGGCTGCAATTTCAGGTGCTCTTTCTGTATTATCCCATTTGCTAGGGGCAGGTCTAGGAGCATGAAAGTCAATGAAGTAATTAAAAAGATAAATGAACTATATGCCTCTGGTTTCAATGAAGTTGTTTTGACAGGCATTCATCTCTCAAGCTTTGGTAAAGAATTGGGCACCTCTTTGATGAAATTATTAACTATAATTGAATCAGATACTGACATACCAAATATTAGATTGAGCTCAATTGACCCAGCTGATACAAGTTTAGACTTTATTAATTTTATTTGTGAGTCTAAGAAAGTTTGCCCATCATTTCATATTTCACTTCAGAGCGCAACAGATGAAATATTAAAAGATATGAAGAGAAGATATAAGATAAATATTTTTGATGATTTAATTAAATATATAAGGAATAAAATGTCCGATGCATGTATAGGAACAGATGTAATCACAGGTTTTCCTGGAGAAACAAACATATTGTTTGAAAAAACATTTAATTATATAAAAAATTCAGAACTCAATTATCTTCATGTTTTTCCCTATTCAGATAGAAAAGGAACAAAGGCTTCAATAAGAAATGATAAAATTACTGATCAACAAAAGAAAAATAGATCAAAAATACTTAGATCATTAAGCTTAGATATGAAGAATAATTTTGCCTCTCGTTTTATTGGAAAAGAGCTAGTCGGAATCAAAGAAAAGAATAATAAAATTAGAACAAATAATTATATAGATGTTACAATTGAATCTAAAATTTATAATCCCGGCGATATAGGAAAAGTATTGATTAATAGGGTTGAGGATAATAAAGTTCTTGGGAAAATTATCAATCCTCAGATTCAATAAGCTCAATTCCTAACTCTAAAAGTTGTTTTTCTGAAAAGACTTTTGATGGTGCATTGGTTAATAAGCAGGAAGATTTCTGTGTTTTAGGAAAAGCAATAACATCTCTAATAGAATCAGAATTTGTTAGAAACATTAATATTCTGTCTAGTCCTAAAGCTAAACCACCGTGTGGTGGAGTTCCACTATCCAAGGCATCTAATAGGAATCCAAAATTATCTTTTGATTCATCCTTAGAAATTTTAAGCAAATCAAATATTTTTTCTTGTAAATCTCTTTTATGAATTCTAAGGCTTCCACCACCAAGCTCTGTACCGTTCAAAACTATATCATAAGCACATGATCTAACACTTAAAATATTTGTACTATTTATTTCATCTTTAGGCATAGTGAAAGGATGATGAACAGAGTTGAGATTTTGACCCTCTTTAATGAAAAGTGGAAAATCTGTTACCCAAACAAATTTAAATTCGTCATTTTTGATTAAGTTCAAATCTTTTCCAAGTTTAAGCCTAACTGCAGAAAGATACTTATTTACTTCGTCCTCAAAGCCCGCACCAAAAAATATAATATCATTTGTATTAAGATTCATTTCTTTTTTAATATTTTTCAGCTCATCATCACTGAAGAATTTTATAATAGGTGATTGCAAGCCATCTTCGTTTACCTTAATCCATGCAAGACCTTTAGCCCCATTTTCTTGAGCAAATACAGTAAGCTCATCTATGTCTTTACGAGACAATGTAGATTTTTCAACTTTTAAAGCTTTTATTATTCCGCCAGCTTCGACTACTTGATTAAAAACTTTAAAATTTGTTTCTTTAAATAAATTAGTAATATCTTTAAGCTCTAAGTCAAACCTCATGTCAGGCCTGTCATTTCCAAATCTTTCCATTGATTCTTGGTAAGTAATTCTTTCAAAATTAGAATCAAATTCTATATTTAAAATTTTATTAAATATTTTTTTTAATAAATTCTCAGTAAATTCAATTATATCTTCTTCGCTAACGAAAGACATTTCAAAATCTATTTGAGTAAACTCTGGCTGCCTGTCAGATCTGAGATCTTCATCTCTAAAACACCTAACAATTTGATAATATCTATCAAAACCTGATGTCATTAGGATTTGTTTAAGTATTTGGGGTGATTGAGGTAAAGCAAAAAAATGATTTTGATAAATTCTACTAGGTACTAAGTAATCCCTTGCACCTTCTGGTGTTGATTTTGTTAAATAAGGTGTTTCAACTTCTATAAATCTATCTTGATCAAAAAAATCTCTAGTTATTTTCATTGTTTCACTTCTAATAAGAAAAATTTTATTCATCCTAGGCCTTCTTAAATCTAAATACCTAAACTTTAGTCTGATATTTTCATCTGTTTCAATTTCATCCTGAATTTGAAAAGGTATAGGTATGCATGTATTCAAAACTTCGATGTTTTCAGCGAGAATTTCGATTTTTCCAGTTGAAATATTACTATTTATACTTTCTTCCGATCTTAATCTGACTGTTCCTGAAACTTTAAGTACATATTCGTTTTTTACTTCTTCTAAAAGATTATGTGTCTCTTTAAAGTTTATTGGATCTGATACTATTTGGACTATTCCAGTTCGGTCTCTTAGATCAATAAATATAATACCACCATGATCTCTTATAGTTGACGCCCATCCAGTCAAAGTGACTTTTTGATTCTGAGCACTCTCATCCACATTTGCACAATACGATGTTCTGATACTTGTCTTCATTATTGGAAATAAATCTTAACTTTATTTATTAAACACTACAAGAAAAGAGTATAATCTATATCTTATGAAGGAATTTAAGTCTGGAACAGTATCAATTATAGGTAAGCCAAATACAGGAAAATCTACACTGATAAATCTTTTGACGGATAAGAGAATATCAGCAGTTAGTGATAAGCCAAATACGACTAGAAATAAAATTCTTGGAGTATACAACTCACAGGATTCACAAATTTTATTTTTAGATACACCGGGTTATCAGAAATCTAATAAATTTTTAAATAGGATAATGGTTCAATCCTCATTACAAGCAATTAGTGAGGGTGATATAATTTTACTTTTGATTGACGCTACTAAGAAGATTTTGCCCGAAGATGAGAATCTATTTAGAAAAATTGAAAGTAAAAATTCAATAGTGGCAATTAATAAAATAGACCTAATCAAAAAAAGTAAAATTCTAAATTTAATTAACAAGCTTAGTACTGATTACAGTTTTATAAAAAGCTTTATTCCAATTAGTGCACTTGAAAATCAGGGGATAGATTCATTACTGAAAGAAATTAATAATTTTTTACCGTTTAATGAAAAATTGATTCCAGATGACATTTATACTGACCAAGCCGAAAAATTTTATATTTCTGAAATTATAAGAGAAAAATTATATGTAAACTTATTCAAAGAGGTTCCTTACAGAACTGCTGTTGTTATTGAAGAAATGATTGATAAGAAAAAAATCATAGTCATTCAATCTTATATAATTGTTGAAAGCTCACAACATAAACAAATAATTTTAGGTAAAAGAGGGTCAATGATAAAAAAAATTGGCTTAGAAAGCAGAGAAGATATTCAAGATTTTTTGAACTGCAAGGTTTATTTAGATTTAAGAGTTAAGATAGACAACCAATGGTTAAAGTCTAAAGATAAGGCTTTCAATTATTCTAGTATATAGCTATTTACCTTTAAAATTAGGCTCCCTTTTTTCATTAAATGCTTTTCTACCCTCAATAAAATCTTTACTATTTTGAATTTTAATAATAAGATTTTTTATTAATTCTTGATCATCCAATTTTAAAGTTTGCGATGATTGAAATGCATTAATCGATTTCTTTAAGGTTGATAATGATAAGGGTGCATTCTTTGATATTTTTTTACAAAATTCCATAGCGTCTGAAATTATTTCAGTATTTTTTGAAATAAAATTTGCGATTCCCATGTTAATAGCATCGTCAGAATTAAATTTATCACCCGTTAGAAAAATTTTTTTGGTATTTGATGTTCCCACACAATTTATGAAGTTTTTTAGACCTTGATAACTATATGGAATTCCAAGTTTTGCTGGCGGAACACAAAAAATTGCATCTTTAGAGAAAAATCTAAAATCTGAACTAATAGCAATTTCTAATGCTCCTCCAAAAATGTGTCCATTAATTACAGTTACAACTATTTTTCCTGAATTTTTTATGTGGTTAGTAACTTTGATTAATGGGTGATTTTCATCATTATAATCCTCTTTTATTGAAGAAATATCGTAACCAGATGAGAAAATCTTATTATTACTACTCGCGATTAATATACATCTAACTTGGGGATTGTCTTCGACCGAATCTATATGTTTAATTATATCTTTTATCATTTCGGGAGATATAGCATTCTTTTTTTCGGGATTATCTAGCAGAATTTGTCCAATATTATCAATAATTTGAAATTTAACAAAACTTTCCATATCGGTTATATTAGGCTATATTATAGGTTTTTAAAAGGAATTAATTATGCCAGTATACGAATTTGAATGTAAAGACTGTATGACATCTTATAACAAGGAAATAGATAAGCTTGTTAAAAATTTGAATAAAAAGTATGCAGAAGGTCTTTCAAAAAAGAATAAGAATTTTAAATACATTGAATTACTTAATCCTAAAACAGAAAAGACAGTTTTTTCTGTTGGTAAAGAGGGCAATAAAGGAATTAGGCGTTTTAGATATAAATTAGATGAAAAAAAATTTTTATATTTAGAGTTAGTGGACTTTAAATTCAGCGAGCTTTTTTTTGAAGGTGATAAAGTAGAAAATGTTAAATGCCCTTGTAATAAAAAATGTAAAGATATTACGAGAGTATTTTCACCTTTTAAAGCTATTTTCGAAAAACGAGGGGGTGAAAAAGATAGAGCACCAAAGCCTGGTGACCCCTTACAGTGGCATAAAGACTATAAAGTTATGAAGGATGAACAACAAGCTTCAAATTGGGTAGGACAAGATCATCTTAACCAATATTTTGGAAATTCTCAGCATGATGGTTCATATGGATCAGAGTAGGAATAATTAAATGCCACTTTATGAATTTGAATGTGTAACATGTAGGAATCAAGTTCTTGATTCATTAAAATTAATTGAAAAAACTCCAAATTTAAAAACTCTTAAGTCAGTTTTGAAAAAATATTCTCAAATTAAGGCTGTTATTTTAGTTGATTTAATTAAAGAAGAAGAAATTTGTAGTGCTGGGAAGCTTACGGGTGAACTAGTTGACATAGATCTTTATATTGAAGATGGTAAAAAAATGGTTTTATTTTCTGTTGATGATTTTAGATTTTCTGAATTAATTTTAGATAAAGAAGACGAAAAAAAAGTTAAGTGTGGTTGCTGTGAAAAAGGAAGGGTAGAAAAAGTAATATCTTCTTTTTCATATACAAGTGATCTTTCTACAGATCCTCCTAAACCCCCTGGTATGAAGGATTTGCCTAAAGAGATTAGAGGTAAACTTGCTATAACTGACTATATCGAAGAGAAGGATAGGCCGCACAATATAAAGGCTGATAATAGATACAAGCATCAATACCAAGATAAATCTAGGAAAAAAATACTTTAATTGTATTTTGCTTTTATAAATTTAATAAATCTTAGTAAAGTTTTAAAATCTTCATCTTTAATATCTTTATAACTGCAGCCAAACTTTTTTTTTATTAAAACCAAAATATGGGCATATGGATTTCTTCCATTAGGATGATATTTAGATTCTGGTAACTTATTTTTCAAAAAATCACCAAGTCTGGTTATTTCATTCCAGGCTAGTTTTTTGTTATTCTCGTTCATCCAAAGTGTAGTCTTTCTTCTTTTTTCCGATCCTTCTTTCTAGTTCAGAAAATATTTCTTCAATTTTTATATCATGATATGACAAAGCAACCATCATATGATAAAGCAGGTCAGTATATTCATATACAATATTTGTATGATCTTTAATTAAAGAAGCTTCTATTGATTCATCTGATTCTTCTTTTATTTTATCTAAGATTTTATTCAATCCTTCTTTAAAAAGTGATGAAGTATATGAATTTTCCATACCCATATCTTTTTTTCTCTCTTCGATAATATTAAATACTTTGTCCATAACACCGGTTTCTATTAGAGGTTTTTCATCTGAAATTTCATCTAGATCATTATGAAAGCATGATATTCTCATTGTGTGACAAGCTGGACCCGCAGGAATAACTGTAAATAAAATACAATCTCTATCACAATCAACATATATATTTTTAATTTCTAAGGTATTTCCGGATTCTTCACCTTTTCTCCACAATTTTTCTCTGCTTCTACTCCAAAAATGAGCATAATTTGTTGATATTGTTTTATTCAATGATTCTTCATTTGAAAAAGCAAACATAAGAACATCTCCATTTAAATAGTTTTGAACTATAGTAGGAACAAGATTCTTTTCATTATATTTTATTTCGTTTATAATTGATTTCATATTAAATCAATATACTATAAGGAAAATTATATGGCCAGAGTTACAATTGAAGATTGTTTAGAAAAAGTAACAAATAGGTTTGAATTATCTGTTGCTGCTATGAAGAGAGCTAAATCTATACATTCAGGATCACCTTCTTTATCTAAGGAAAAGAATAAGCCAGTTGTTTCCGCACTTAGAGAAATAGCTGAGGATAAAGTCGTTGCTGTAAAGAAAGTCTCTGAATAGAAAAAAATTTAAATGAAGTTTATAGATTCCGCTAGGGTTTTTTTTAGAAAAAATTCAGTGTCTACAAAGATTAAAAATGATGATTCAATATTTTCATCGATAGCGATTATTATTTCTGAGAATAGTGATGGCGATGATGAAATGTTTTTTATAAAACGTGCTGTAAGGAATAATGACCATTTCTCAGGACATATGGCTTTTCCTGGCGGAGTTAAAGAGGATTATGACAAAAGTCTTTTAGATACAGCAATTCGTGAGACCTTAGAAGAAGTAGGTATTGATTTAAGTAAATCAACTGAATACCTTGGTTCTTTCGATGACTATAAACCCGTAAATCCTAAAGCAAATAAATTCCTAGTATCTCCCCATGTTTTTCATCTAAAAAATATTAAAACTAAGATAAAAATGAATCCCGCAGAGGTTGAAGAAACGGTCTGGATTCCATTAAAAATTTTAAAAGCTATGGTAAAAGGTAGTAGTCGTGAAACAGTTAAGTTTAATAAAAATTACAAAGATCATGTTTTTAGATACAAGGGCTATAAGATTTGGGGGATGACAGGTAAAATACTATATTATTTTTTAAATAATATTAAATAGTTTTACTTTTACTTTAAACATTATGGTGATAAAATAGAAAAATGGGTAGCGTGAATAAAGTTATTATATTAGGAAGACTTGGTGCTGACCCTGAATTGAAATATACTCAAGATCAAACACCTGTATCTAATTTCAGTGTGGCAACTTCAGTAAGTTATAAAAGTAAAAGTGGTGAAAAAGTTGATAAAACCTCCTGGCATAGATGTGTTGCGTGGAGGAAAACAGCAGAAGTAATAAATCAATATTTTAAAAAAGGTAACCAGATATATATTGAAGGATCACTTGAATCTAGATCTTATGAGGATCAAAATGGTGAAAAAAGATTCATAACAGAAGTTCTTGTCAATAACTTTCAATTTGTTGATTCTAAAGGATCATCAAATGATAATAAAATGGGCGACGATAGTTTTTTAGATGATTTTGAGGTTGGAAATTCAAGTCCCGACGACGTACCATTTTAGTTAAATGTCAAATAATATAAATATTATTGTTTTATGTGCCGGTAAAAGCTCAAGAATGGGTTTGAACATTCCAAAGGTTACATTAACAATTAACGGCGTTTCTTTAATTGAAAATACTCTAAAAAATTTACAAAAATTAAACCCAGAAAAAATAATTCTTGTTGTTGGTTTCAAAAAAAATCTTGTGATCGAAGAAGTAAAAAAATTGAAATATAAAAATATAGAATTTATTGAACAAAAAAAGCTCCTTGGTACAGGTGATGCAATAAAGCCAGCAATTTCTAAATTAAATAAAAAGTCTCAAGTTATTGTTCTAAATGGTGATACGCCTTTTATAGAATATAAAACTTTAAAAAATGCAAGTAAGAGGTTTATTGATAATAAAGGTGATTTTTTACTAACTACATCAAAACTTTTAAATCCATCAGGCTATGGAAGAATAATCAGGAATTCTAAGGGAAATATTATAAAAATTATAGAGGAAAAAAATTGCAGTATTAAAGATAAAAAAATAAATGAGGTGAATTCTGGATTGTATATTTTCAAAAAAGAATTATTACAATCATATATAAAAAAAGTGAAAAAAAATATCAAAGGAGAATATTATTTAACTGATTTAGTTGAGATTTTTTCCGAAAATAAAAAAAATATTCTTTCAATATCATCTAAAAATAATAATGAATTTTTTAATATCAATAGTTTTGATGATCTTATCAGAGCTCATCATATAGATAATAATATTTTCTTTGAAAATTGTATTAGAAACAACATTAAAATCTCTGATCCAAGCACAGTAAACATATCTAAAAGTGTAAAGCTTGGGCGTAACATAACTATAGGTCCAAATGTATACATTCAAGGAGATTCGATTATTAGTGAGGATGTAAATATTTTAGGTAATTGCTACATTGAAAATTCATCAGTCGGAAAAAAGACTCTGATTAAACCATTTGTAAATATTTTAGATTCTAAAATTGGAAGTAATTGTCAAATAGGTCCATTTTCAAACATTAGGCCTGAAACTCATTTATACGATAATATTAAAATTGGTAATTTTGTAGAAATTAAAAAAAGTAAAATTAAAAATAATTCAAAAATACCACATCTTTCATATGTCGGGGATACTGAAATGGGTTCAGGTGTTAATATTGGTGCTGGATCTATAACTTGCAACTATGATGGTTTTGATAAGCATAAAACACTTATTGGAGACAATGTCTTTATTGGAAGCGATACTATGATGATTGCGCCAATTAAAATTGGGAAAGGTGCAACAACTGCTGCAGGAACAATTCTATCAGGAAATCTTGATGATAACTCTCTAGGAATTACTAGGGTAAAAGAAAAAAAGATCCCTAATTGGAAAAGGAAGCCAAAGTTTAAAAGATAAATGTGTGGAATATATACTTCAATATCTAAAAAAGAAACTTTATGCTCTGAATTCTTAGTATCCTTAAAAGAGCTAGAATATAGAGGCTATGATTCTGCGGGAATTACAATTCTTGATAAGAATAAATATAAAACTTACAAAACACTTCAAAAAATTAGCAATCTTAGAACAAAAATTCCTAAACTTAACTCTTCTACTTTGATAATGGGCCATACTCGATGGGCTACTCACGGGGAGCCAAACTTAAGAAATTGTCATCCTCATGTACTAGGAAATTTATCAATTGTTCATAATGGAGTAGTAGAGAATTATGAGGAAATTAAAAATAGTAAATATTTAAAAAAAATTAAATTAAAGACAGAAACCGATACTGAAGTAATTTTACAACTAATAAAATTTTTTAATTATTCTAATTCATTCCTTAATTCAATAATAAAAACATTTAATATTGTTAAAGGCTCAAACGCTTTTATATGCTCTAAAATATCTGATAATTCTAATGAAGTTATTGCATGTAAATACAATACACCCTTATATTATGGGCAGAAAATAAATGGTGATAACATTTTCTCATCGGACATAAATGCTATGAAAAAGTCACTCAAAGGCTATAGATATATCGAAAATGATGAATTTATTTATATAGAAAACAATAAGCCTAAAATATTTTGTATAAATAAAAAAAGAAAAAAATTAATATTAAAAAGAATAGAAAATACCGATCAAAATATAAATAAGAAAATCAAAAAAAATATTACATATAATGAAATAAAAGAACAAAAAAAATTAATAAGTAACCATATTTTTAGGGTTGATAATATTAGTAATATTATAAAAAAGATTCCTAAGCCTAAAGAGATAGTTATAATCGGATGCGGATCATCATATAATGCAGGTCTATTAGGTAAGATATTTTTCGAAGAAAATACAGACATACCAACGTCTGTTTATAGACCTTCAGAATTTAATTATTTTTCAAATAATAAGAAAAAACTTTTTATATTTATGTCTCAAAGTGGAGAAACCGCAGATGTTTGTACATTGCTAGAATCAAACAGAGATTTCTTTAAGAATTCTTTGTCTCTAGTAAATAATAATGACTCCAGATTAGTCAGAGAGTCAAAAAATTCTATTAATCTTGCAGTCGGAATAGAACAGGGTGTCGCAGCTACAAAAACTTTTTCATCTCAGATTATTACTTTAAATATAATTTCAAAACTTTTTAACAAAAAGAAAGATAAAGAAAATATTTTATTGCCACAAATATCTCTTTTAAATAAAGTTTTTAAACTGGAAAAAAATATAAAAGAAATAGCAAAAAAATTTTATAAAAATAAAAATTTCTTTGTTTTAGGAAGAAATTATAATTTTCCAATCGCTACAGAAGCAGCATTAAAGATAAAAGAAATAGCTTACATTCATGCTGAAGGCGCTCTATCATCAGAAATTAAACATGGCCCCATTGCACTTTTTGATAAGGATTTTCCTGTTGTTTTATTGATTTCAAATAAAGTTGAAACTGTTCATAGCGAAATCGCTAGTCTAAATGAAATAGTATCCAGGACCAGAAATGTTTTAGTCATTGCGCCTGAGAAGGTAATAAATAAATTGAATCTAAAGATTAGATCAAAATTAGAAACAATATCAGTGCCTGAAAGTGAAGATGACATAATGCCTATTTCTTACCTGATAGTTTTACAACTATTCTCATATCATTTAGCAAAATTTAAAAAGTTGCCAATAGATCAGCCTAGAAATCTCGCAAAGGTTGTAACAGTGGAATAGTTATAATGATAATTTTTACTTAAAGGATGAATATTTTATGAGAAATAAGATTTTTACTATAATTTTAATAATATTTATTTTTATGTTTTCAAGTAATGCGAATTGCGACAGTTTTGATACTAATACCGATAATGAAGGTATAAGTGAGCAATTAGATACAGATATTGATAAAGTTATAAGTAATGATTCTCATAATGAAATGGATAATGATGGAAGATCAGGTTACCCCAGCAATGATAATGACTCAATAAATGATGATCGTAACGTAGACCAGGATGACTAAAAACATTATTTTTTATAGATATAAAACAGATTAACCAGAGGCGCTAAAAACCAGACTAACAATGAACTCCATAAAATCCAACTTTTTGGCAACCCATGACTAATAAGAAAACTAAAGCATAAGACTAAAAGCAGCAGATTCATTACTGTTGATGTAATTTTTAAATTCATAACTTCACCCCTTAAATAACCATCTTAAATATACCAAATGTTAATAAAGTATTGTCATTTTAAGTATATAGGGTAAATTCTTCATAAATTAAGTTAGGGAGGTTTTTACATGTCAAAATATGTAAATTACTTTTTACTTTCCGCAATTATAGCTTGCATGCCATTAGTATCATATGCTGGTTCTAATTTAGCCCCGGATGATGCAGTAGGTATATCCTTCTGGATCATATCAGTTGCAATGGTTGCCGCTACAGCGTTCTTTTTCCTTGAATCTTTAAGAGTTACAGGGAAATTTAGAACATCATTGGTTGTTGGCGGACTTATTTGTTTGGTTGCAGGCGTTCACTATTTTTACATGAGAGAAGTATGGGCATCTACAGGTACATCTCCAACGGTATTTAGATACGTTGATTGGATTGTAACTGTTCCATTACAGATGGTTGAGTTCTATCTTATTCTTGCTGCTGTTACTGCGGTTTCTATGGGAGTCTTTTGGAGACTATTGATAGGTACTGTTGTTATGGTTGTAGCAGGTTATATGGGTGAAGCTGGTTTTATAAATACAACAATTGGTTTTGTTGTAGGTATGGCTGGTTGGGCTTATATTCTGTATGAGATCTTCTCTGGAGAAGCAAGTAAAAGTGCTGCAAATGCTAAACCTTCGGTTCAGTCAGCTTTCAATACAATGAAATGGATTGTTACTATAGGCTGGGCAATTTATCCTTTAGGGTATTTTCTAGGATATTTAGCTGGTGGTACTGATGAAGCTACTCTTAATATAGTTTATAACGTTGCAGATTTTATAAATAAAATCGGTTTCTGTTTAGCAATATGGGCTGCTGCTACAACTGAAGTTGATGCTTAAAAATTCTAGGGGCTTGTACTTACTGTATAAGCCCTTACCTTTAATTAAATGAATAGTGTCAAAACTCTTGTCGTAGGTGGTGGATTTGGTGGAATTGCTGCTGCATTGAGGTGCAAAGCTATGGGCCATAATGTAACTATAATTGACAAATTATCTAAACTCGGTGGAAGAGCACAGGTTATTGAAAGAAATGGATATAAATATGATACAGGTCCAACAGTCATAACTGCACCTTTCTTATTTGAGGAATTATTTAATTTATTTAATGAAAAACTCAGTGACCATTTAGAATTTAAACCCTTAGATCCTTGGTATAGATTTCATTTTCATGATTCAACAACTTTTGATTATTCATCAACTGTTGAGAAAACTAAAAAAGAGATATCAAAATTTTCTCCAGAAGATGCAGAATCATATGATAATTTATTAAAGGAGTCAGAAAAAATATTTAATATTGGCTTTACAAAACTTTCTGACCAATCGTTTTCATCATTTTGGACAATGATTAAGCAAATACCTTATTTGTTAAAACTTAAAAGTTATCAAAGCGTCTCCAAGATGGTATCAAGACACATTAAAAATAAAAATATAAGATCAGCATTTTCTATTCATCCATTGTTGGTTGGAGGTAATCCCTATACGACAACATCAATTTACTCATTAATTCATTTCCTTGAAAGAAAATGGGGTGTATTTTTCTGTATGGGTGGAACTGGAAAATTAGTAGAAGAGCTGACTAATCTTATGAGAAGAAACGATATTAATATAGAAATGAATAAAAATTTAAAATCAGTTGAGCATAAAGATTCCTTTGCTTATAAAGCAATCACTGAATGTGGGAAGGAATATAAATTTGATAATTTAGTTTTTAATGGCGATCCACCTGTTTTTTATAAAGAAATTCTTAAACCAGCTTTAAGAAATTTTCTTAATCCTATTTTTCCTGCAAAGTCTCTATCATATTCTATGGGACTATTTGTTCTTTTTTTTGGAACTAAAACTAAATATGAAAAAATCGCACACCATACTATATGGTTAACTGAACGCTTTAAAGATCTATTGCATGATATTTTTGAGAAAAGGATAATAACTAAAGATTTTTCCTTATATCTTCATAGGCCTACTGCTACAGACAAATCTTTTGCGCCAGATGGACATGATAGTTTTTATGTTCTTTGCCCTGTTCCGAATTTAAAAAATAATATTGACTGGGCAGTTCATGGAGAAAAATTAAAAGATCAAATAATTACTGAGTTAGAAAAAACTATAATGCCAAATTTGACCAATCATATTGAGGATATTTCTTATATGACTCCAAAAGATTTTGAAAATAATTATAGGTCAATGTATGGAGCAGGATTTTCTATTGCCCCAAAATTTACACAATCGGCATGGTTTCGATATCATAACGAAGATGATAATATTTCTAATATATTTTTTTCAGCTGCGGGGTCTCATCCCGGTGCAGGTCTACCAGGTGTCTTATCCTCAGCTAAAGTTGTAGAAAATATATTAAAGAAGAGATATGGAGTTAAATAATAAAACTGAATCACTAAAAGAAAACGGAAAGACCTTCTATTGGGCTTCCAAGTTAATAGATAAAAATAAATTCAATGATATTTCAGAACTCTATTATATTTTGCGTGATTTAGATGATATCGCAGATAACGAAAAAAATGAAAAAAATATATTTGAAGATATAAAGAAATATTTAGAAAACGAAGTTTCTGAGTTTATCGATATGAGAATGGATAAACATATTATCTTTATAAACTCATTAAAATCTGATATCAATGCAAAGAAAGTATTTTTAACTTTTATTGATGGTTTAATATTCGATCAGAAAAGTAATATTCAAATTAAAAATACTGATGAATTAATAAATTATTGTTATAAAGTCGCGGGAACAGTAGGAATTATGATGTGTCCTATTTTGGGAGTTAATAATGATAAGGCAAAAAGCTATGCTGCTGATTTGGGTATTGCAATGCAGTTAACCAATATATCTCGAGATGTATTTGAGGACGCATGCTCTAATAGAAAATATTTACCATCAGATATATGTGAAGATATTGATTCAAAAAAAATTAAAAACATTTTCATAGAAAAAGATGAAAAGAGTTATTTGATTATAAAAGATACAATTAGAAGTATACTTATTCTAGCCGATAGATATTATGATAGAGCCAAAAATGGTTATCATTATCTTCCTTTCAGATCAAGAGTTTGTATATCTGTTGCTGCAAATATTTATAGGGAGATTGGAGTACTGATAAAAAAAAATAATTATAATTGGTCAGATAAAAGATATTTTGTACCTAATTATAAAAAGTTTATTATTACAGTTAAAACAATATTTTTTGAATCGTTTCAAATATTATTAAAATGAAAACTAAATATAATAGAAACATATCCGTCCTTGGAGGTGGTTGCGCAGGATATTCAATAGTGAAGGAATTGTCAAAATGCAGAAAAAATATTATAGATTTTTATTTAGGCTCAAAAAAATCAAATAATAATTTTTGGGGTTTTTGGAGTTTTGAGGATATTAATGATTTAGAAAATGTAATAAAATATAAATGGGAAAAATGGAAGATTATTGATCAAGAAAATGAAACTCTATTTCAATCAAATAATCACCCATATTGCGTAACTTCAAGAAATGATTGGATTCAATTTTGCAAAAATAATATTAATGATGAGAATGTTAGTTTTTTTGATGAAGATATAAGTTATAAAAACAACTTTTTTTACAGAAAAGATTCAGAAAAAATAAATTCAGATATAATAATAGACTGTCGTTCATTTCAAATTTCTACTGATACATATTTGCAACATTTTAAAGGATTCATTATTGAAACTGAAAATGAAATTTTTGATGACTCTACTGCTGTATTAATGGATTTTAGATGTGATCAATCTAATGGCATTCAGTTTATCTATTTACTGCCCATTACTAAAAAAATGGCTTTAATTGAACCTACTATTTATTCTTACAGAATTGAAAGTGATGAATTCTATTATAAAAGCATGGAAAAATATTTAAGGGAAATATATAAAGTTAATAAATTTAAAATAATTAGTGAAGAAAAAGGCGCTATCCCTTTAGCCTCTTTCAAAAATGATTATATTCCAAACGTTATAAATTTAGGACTTAAAGGGAATGCAAATAGAATTTCGTCGGGATATACATTTTATTTTATTCAAAAACAAGTTAAAAACCTATGTAGAAAAATTAATTTACCTCATAAAATAAATAATTCTAAAATTCATTCAAAATTAATTAATCTTTTGGATAGAATTTTTATTGATGTTTTAAAATCTAATCCTTCGAAAGCTCCACAAATATTTCAATCTTTTGGGAAGTCTTTTAATGGCGATGATATGGCTTTTTTTATGTCTAGTAAAATAAGAATTATTCCAATATTAAAAATGATATTCAACTTGCCAACAAAAATATTTATTAAATCTTTTATAAGGTGCGTCTTTAATGATTGATACTGTTACCTTAGTCTCACTTCTAATGATAATTTTAATTGGATTACCTCATGGTGCTTTAGATGGTGCTGTAAGCATATGCCTAGATATAAAAAATGATTTTTTTAGTAAATTTTATTTTTTTCTTATTTATATTGGATTAGCTATATTTGTTACAATTCTATGGATTAATTTTCCACAGATCAGTTTAATTTTATTTCTACTAATTAGTATATTTCATTTCGGGCTTGGAGACTACAATTGGAGTGATAAAAAAGAGAAATATATATTAGGTTTTATTAATGGAGGACTCATTATTTTCGGAATTAGCATCACAAGTCCTATACAAGTTGATATTATTTTCAAGTCATTATCATTTGAAACCAACTTTGTCTGGTTATTTATAAATATTGGTTCGTTAATATTGGTAAGTTTTTTACCATGGCTATTTATAAATTTAGAAAAACTTTCTACAATTGATATTCTAAGATTATTTTTGATTATTTTATCAGTTTTATTCCTTCATCCCTTATTAGCTTTTGCCATTTATTTTTGTTTTATACATACAATTAATCATTTTATGAGAATTATCCCTTCATTAAAAAAAAGAATTTCGAGATCCAAAATAATAAAACTATTTAGCCTTTTTACTTTTACTAGCTGGACAATCGGAATTATTATATTCAATTTATTTCGGGATACTTATGGTGATTTAGAGTTGATTTATAGAATTATATTTATTGGCCTTGCCGCATTGACTGTTCCACATATGATTCTAATTGATTTTTATTTTAGACCTAGGGAAAAAATATAAGTTGAAAATTGATATTAAGAAAATAGATAATGATAATTTTGAAGTTAAAGTCTTAAATAGGACTACCACTTCACATAAAGTAAATCTTGACGATAATATTTATAAAAAAATGACAAATAAAAAGATTAGTAAATTAAAATTGATTGAACTAAGTTTTGAATTTTTATTAAAAAGAGAGCCTAATACGTCTATACTGCCTGCTTTTGAATTAAGTATCATTAATAATTATTTCCCAGAATTTGAAAATGAAATTACAATTAAGATTAAGGAGTGAATTTTGAAAGTTTTAGTAATTGGCTCAGGGGGAAGAGAGCATGCGATTTGTTGGGGTATATCCAATAGTAAAAAAATAGATAAAATCTATTGTGCACCAGGAAATGCAGGTATCTCTAATATTGCAGAAATCGTTAATATTAAAACTGATAATCTTGAGGGGCTGGTTAATTTTGCAAAAAAAGAAAATATTGATTTTACAATTGTAGGACCAGAACAACCATTATCACTTGGAATAGTAGATCTATTTCGTGAAAATAATTTGCTAGTATTTGGACCCTCTAAATATGCATCTCAGCTTGAATCGAGTAAAGAGTTTTCTAAATTATTTATGAAAAGAAATAATATCCCAACTGCTACATTTGAATCATTTACTAACTACGAGAGCGCAAGAAATTATTTAGACAATTCCTCAATTCCAATAGTTATTAAAGCCGATGGATTAGCATCAGGAAAAGGTGTTAAGGTCTGTTTCTCAAAAGATGAAGCTTTTTCTTTTTTAAAAGAGGTTATGCAAGATAAAGTTTTTTCAACTTCTGGGGATAAAGTTGTTATTGAGAGTTTTCTAAAAGGAGAAGAAGCATCTTTTTTTGTTTTTTCTGATGGTAAAAATATATTGACTTTGGATTCTTCTCAAGATCATAAAAGGCTAATGGATGGAGATAAAGGACCTAATACGGGTGGAATGGGTGCATATTCACCGGCGCCAATAATAGATCAAATTACTAGACAGAATATTTTAAATGAAATTGTTTACCCAGTCTTTGAAGGATTTAAAAAAGAAAATTTTGAATATACGGGAATTTTATATATAGGTTTAATGATAGACAATAAAAAACCCTCTGTTGTAGAATTTAATTGTAGATTTGGTGACCCTGAAACTCAACCATTACTTTTTAGAATTAATTCTGATATCTTTGATCTTTTTTATTTTACGGCTCTGAATAAAATTAATGATTATCAACTAGAATGGAAAAGTAAAACAGCTGTTTCAGTTGTATTGGCATCAAAAGGATATCCCGCTAGCCCAATAACAGGAGATGAAATAAGAAATCTTAAAGAAATTGATCTTTCAACTGATGAATATATTTTTCATGCTGGAACAAAGTTAGATGGAAATAAAATTATCATATCGGGGGGCAGAGTTTTAAATGTTACTGCTCTTGGAGATACTCTAGAAGCCGCAATAAATAAGACATATGAATGCATAAATAAGATTGAAACTAAAAATTTACAGTATAGAAATGACATTGGAGTTAAAGGCCTTTTAAAAAAAGGTAAATAGCTTGACATAGATTAAAAGTGTGGCATATTTCAAGCATTAAATATGAGGTTTTTATGCCAACAATAAGTCAATTAATTAAAAATCCACGCTCTGTTGAGAAGAAGAAAAGTAAATCAAGAGCTATGGAAAAGAATCCACAAAAAAGAGGAGTCTGTACTCGTGTTTATACTACTACTCCAAAGAAACCTAACTCTGCTTTAAGAAAAGTTGCTAGAATTAGGCTTACAAATGGTTTTGAGGTTACAGGTTATATTCCTGGTGAAGGACACAAACTTCAAGAACATTCAGTTGTTTTAATTAGGGGTGGAAGAGTTAAAGACTTACCAGGTGTTAGATACCACATAGTTAGAGGTTCGCTCGATACTGCTGGTGTAGACGGACGTAAACAGTCAAGATCTAAATATGGTACAAAGAAGCCTAAGGCTAGTTAAAATATGGCAAGAAAAGGTCCTATTAAAAAAGCAGAAATAAGTGCTGATACAAAATTTAATAATAAAGTTGTGTCCAAATTTATAAATGCAATAATGTTAGATGGTAAAAAGAGTGTTGCAGAGACAGTCATTTACGATTCTTTTAAAATTATAGAAGATAAAGCTAAATCAGATCCCGTTGAGGTTTTTGAAGAAGCTATGAAAAATATACAACCACCAGTCGAGGTTAGGTCTAGAAGAGTTGGTGGTGCAACCTATCAGGTTCCTGTAGAGGTAAATTCGGCCAGAAAACAATCATTGGCCATTAGATGGATACTTTCTGCCGCAAAGAAAAGAGCAGGAAAAAGCATGTCTTCTAAACTTGCTGCCGAATTCATGGATGCTAAAGAGAGTAAAGGGGGCGCTTTTAAGAAAAAAGAAGACACAATTAAAATGGCAGAGGCTAACAGAGCCTTCTCTCATT
The DNA here is from genome assembly GCA_902609885.1 of uncultured Candidatus Hydrogenedens sp. Taxonomy (GTDB): domain Bacteria; phylum Desulfobacterota_D; class UBA1144; order UBA1144; family UBA1144. Next base: position 32,220 of record CACLTT010000006.1, on the reverse strand, counting down.
ATAGATGGTAGGTTGGTAATATGGACGATTTAAACAAGGTTAGAAATATAGGTATTGTTGCACACATTGATGCTGGTAAGACAACTACCACTGAAAGAATTCTTTTTTATACAGGCAAAAGTTATAAAATTGGTGAAGTACATGACGGTGCTGCAACAATGGACTGGATGGAGCAAGAAAGAGAGCGTGGAATCACAATTACTTCTGCTACAACTGCTTGTAGTTGGGATAATCATGACATTAATATTATTGATACTCCTGGACACGTAGATTTTACTATCGAGGTTGAAAGATCGCTTAAAGTTTTAGATGGAGCCTGTGTTGTTTTTGATAGTGTGGGTGGTGTTGAGCCACAATCTGAAACAGTATGGAGACAAGCTGATAGGTATAAGGTTCCCAGAATGTGTTTTGTTAATAAAATGGATAGAACTGGTGCTAATTTTCAAAGGACAGTTGATCAAATAAAATCAAGGCTTGGCTCGAACCCTATAAGACTACATATTCCATATTTTAAAAATGATATTTTTGAAGGCATTGTTGATTTAATTGAAATGAAATTAGCTGTTTGGGATGGAGAGTCGTTAGGTGCAAAGTTTGAGTTAGTAGACATTCCCGGAGATGTCTTAGATGAAGCCAATGCAGCCAGAGATAATATGCTCGAATTATTATCAGATAACAATGAGTCCATAATGGAAGATTATTTAGAAGGAAAAGAAATAGAACGAGATATAATTATAGAAGCCGTCAGGGTTCAAACAATTGACTTGAATATCGTCCCGGTCTTGTGTGGATCAGCCTTTAAAAATAAAGGTGTTCAGTTGTTGTTAGATGCTGTTGTCAGATACCTTCCATCACCTTTGGATATTCCTCCTGTATCTGGAGTATCTCCTGATAATGAAGAAGAAATAATGAGCAGGAAAGCTGATGATAAAGAACCTTTATCTGCGTTAGCCTTCAAAATTATGACAGACCCTTTTGTTGGTACTATTACATACATACGAGTTTATTCAGGTGTATTGAATTCTGGTACACAAGTTTTTAATCCATTAAAAAATTCTTCTGAGAGGGTAGGAAGGTTATTAAAGATGCATGCTGATAAAAGAGAGGAAATCACATCGGTAGGCGCAGGTGATATTGCAGCTGCTGTGGGTTTGAAAGACACTTATACTGGGGAAACTTTATGTGATAAAGGAAATCCAATTATTTTAGAAAGTCTAAATTTTCCAGATCCTGTAATTTCTGTTGCAATTGAGCCAGAGACTAAGGCAGACCAAGAAAAGCTTGGTATGGCATTAAATAAGTTATCAATAGAAGATCCATCTTTCAAAGTTAAGGTTGATCATGAAACAAACCAGACAATTATTTCTGGAATGGGAGAGCTTCACTTAGAAATAATTGTTGATAGATTAAAAAGAGAATTTAATGTTGAAGCAAAAGTTGGCGCCCCCCAGGTTGCCTATAGAGAAACCATTAGAGGTTCTAGTGAAGCAGAACAAAAATATATTAAACAAACCGGTGGTAAAGGTCAGTATGGACATGTAAAAATTAGAATAGAGCCAATGGATACTGGTGGAGGATTTGAATTTGTAAATGAGATCAAAGGTGGAGCAATTCCTAGAGAATTCATACCGGCTGTCGAAAAAGGAATACAGGAAGCTATGACTTCTGGAGTTGTTGCTGGATATGAAGTCGTTGATGTAAAAGTTACTTTGTATGATGGATCGTTTCACGATGTTGATTCTTCGGAAATGGCTTTTAAGATTGCAGGCTCTTTAGCATTTAAAGATGCTGTAAAAAAAGCAGGAGCAGTTGTTTTAGAACCAATGATGAAAGTTGAGGTTGTTTGTCCTGAAGATTTCATGGGAACTGTAATTGGTGATTTAAGCTCAAGAAGAGGCAAGGTTCAAGGAACGGAATTAAGAGGAGAATTACAAGGTGTACAATGCGAGGTTCCGTTGTCAGAAATGTTCGGATATGCCACAGATGTAAGGTCCTTGACAGAAGGTCGTGCAACATTTACAATGGAGTTTTCAACTTATGCTGATGTTCCAGCTAATATATATGAACAGTTGAAATTAAAAGAAGCATAATTTTTGTTTTATAGGAGGGATATTTAAATGTCTAAAGAAAAATTTGAGAGGAATAAACCTCATTGTAATATAGGAACTATTGGTCATGTTGACCATGGTAAAACAACACTTACAGCTGCTATTACAAATACTTTGTCAAAAGCTGGTGGTGGAGAGTCAATGTCATATGAAGATATCGATAATGCTCCTGAAGAAAAAGAAAGAGGTATTACTATTAACACAGCTCATGTTGAATATGAAACAGAAAAACGTCATTATGCTCACGTAGATTGTCCTGGACACGCGGACTATGTAAAAAATATGATTACAGGTGCTGCACAAATGGATGGTGCTATTTTAGTTGTTAGTGCCACTGATGGCCCAATGCCTCAGACTAGAGAACATATTCTTCTTGCTAGACAAGTAGGTGTGCCGAGACTAGTTATTTTTTTAAATAAAGTTGATCAATTGGGTGGTGATAAAGAGCTTGTAGAGTTAGTTGAATTAGAAGTTAGAGAATTATTAAATGAATATGGATTTGAGGGAGATGATACTCCTATAGTATCTGGTTCTGCTCTTGCTGCTGTAGAAGGTAGTGATGCGGAAACAGGGGAGAAAGCAATACTTGAACTTATGACTCAAGTTGATGAGTGGATACCTCAGCCAACACGTGATGTAGATAAGCCTTTTTCTTTAGCTATTGAAGATGTTTTTTCTATATCAGGTAGGGGTACAGTTGTAACTGGAAGAGTTGAGCAAGGAAAGCTAAATGTAGGTGATAAAATCGAAATTGTAGGAATTAAAGATACTATTGAAACTACAGCTACTGGAATTGAAATGTTCAGAAAACTTTTGGATTATGCTGAAGCAGGAGATAACGTAGGTGTTCTTCTAAGAGGTATTGAAAAAGATCAGGTTGAAAGAGGACAAGTATTATGTGCTCCAGGATCAATTAAGCCCCACCAGAAATTTGAGGCCGAAGTTTACGTCTTAAAGAAAGAGGAAGGTGGTAGACATACTCCTTTTTTTAAAGGATACAGACCACAATTTTATTTTAGAACAACTGACGTAACAGGGTCTATTGAGTTAGGCGAGAATGTTGAAATGGTAATGCCAGGGGATAATACTAAAATGAATGTGGATTTAATTTGCCCAGTTGCTATGGCTGATGGATTGAAGTTTTCAATTCGTGAAGGGGGAAGAACAGTAGGAGCTGGTGTTATCAGTAAGATAACAGGAAAGTAAAAATATTATGGAAACCGCGCCAAAAGTAAGAATAAAGCTTAAATCATTTGATCATAAGCTTTTAGACAAGTCAACTTTTGATATTGTTGATACGGTCAAGAGAACCGGAGCTAAGGTTGCAGGTCCTATTCCGTTACCGACGGACATTTCTAGAACATGCGTACTTAGAGCACCTCACGTTTACAAGGACTCTAGAGAGCACTTCGAAATGAGGACTCATAAGCGCCTTGTTGATATTCTTGAACCAACTCAACAAACAATTGATTCGTTGATGAAGCTAGATCTTGCATCTGGTGTTGAAGTCGAGATTAAACTACAAGGTGTATAAATGTCAGAAGATAAAACAGAAAATATTGTTGAAGATATAAGTTCCGATAATTTAACAGAAACAGAACAGACTGGAGATAATAATTCTTCTATAAAACTCAGTGGTTTAATGGGAACAAAGCTTGGTATGACACATTCCCTGATGGATGATGGCAGAGTAGTTCCTACAACTTTAGTTCAACTTGGGCCTTGTTATGCACTTGAAAAAAACCTCAAAACTAAAAAAACTTCTCTGAAAGTTGGTTTTCAAGATATCAAACCAACATTATTAAATAAGCCTAAACTTTCTTATTTTTCAAAATTAAAAGTTAAACCAGTTAAGCATATAAAAGAGTTTGATCTTTTAGAAGATACTGAGATTAAGCCTGGCACAGAAATAAAAGCTGATATTTTTAAAGAAGGAGATATAGCTGATGTTACCGCTAACTCTAAAGGTAAAGGCTTTTCAGGTGTTATAAAACGTCATAATTTTGCTGGACTTAGACATACCCATGGTACTCCTCAAAATCAAAGATCAGGAGGATCTATAGGTGCATGTGCATATCCAGGCAGGGTATGGAAAGGTCAAAAGATGGCTGGAAGATATGGTGGAAAAAAATCTACAATTCAAGGTTTAGAAGTACTTAAAGTTGATATTGAAAAAAACCTCATATTTATTAAAGGATCAATACCTGGCTCAAATGGATCTTTAGTATTTGTAAATCATACAAGGAAAGGAAATGGATTTAGAAATAATTAATTTAGAAAATAAAAATGTTGGAAAACATTCTATTGATATTGATAATAATAAAGAAATCAATAAGTTCGCTATAAGCCAAGTAGTAAAATGGCAATTAGCAAAGAAAAGATCTGGAACTGCTGCTACAAAAAATAGAGCTATGGTTAAAGCAAGTGGTAAAAAACCTTTTAAACAAAAGGGAACAGGTAATGCTAGAGCAGGAACTAGAACTTCTCCGATTTGGAGAGGAGGTGGAGTAATCTTTGGACCATCTCCAAAAGACTGGTCATTTTCAGTGCCTAAGAAAATTAAAAAATTAGCCCTTAATAATGCTTTAATCTATAAATTAAATGAAAAAAACGTTCATTTGATTGATTCTTTTGAACTGAAAGACAATAAAACAAAAAATTTATCAAATAAATTAAAAAATATGAATCTAGGAAAGAAAATATTGATTGTTAATAATGAAGAAAATATAAATCTAGAACTATCATCACGAAATCTTTTAAATGTAAAAGTTGTGAGTCCTGAAGGTCTCAATGTTTATGATTTATTGAATTCGAATTCAATCCTTATTAATAAAGATTCTGTTGATACTATATTAGCGAGGACTAAATAATTGAAAAAATTTATTTCTGATATTTTAATAAAGCCTTTAATGACTGAAAAATCGGCTTCTCTTAATCAAGCACAATGCTACGTTTTTGAAGTTGCTGCCAAAGCGACCAAAAATGAGATTAAAGATGCTATTCAGAAATTTTTTGATGTAAAAGTTGAAGATGTTAGAACTTCTATTAAGCCTGGTAAGATTGTCAAAAAGGGCGGAAAAGTTTCAGGTAAAAGATCTAAGCAAAAGAAAGCTTTTATAACTTTAAAAGAGGGAAAAATAGAATTTATTCAAGGAGTTTAAAAGATGGCGATTCAAAAATATAAACCAACCAGTCCTGGAAGACGTTTTATGACATCAGCTGATTTTGATGAAATAACTACTAAGACTCCTTATAAGCCTCTAGTTAAATCTATTCATAAGAAAAAGGGTAGAAATAATAATGGTCGTATAACTTCAAAGAGTAGGGGAGGTGGAGCAAAAAAACTTTATAGGTTAATAGATTTTAAAAGAGATAAATATGACATATTTGGTACAATAAAAACCATTGAATATGATCCTTATAGATCAGCTAGAATTGCACTAGTAAATTATTCAGATGGTGAAAAAAGATATATACTTTCTCCTCTAAACCTTAAAGTTGGTGACAAAATAGTCTCATCAGATAAAACAGAAATTGTTAATGGTAATTCTTTATTGTTAAAAAATATTCCTGAAGGAACCTTAGTCCATAATATTGAGATTGCTCCTAAAGGTGGTGGTAAAATTGCTAGATCTGCTGGTGCATATGCGACTGTTTTAGGAACTGAAAATAAGTTAACCCAGATTAAATTGGCCTCTGGTGAAACAAGAAAATTACTTTGCGAATGTCGGGCTACAGTAGGTAAACTCGGAAATGAAAAACATAATCAGGTTGTCATTGGTAAGGCAGGTCGTAAAAGATATTTGGGTAGAAGACCAATTGTAAGAGGGGTTGCTATGAATCCAGTTGATCACCCACATGGTGGTGGTGAGGGTAAAGCCGCGCGTGGTAATCCTCATCCAGTATCAAAATGGGGATGGATAACAATTGGAAAGAAGACAAGGAATAATCCTAAGTCTGACAAGTTAATAGTTAAACGAAGAAGAGTTGGATATGGAATGGATAAGAGGTAAATAGTATATGGGTAGATCAGTAAAAAAAGGACCTTTTGTAGATGATAAACTAATGAAAAAGGTACTCAAAGCTAAAGAAGAAGATAGCCAAAAAATAATTAAAACTTGGTCTAGAAGATCAATGATTGTTCCAGATATGATAGGTTTAACCTTTGCTGTTTACAATGGAAGGAAATTTGTACCTGTTTATGTTACAGAATATATGCTGGGCCATAAACTTGGAGAATTTTCTCCAACGAGAACTTTTGTATCACATGCTGGCGGTGATAAAAAATCTAAGGTGGGTAGATAATGATTTCTAAAGCAGTAAATAAATATATTAGAAGAACGCCAAGAAAAGTTAATACTGTGCTAGATGTAATCAGAGGAAAAAATGTAGACTATGCATTTATGTTACTAAAAAATATTAATAAAGGTGCTAAAGAAGAAGTTTCTAAAACTTTAAAATCTGCAGTTTCTAATGCCTATGAGAAAGGGTTTACAGATACTTCAAAAATATCTGTTTCAGAGGCCTATAGTACTGAAGGCCCAATATTTAAAAGATATAAGGCTAGAGCAATGGGAAGAGCAACGAAAAGATATAAAAGAACAAGCCATATAACTATAATTTTGAAAGAGGGAGTTAACTAATGGGTCAAAAAGTAAATCCTATTTCATTAAGAATTGGTATAACAAGAAATTGGAACTCTAATTGGTTTATAGCCAACAAAGTTAAATACAAAGATTTTCTGCATGAGGATTTAAAAGTTAGAAGCTATGTAAAGAAAAAATTTTTTCAAGCTGGAATATCAAAACTTGAAATTGAAAGATCGTCAGAAGAAAAAATGCGATTAGTCGTCTATTGTTCAAAGCCAGGACTACTAATAGGAAGAAAGGGTATTGATATTGAATCGCTTAGAAAAGATTTAAATAAAATGGTTAATAAAGATGTTTATATTGATATTAGAGAAGTTAAAAGACCAGAAATAGATTCACAACTTGTTGCAGAAAATATTGCATTGCAATTAGAGAGAAGAGTGGCATATAGAAGAGCTATGAAGAGAAGTATGTCATCTGCCTTACGTCTGGGTGCAATAGGAATTAAAGTTATGGTTTCTGGTAGATTGGGTGGTGCCGAAATTGCAAGAAGCGAATGGTATAGAGAAGGAAGAGTTCCCCTTAGCACTTTAAGGGCTGATATTGATTATGGTTTTGCTGAGGCAAAAACAACATATGGAATAATTGGTATTAAAGTTTGGATTTTCAAAGGAGAAGTTATTAAAAGAAAAGAAAAAACGAAAGGAGTAGAAAATGCTTCAGCCTAAAAAAAGCAAACATAGAAAAATTCATAAAGGTAGAGTAAGAGGTGTTGCGACAAAGGGTAATAAAGTTTCCTTCGGTGAGTTTGGACTTCAGTCTTTAGATTTTTCTCGTATAACTGGTAGGCAGATTGAAGCTGCAAGGATTGCAATTACAAGAAAAGTTAAAAGGGGCGCAAAACTTTGGATTAGAATTTTTCCTCATAAACCTGTTTCTAAAAAGCCTGCTGAGGTCAGAATGGGAAAAGGCAAGGGTGATATAGACCGATATGTTGCTCCAATAAAAAAAGGGACAATGCTATATGAGATTGCTGGTGTTGATGAAGAGCTAGCGAGGGAAGCCTTAAGACTTGCTTCTGCAAAGTTGCCCGTCAGAACTAGAGTAGTTGTCAGAACAAGAGGTTTGTTAATATAATGAATATGCAAGAGATTAAGAAATTAGATACATCCGAGATTGAAAATAAAATAATAGAATTAAAAAATTCTATATTAAAGGCTAAAATATCTAGACTAAACCAAGGTGATTTTGACACCAACTCATTTACAAAAATTAAGAAAGATATTGCGAGATGTTTGACAGAGCTTAATTTTAGAAAAGAGGTGAAAGAATAATGTCTAGAGGTAGAATGCGTGAAGTAAAAGGGGTTGTTATTAAAAATTCTGCAGACAAGACTCTAATGGTACAGATTGAGACTTCATCAAAAAACACAGCTTATAATAAGATTGTAGTTTTAAAGAAGAAGTTTCACGTTCACGATGAAAAAAATGAAGCTAAGGTTGGTGACAAAGTTCGTGCAATTGAGACTAAGCCTATAAGTAAAATAAAGAGATGGAAGCTCGTCGAGATTATTTCTAAAGGAGAAGCACTATGATTCAAACTGAGACTCAATTAGTTTCTGCAGATAATTCAGGCGCTAAACAACTCAATGTAATAAATCTTAAAGGCGGTTCTTTTAGAAGATATGCAAGAATAGGTGATATTGTTACAGTTTCGATTAGAGCTGCAATTCCAAACTCAAAAGTGGAGAAAGGTAAAATATTTCAAGCTGTTATAGTTAGAACAAAAAAAGAATTAAGAAGACCAGACGGATCATATATAAGGTTTGATGATAATGCAGCAGTCCTTATAAATAAAGAAAATCAACCTGTTGGTACAAGAATTTTTGGGCCAGTCGCAAGAGAATTGAGAAATAAAGGTTTCATGAAAATAGTTTCGCTCGCCCCGGAGGTTATATAGTGTCTAAATCTCTAAAACCAAAAAAAGGCTTAGAAGTAAAAATAATCGCTGGCAAATATAAAGGTCAAGTAGGAAAAGTTTTAACAGTTTTTCCCAAAACTAATAAATTAATTATAGAAAATATAAATGTTGTAAAAAGACATAAAAAGCCAGATCAACAAAATCAATCAGGAGGCATAGTTAATAAAGAAATGCCAATTGATATATCAAACGTAAAGGTAATAGCTAATGGATAATCTAAAAACTCTATATAATAATTCCCTAGAAGATATTCTTGGTTCAGTTAATTTGTCTAATAAAATGCAAGCGCCTAAGCTAGTAAAAGTATCTATCAATATGGGTCTTGGAAAAATGTCTGATGCAGGGAAAGATGGAAAATTAATTGAGGAAGCAGTAGATGAATTATCCAAAATAGCTAATCAAAGAGCTGTAGCAACTAAAGCCAAAAAATCTGAAGCGGGCTTTAAGTTAAGAGAAGGCTCATCAATTGGAGCAAGGGTGACCCTTAGAGGAAATAAAATGTATGAATTTCTTATGAAATTATTACATTTGGCATTACCAAGGGTGAGAGATTTTAGAGGAATATCTAGAAAAGCATTCGATAACAGAGGTAATTATAATTTAGGTATTCAGGATCATCTTGTATTTCCGGAAATTGATCCAACAAAGACTTCAAAAACAAAAGGAATGAATATAACAATTGTTACAACAGCGCAATCCGATGATGATGCGTTAATTTTAATGGAGAAGCTCGGATTTCCCTTTAAAAAAAGATAGGTGATATAAAATGGCAAAGAAATCAATGATTGTAAAAGCGAATAAAAAACAAAAATTCAAAGTACGAGAGTATAATCGATGCCCATTAACTGGAAGACCTAGGGGTTTTATTAGAAAATATGGGATGAGCAGAAATGCATTTAGAAAATTAGCTAGTCAAGGATTAATTCCTGGAGTTAAAAAAGCTAGTTGGTAGTGAGGTAAAAATGGTAATAGATCCAATATCAGATATGTTAACTAGAATTAGAAATGCTGTAACAAAAAAGCATAAGAACGTATTAGTTCCTTCATCAAAATTTAAAGTAGAAATTGCAAAAATACTTCAAAATGAAGGATTTATTAATTCTTTTCAAATTATTAAAAATGGAAACTTTCCAAGTATAAAAATTGATTTAAAATATGATTCTAGAAAAGCTCCAGTTATCAAGAAAATTAAAAGGATAAGTAAGCCAGGATTAAGAGTTTATGTAAATAAAAATGAAATTCCTAGGATTTCCGGTGGTCTTGGTACTTCTATAATCTCTACCTCAAGAGGAGTTATGACTGGAAATAAGGCAAGAGAAATTGGTGTAGGAGGAGAGATTCTTTGTAGTATTCTCTAAAATGTTATGTCTAGAATCGGAAATAAAGAAATTTTAATAAATAAAGAAATAAATATCGATTTTAATAAGGGTATTTTAAAGATAAAAGGTCCAAAGGGGGAGTTAAATCGTACAATACCTAACGATGTCCAGTTAGATATTGGTGATGATAAGATTTTAGTAAAAAGAAATTCCGATGTTAATAAAGTTAAAGCACTTCACGGATTAACCAGATCTTTGATTAATAATATGATAATTGGTGTTACCGATGGTTTTGAAAAAGCGCTTGAAATAAAAGGTACAGGATATAAATGTGATATTAAATCAAAAAATGAACTTATTTTAAACTTAGGATATTCTAACCCTATTAATTTTGTGTTACCTGATGGAATTGAGGCAGAAACTGAAAACAAAGGCACATTGTTAAAAATAAAGGGTATTAATAAAGAGGTTGTGGGTGAAATTGCTGCAAGGATAAGAAAATTAAGAAAGCCTGAAAGGTATAAAGGTAAAGGTGTAAGATATCAAGGAGAATATGTGAAGTTAAAAGCTGGGAAGTCTGCTGGTGGAAAAGGTGAATAAAAATGATTAATCAAATTCAAAAAAACAAACTTAGAGTTAAAAGGCACTCTAGAAATAGAAAAAATATTTTTGGAACTCATGAGATCCCAAGATTATATATTTTTAGATCCTTAAAAAATTATTATGTAGGTTTAGTTGATGATACAAAAGGGATTACATTAGCATCTGCGGCTATTTCAAAAAAAGAACCTTCTTTAAAACTTGCTGAATCTTTAGCTGACAAAGCATCTAAGTTGGGCGTTAAAAAAATTGTTTTTGATAAAAGTGGTTATAAATATCATGGTAGATTAAAAGAGTTTGCTGATGCGCTCAGAGATAAAGGATTTAATTTTTAAGGAGATAAAATTTGAGTTTTAAACAAGATAAAGAATTTACAGAGAAAATAATACACATTAGAAGAGTTGCAAAGGTAACAAAAGGTGGTAAAAATTTTCATTTCACAGCCTTAGTTGTTATAGGTAATATGAAAGGAAAAGTTGGTTCGGGGTTAGGTAAATCAAATGAGGTCCCTGATGCAATAAGAAAAGCTATTGAAAAAGCAAAGAAAAATTTAATTGAAATAAATATGAATGGAAGAACAATAACTCATGAAGTTTATGCTAAATCTTTATCTTCACAAGTCATGATAAGACCAGCGGGTTCAGGTACTGGCGTAATAGCGGGAGCCGCAGTAAGGTCGGTTTTAGAGCTTGCAGGTATTAAAGATGTCTTAACAAAGTCTCTAGGGTCTAGAAATCCTATCAATGTTGTTAGCGCTACTATAGAATGTCTTAAATTGTTAAATGAGCCTTCTGATACAGCTGAGAATAGAGGTAAAGAATCTTCTGATTTAGATCTACCTAAACAATATTATAAAAATAAAGCTGAAGGTGAAATTAATGCTTAATGATTTAAAAAAAACAACCGCAACCAAGAAAATGAGGGTTGGTCGTGGTCCTGGTTCAAAAGGTAAAACTGCTGGTAGGGGTCACAAAGGTCAGAATTCAAGATCGGGTGGTGGTGTACCCATACTGTTTGAGGGTGGTCAATCTAGTTTTGTTTTGAGAACCCCTAAAAGAGGTTTTAAGAATTACAACAGAATTCAATATGATGTTATAAATGTCGGTCAATTAAACAAGATTGAAACATCTGATGAAATTAATAAAGATTTTCTAATAAAAATTGGAAAAATTAACGGTAGTAAGCCTGTTAAAATTTTAGGCCATGGAGATTTAAATAAAAAATTTTCTATAAGGATTGATGCATTTTCCAAATCAGCAGAAAGTAAAATTAAATCAGCAGGCGGTTCAATTGTTAAAGTATGAGCTCCGTTGATTCATTACCAAAATTACCAGAGTTAAATAAAAGAATTTTATTTACCTTATTTATTTTAATAATATATAGACTTGGAGTTTTTGTGCCTATTCCTGGTGTTGACTCTGCAGAAATCCTAAAAATCTTTTCAAATCAAGGTAAATCTTTTTTTGATATAATTAATTTATTTTCAGGCGGTGCCTTTGAGAGAGCCTCTATTTTTGCTCTTGGCGTTATGCCTTATATTACATCATCGATTGTGATGTCACTGGTTGTTAAAACTATTCCTAAACTAGAAGAATTAAATAAAGAAAGCTCAGGTAAAAAAAAAATAGCACAATACTCAAGGTATCTAACAATTATAATATGTTTTTTTCAAGCTTCTTTATTAGTTACAGCTCTTCAGACAGGACTTGGAACTGGTGCAAATATTGTTTTTGATCCTGGTCTAAGTTTTTACTTACTTACTGTCTTTACTTTAACAGCTGGAACTTTTTTTGTAATGTGGCTTGGTGAGCAAATCACAAACTTTGGTATAGGTAATGGTTTGTCGTTAATAATTGCTGCATCAATCATAACTGGAGCTCCATCTGCAATTGGCAAGCTTTTTAATTTTGTTGCTATTGGTGATCTAAATATATTAACTATTATTTTATATTTAATTATTATGCTAGTAGTTTTATATTCTGTAGTTTTTGTTGAGAGATCTTTTAGGAAAATACCTGTTCAATATCCTCAAAAAACACAAGGTAGAAAAGTTTCAATGGCTCAGTCGTCGCATCTACCTTTGAAAATTAATCCAGCGGGTGTCATTCCTCCAATTTTTGCTTCGTCAATTCTATTATTGCCTTTAACTATTTTTAATTATATTGATGTTCCAAGTTTGAATCAACTATCCGCATCTTTTTTAAATAATGGATTTATTTATAATTTAGTTTTTGCATTATTAGTTATATTTTTTACATTTTTTTATACCGGCATGGTAATTAATCCTACAGAATTGTCTGATAACCTCAAGAAAAATGGGGCTTTTATTCCAGGAATTAGACCTGGAAACAATACTACTGATTATATTAAGGGTGTAATGTCAAAACTCACTATCATTGGAGCGCTATACCTTGCATTAGTTTGTGTAATTCCAGCTATACTAAATGCAAAGCCTTTCAGCCTACCTTTCTTTTTTGGTGGAACATCTTTATTGATAGTGATTGGTGTTACTTTAGATACTATTCAACAGATTCAATCATTTCTTATTTCAGATAATTATGATAATTATGGTAATAAAAAAAGGAAAAAGGAACCTAAAAGGTTCAATATGAGGTGATTATATGATTTTAATTTTATTTGGCCCACCAGGCGCAGGAAAAGGGACTCAAGCCGACCTTTTAAAGGAAAAACATAATCTTTTACATTTATCCACTGGAGATATTCTTAGAGAAGAAGTCTCTAACAATACTGAATTAGGAATTGAAGCCAAAAAATTTATGGATTCAGGTGAATTAGTTACCGACGACTTGATAATCGGAATGATAAAAAATAAGATTGAATCTACTACTAATGTAAATGGATTTCTTTTTGATGGATTTCCTAGAACTATTTCTCAAGCTGAAGCATTAGATTCAATGCTTATTAAGTCTAACAAAGAAATAGATAAAGTTATTTCTTTGGAAGTTGATGATAATGTTTTAACAAAGAGATTGTTGTCTCGTGGAAGAAGCGATGATAATGAAACAACAATAAAAAACAGATTAGAAGTTTATAAAAATCAAACTTTACCTATTAAAGATTTTTATAAAAATAGTAATAAATTATTAGAAATTAAGGGAGATAATTCGATTGAAGAGGTTAGTTCTGATATTGAAAAGTTATTATAGTTTATAATGTCAGTGAAAATTAAAAATAAAAATGAAATTAATCAAATGAGTGCATGCGGTAAAATAATTTCAGATGTAAGAGAAATTATAGTTAAAAATATTGAGCCTGGCATATCTACATGGGAATTAGATAAATTAGCAGAAGAATATACTATCTCTAAAGGATTTATTCCCGCTTTCAAAGGATATCAAAATTTTCCCTCATCTATTTGCGCATCAATTAACAATGAAGTAGTACATGGATTGCCTTCTAAAAATAAGATTCTCAAACAAGGCGATATTATTGGTATAGATTTTGGTGTATATGACGGAACTTTCTATGCAGACTCTGCATTTACTTTTCCTGTTGGTAATGTAAGCGAAAATATTACAAAACTTTTAAATGTTACTAAAGAATCTTTAAACCTAGGAATTCAAAAAGCTCAAGTTGGAAATAAAATTTATGATATATCCAAAGCGATTCAGGATCATATTGAAAAAAACGGATTTACAGTTGTTAGGTCCTACGTTGGTCATGGAATAGGAAAAGATTTGCATGAAGAGCCACATGTGCCTAATTTTATTTTAGATAATAATGATAGATCAAAATCAATGAAACTTAAGGAGGGAATGGTTTTAGCAATTGAACCAATGGTAAATGTTGGTAATTTTGAAGTCGAGTTAGGTAATGATAATTGGACAGTTAAGACTTGTGACGGTAGTTTGTCTGCACATTTTGAGCACACTGTTGCATTAACCAAGAATGGTCCAAAAATTTTAACCAATTAATTATTATGGCAAAAGAAGAAAGAGTCGAACTAGAAGGTTCTATTTTGGAAGCTCTTCCAAATGCAATGTTTAAGGTAGAGCTTGAAAATGGCCATCAAATATTAGCATATGTTTCAGGTAAGATGAGAACTCATTTTATAAGGATTTTGCCTGGGGATAAAGTGAAAGTTGAAGTATCACCTTATGATTTGACAAAAGGTAGAATAACATATAGATTGAAATGACATTATCATATATAATATAACGCTTTAATGGAGTATTTATGCCTAGAATAGCTGGAGTAGACATACCTGAGAATAAAAGAGTTTTAATATCTCTTACTTATATCTATGGGATTGGAAAGAGAATATCACAAGATATTCTTAAAAAGGCAAATATTGACTCCTCTGTTAAAACATCACAACTAACTGATGATGATGTTTCAAGAATCAGGCAATTAATTGAAAGTGAATATCTTGTTGAAGGAGAACTTAGAGTTGAAGTTCAAAATAATATTAAGAGGCTACAGGAAATTGTATCTTACAGAGGTGTAAGACACAGAAAAAAACTACCATGTAGAGGACAAAGAACAAAATCAAATGCTAGGACTCGAAGAGGTAAGAAGGGTCTTGCTATAGCCAAAAAGAAACAGGCTGGTTTGAAGTAGGAGCTAAATAATTTTGAAAAAAACAAAAAAAAGTAAAAAAACCAAAAAGTTTGTTGAATCTGGAATTGCTCATATCCAAGCAACTTTTAATAATACCATTGTTACAATTACAGATAACGATGGAAATGTTCTATCTTGGGCAGCAGGAGGAAAAGAAGGATTTAAGGGAACCAGAAAAGGAACTCCTTTCGCTGCACAATTAGCGGCAGAGGATGCCGCAAAAAAAGCTACAGAATTAGGTATGAAAACTATTGCTGTCTATGTTAAAGGTCCAGGACCAGGACGTGAAACAGCTATAAGATCAATCCAAAATGTAGGAATTAAAATCAATTTAATTAAGGATGTAACTCCTCTGCCACATAATGGCTGCAGACCGCCTGCAAAAAGAAGAGTTTAAGGATATTAATTGGCAAGATATACGGGACCAACCACAAAATTATCAAGAAGAGAAGGACAAGAGTTATTTCTTAAAGGCGATAGATCTTTTTCCGATAAAGCTGCTAGAAGGCTAAACATATTGCCTGGCCAGAGCCAATCGAAGTTTAGGCAGAAATCTTCTGAGTATGCAATCAGATTAAGAGAGAAGCAAAAATTAAAAAGAATATATGGGCTAACAGAAAAACAATTTAGAATTAATTTTGTTAAGTCAAATAAGCAATCTGGTGTTACTGGAAATAATTTAATCTCTAATCTCGAAAGAAGACTTGATAACGTTGTATATCGTTTAGGATTTCTTAGTTCAAGAAATGAAGCGCGTCAGTATGTAAACCATGGGCATATATTAGTAAATGGCAAAAAAGTAGATATTCCTTCTTTTTTAATTTCAATTAATGATGTAATTGAGATAAAAGAAAAGAGTAAAGACAAAAAAAGAATTAAAGAATCAGTCGAGTCTGTCGCTAGAAGAGGTGTTCCAGAATGGCTTGATTTTGATTCAGATAAACTAAGTGGTTTAGTAAAAAGATTACCCACAAGAGATGATTTTACATTACCTCTTGATGAGCAATTAATTATTGAATTTTATTCTAAATTATAGGGAGTATAAATGGAATTTCAGCGAAATTGGATTGGCTTATATAAGCCAAAATCCATACAAATAGATCAAAAATCAAAATCTGAAACTTACGGAAAATTTATATGCCAGCCTCTTGAAAAAGGATATGGACTAACAATTGGAAATTCTTTAAGAAGAATATTACTTTCTTCGATACAGGGGCCAGCCATTACTAAAGTAAAAATTGATGGTGTTCAGCATGAATTTTCAACAATTACAGGCGTAAAAGAAGATGTTACTGAAATAATATTAAATTTAAAAAAATTAAATTTAAAAATGAATACTTACGATCCACAGACAATTAGTTTAAGTTATGAAGGTGAAGGTGAGGTTACAGCAAAAGATATTGAAACAAATCAAAATGTAGAAATTGTTAATGACAATCAATTTATTGCTACATTGTCAGACAGTGCAAAACTTGATATTGAAATGACCATAGAGATGGGTAGGGGCTATATGCCCACGGAATCCAGAGATGAAAATAATCATTCAATTGGAGAAATATTAGTTGATTCTATTTTCTCCCCTGTACTAAAAGTCAATTACAATGTAACAGCTGCAAGAGTTGGTAGAAGAACAGATTATGAAAGATTAACTATCGAGGTATGGACTAATGGGACTTTATTGCCAGAAGATGCTGTGGCGTATGGAGCAAAAATACTAAAAGATCAAATGTCTGTTTTTGTTAATTTTGATGAAGAGGAAATTGATTCAATTCCAATTGTTGAAGAAGAAAGTGATGAAATAATAGGTTCTGAAGATGTTCTGTTCACAAAAATTGAAGAGCTAGATTTTTCTGCTAGGTCATTAAATTGCTTAGAAAAAGCTAGTATAAAATATCTTGGAGATCTTATTCAGTTGAACGAAGAAGATTTATTAAATTTGGAAAATTTTGGTAAAAGATCTCTAAATGAAGTTAGAGATGTTATATCTTCATATAATCTTAGATTGGGAGAAGATATTAATAAAGATTTATATTATGAGCAAAGAAAGCTTAAAGAGGATGAGCCCAATGATGATTCAGAGGGGAGTTTTGTAAATGAGACATAGAGTTAGAAAAGGTAAGCTTGGATTAAAGACCCAACATAGATTATCTTTGTTGAAGAACCTTGCTACTGAGCTATTTCGACACGGTAGAATTATTACTACTGATGCTCGTGCAAAAGAGTTAAAAAGATTTTCTGAAAAACTGATAACCACTGCTAAGGTTGATTCTGTTCAGTCTAGAAGAATTGTAGATGCAAAAATAAAAAACAGAGACGTTCTTAAGAATCTGTTTGAGTTTATCGCGCCAAGTTTTATAGATAGACCCGGTGGCTATACGCGAGTTATCAAGCTTTCATATAGAAGAGGAGACTCAGCACCACTTTCGGCAATTGAGCTTGTTGGTTTAGATGTCCCATTTAGAGAGGTTGCATCTCAAGTTAGTGAAGAAGTTCAACCAAGTACTTCTGATAAATAGTAGATTAGATTATGAATAATAATCTTGGAATAATTTTAGATCCTAATTCATTTAAAAATATAAAAGAAATTGTAAAAAAGGCTGATAATTATAACTTTCATTCTGCTTGGGTTACTGAACTTTACCGTTCTTCATTTGAGCAATTAACATTTATAGCTGAAATAACCAAAAATATAAAAATCGGATCAGCAGTCACATTAGCTTTTGTTCGAAGCCCATTAATTACAGCTATTTCGGCAATGGATATTGATAGTTTATCAAATGGAAGATTAATATTGGGTTTAGGATCAGGAGCTATTAATACCAACAGAAAATGGCATGGATCAGAAAACTTTGATAAGCCTTCTGAAAGAATGAGTTCATTAATTAAAATTTTAAAAAATATACAAAATGGCCTATATAATGGTCAAGACATAGAATTTGCAGATAAGTTCCATAGAATAGAAATTAAAGCCTTTAAAAGGCCATTTAAGGCTCATAGAGAGCAGATTCCAATAAAGATTGCTGGAATAGGGCCTAAAATGTCTAATATAGCTCTTAATGAGTCGGATGGATATTTAGGACATGTTGTTTGTTCAAAAGAATATCTTAAAAATAATATAATTCCTTTAAAAAAAAATAAAGATTCTCATGTTTCATCAATAATTTTATGCGCTATTAATAGTGATAAGGCTCAGGGGATAAAAGATTGTAAGGGAACGATAGCTTTTTACTCAATTGTAAAAGCTTATTCAGAACCTTTTGTGCAACTTGGTTTTGGTTCAAATATAGAAAAAATAAGAAGAGCTTATTTCAATAAAGATATTGATTCAATGATAAAAAATGTAAGTGATGAAATGGTAGAAAAATTTGCAATTGTTGGTTCTGATGAGGAAGTAAATGATGAAATTGCAAAATATAGAAAAATATTAGATTTACCTATATTGACAGCTCCACATTATTATTTAAATGAAGAAAAATTAGAGTTTTATCAAAACCAAATTCTTGAAACTTTTAAATCTTCTTAGCTTTGTAGATTGTTACAAGTCCAAAATTAAATGAATTGATTGATTCTACATTGAAAAAATTATTTTCTAATATTTTTTGAAATTCTTTTGGAGTATAAAAATTACTTATTGAACTTGATAAATAAAAATATTCTTTAAATTTACCATATAAAAGACCAATAATTGGAATTATCAAAAAAAGATATAGATTTGTAAAAACTTTCAAAAAAAAATTTTCAGTTTTTGAAAATTCCATAATTAATAGATATTGATTTTTTTTCAAAATTCGATGAATTTCTTTAAGTGACTCATTAATAGATAAGGTATTTCGTATGCCAAAAGATATTGTTATAAAATTAAAGTTATTATCAGGAAATGGAAGGTCTTCAGAATATCCTTCAATAAAATTAATATCTTTATATTTTTGCTTAGCTATATATAGCATATTTTTTGATGGGTCAATTCCATAGCAATTAGTATTTGGATAGATCTTTTTAATTGATGAAATTATATCACCTGTCCCAGTTGCAATATCTAATATTTCTCCCTCAAAATTTATATTACTGATAAAAAATGATTTCCAATTCTTATGCCTACCCAAGCTAATAATATTATTGATTTTATCATAAACTGTTGCTATAGAATTAAATGTATCTTTTGTGTTTGGCATTATATATTCTCTTTTAATTTTAACGCTTTAGATATATCACCTGATGTCATTATATGAATGCCATCCAAATTATCTTTGTACACTTTAATTAAATTTTTTAAATATTCTTTGGAATGATTAAAAATTTCATTTTCATCTATTTTTTTTATTTTTTTTAGATGTTGTGCATCGATATTAATACCACCTAGCTTTTTAAAAACATTATTTAGAACTTTAGTGTTAGTTATAGGTAGAATTCCGCATAAAATTTTATAATCTGTTTTCAAAGATAGTTTTGACATAAGTTCAAAATCACTTTCAGAGTAGATTGGTTGAGTAATAAAAAAATTGGATCCCAGTTTCAATCTTTGATTAATAATTTTTTTTAATTCTTTATAGGATTTGTTAATATTGAGCGTAGAGAATATTTCATAATTTAGTGAAGTATTTGTTCTATTTTTACTATAATCATATCCTTCTCTTAAATCTGAAAGAATTTTAATTAATTTTTCTGTATTTACCTCAAAGACTTCTTTAGATTTTTTTGAATTACCTTTAATTATTCTATCTCCTTTAACAACTAGTATTTTGTTTATTTTCATTGCCAAAGCTCCTAATATCTCACTTTGTAAAGCTAATGTATTTCTATCTCTGGTGGAAAAGTTAATGATAATTTTTTCAGAATTAACTCCTTGGCTAATAAGTAAGTGGGCAAGACTTATGGGCGTTATTCTGAGATTTGCCATAGGACAGCAGGTTAGATCTAAAAGATCAAATTTATTAGAGTATTTAACTAATTTTTTTAAAAAAATATTATTAATTTCATACTTTGGAGGTACAACTTCAAAAGAAGTTTTGAATGTATTTTTGTATAAGTTAGAATTTATCATTCAATGCGCTTTATTCTTATATTTATTTTTATTGCATTTCCATGCATAGACACATATGGTATCACGAAAGTATATAATATAATAGATAGAAAGCTTAAGATTCATACACTTGATTCGCTAACAGGTGACCAAAAGAGAGCAATTAAAAATAAAATTGATCAAATATCTGATGCTTTGAATGAATATGATTCAAGTTCATTTATTTCAAGATTTAATGATTTAGAGAAAAGCTCAGATGTCTCAGCTCCAGATATATTTGTAGATGCTTATAAAGTATTAAACGATTTCAATAAAATTACTAAAGGTAAATTTAATCCTACATCTTTTACACTATTAAATAAAAGTCAAAAAGTTAAAAAATTAGATTATTACTTAAAATCTGAGGTTCATTCAAGATGTACAATAATGACAAATATTAAAATTAAAATAAACAATGTTTTCTCTAAAAAGCAGAAATGTACAAAATTAAGCTTTGATTCAATTATAAAAGGGATAATCGTAGATAATATTAAAGATTATTTAATTAGTCAAAAATTAGATAAATTTGCAATTACCTTTGATAAAGTTATTACAAAGTACAACTATCAATTAAAAGATTCAGAATATATCGAATTGCCAAGTTATATATTTGACCAAATTAATTTTAATTTAATTGACTCATATTCTGTTTATAAATTAGATAAAGATTTATATACTTTTAATTTGAATATGAAGGATAATGAATTGGCAGTTCGCGATGATTTGATAATAATTGTTGCAACAAATTCAAACTCTAATAATGATATTTTGGCAAACACTTTAAATTTGATGGATATTGATAAATTGTTAGAAAATGATAACTTAAATCAAAATTTCCCTTTATTTATTTCTTTTGAAAATAAAAATATTGTTAATTTTAAGTACAGTAAAAAATTTGAAAAATTTTTATTAAAATAGCTCTCTTTGATTGAAAAAATTAACATATCTTTCTATATCAAATTTTCTTCTTAATCCATTATCATTCATATATCTAATTTTTCCATAAACATTTCTTTCTCGCCAAGCTCTATCATGTAATCCAAAGCACCACAGAACACCAACATAACTATTGGGATTTCTACCATCTAATTGATATTTATTATTAAGATATAACGCAATTTCTATTCCATCCCTATATCCTGGCGTCCACTCTAGAATCTTTTTACCCCAATACATTCTCATATATCCATGAATATAGCCTGTTGTAAGAAGTTGAATCTGAGCGGTATTCCAGTATTTATCATGCGTTTTAGCAAACTCAAAATCACTTAATTCATAAATATATTCCCTTTTGTCCCTCAGATGTTTCTCAAGAGTATTTAAAGCCCAACTTGGTAAAGATTTATAATTATTATAATTATCATTATAAAAAGTAAAATTATATGCCAATTCTCTTCTTATTAAGAGCTGCTCTAAAAAAGGGTGCTCTATTGATATATTTTTATTTAATTTAGATATAATTTGTGACGCTGTTATCTGTCCATAATGTAAAAATCTACTGATAGTTGAATTTTTTATATACTCAGGATTGCTACAATTTTCCTCGTAGCTATCAAAATTACTGTCAATGAAGCTATCAATTTCTTTTTCAGCTGACATGGGACCTGAAATATTAACAACTTTTTTATCTATAAATTCATCAGTCTTTAAATAATTAATTTCTTTATTAATTATATCTGTAAAATTATTTTCGATCTTTATAGAATCAACTTCTTTTAATAATAAAGGTATTTCAAATTTATGAATATGAAGTTTATCCTCTAATTCATTATAATATTTTTTTCTAAAGGTCGCTGCCGAGTACTCTTGTTTGTCTGATACTCTTTTTACAGGTAGATAAAGATTATCTACGGAATATATATTAATATTCAGATTATCTAAAATATTTTTTTGATACTTTTTTGCTCTACTTGTATAAGTTGAATCAACTACTAAACTTACACAATTTTTTAATATTGACTTTATTAATGAATCACTATAAATGTAAAAATATAATTGATGCCCTAAGGAATTTAGATGATTATTAACCTCTTTTAAGCCATTCAACATAAATTCATGATGCCTAGAAAGTGAATTATAATGTTGAGAATTATAAATAAAAAATGTTTTATGCAAAACTTTTAACCTTTTTGCTAATTTCAAAGATTCATTGAGAGAATAATTACAATTAATCCTTTGATTAGATGACATCCAATATGCAACAAAGCTTTTTTTATTTATTTTTAATTTTTCTAACTTTGTAGATTCTTTTATGACTTTTAGCCTTTTAAAGTTCTGATCAAAAATCATTTATTGAACCTTCTAATCCAAAATAAAACTGAACTAACTAATACTAGAATTGGAAATAGATATAAAATAATTCCGAACCCTTTTGCAGGTGGGGTAGCTAAAATAGTATCACCATAAATATTTACAAAATAATTTAAAATCTCTTTTTTACTTTTACCTTCAGAAACTTGTTTTTTAACAACTTCTCTCATTGATATCGCAAGGCCAGAATTAGATTCTGCAACAGTTTGACCCTGACAAACAGGACACATTAATTCGTTGGAAATTTCATAGACTTTATTATTAGCTAAAGTTGATAGTGGAATTATTAGAATAAATATAAGAAGATATAAATTAATTATTATTTTCGACATATGTAAAAGCTTTACTTAGACCCTCACTTATTTTATCTGAACTTATTTTACCAACATATTTATATATTATTCTGTTGTTATACAAAAAAAAAGTTTCGGGAACACCTGAAACCCCAAATTCTATTGGAATTGTTTTGGTTTCATCAAAAAAATTAGGGTAGTCTGGTTTATTCGATAAAATGAACTTCTCAGCCTCTTCATAATCATCAAAAATATTTATACCAATAATTTCTAAATTTGAATTCTCCTGTATTATAAAATCATTAAAATCTTCTACTTCCTCTATACATGGATAGCACCAAGATGCCCAAAAATTGATTATATTGAAACCTTTAAGTTCTTTAAATTCTAACTCTAGCATATAAGCCTTATCTGCTGCACGACGATTACTCAATCCTTTATATTCAAATTTTTTTAAATCATATTCATTTGATATAACTTTGTTGATCAAGATGAATTGTGAATTTATTTTTTTATCTCCATTACATGATGTTATGAAAATAATTATTAAAGCAAGAAATAAGATTTTATTCATTGCAACAGCTTTTTGTAGAGCCCTCGTTTAATTCTAATTTAGTTTGTGTAGTAGGGTAACCAACATAAGCATCATCTAAAATGGATCTTATTTCTGTCAAACTAAAACCATCTTGAGTAAGATATTTTACAGTAAGAGCAACATCAATACATATTGGACAAGAAACACTATGATTAGTTAGCTGGATTATATCTTGATCAATTTTTTTGATAAAACATGATTTATTACTTGTATGCTTAATTTTTTCACATCCACAATAACAAGAAAAATTACTCAAAATTTCTGGATTTTTTACTGCATAATCATAGGCTTCTTTAACGTCACCCTCAAGCGAATTAAGAAAAAAAGATGATTCTTCAGTTAATTGAGCTGATTGTAAGTTAGGGTTGATAAAAAAGAAAATAAAAAATAAAAAAAATATCTTTCTATTCATCAAAATTTTGTGGTTCTACTCCAGCCATTTTTTCTAGTTTTGATTTGTATTCATTTAAGTCTATTTTTAATCGTGCTACACCCGTTTCTATAGCCGCCTTTGCAACAGCATACGATTCCCATACAAGAACTCTAGGATCAAAAGGGGAGGGTACAATATAATCTTTACCGTACACTAATTCTTCTCGATTATGTCGTTTTGCTATATCTTTTGATGCTCCGAGTTTTGCTAATTTAGCCAAAGCTAATGACGCAGCTACTTTCATTTCCTCATTAATTTCAGTTGCTGCAACATCTAATGCTCCTCTAAAAATGAAAGGAAAACCAAGAACATTGTTTACCTGATTTGGATAATCAGTTCTTCCTGTTGCCATAATAATATCTTGCCTAGCTTCAAAAGCATCTTTAGGAGATATTTCTGGATCTGGATTTGCCATTGCAAAAATTATTGGATTATCATTCATATCTAAGACCATATCTTTTGAAACTACATTTCCAATAGACAAACCAATAAACACATCAGATGCTTTAAAAGTATCTTCTAAGGTTCTACAATCCGTTTCAACAGCGAATTCTTCTTTCTGTTTATTTAAATTTTCTCGACCTTTATATATAACTCCCTTACTATCACACATAAGTATATTATTAGGATTAGCCCCAAGAGTAATAAACAATCTTGCACAAGATATGGCAGATGCACCAGCACCATTTATATTAATTTTTATTTCTGCCATTTTTTTTCCAATTAATTCACAGGCATTTACAAGACCTGCTGCAGAAATTATAGCAGTTCCATGTTGATCATCATGAAAAACAGGTATATTCATTTTCTCTTTAAGCTCATCCTCAATTCTGAAACATTCAGGCGCCTTTATATCCTCAAGGTTAATTCCTCCAAATGTTGGTTCAAGTAGTTCGACTGTCCTGATAATTTCATCAACATCTGTTGTCTTAATTTCTATATCAAAGGCATCTACCTGAGCAAATCGCTTAAACAATACGGCCTTACCTTCCATAACAGGCTTACTAGCTTCAGGACCAAGATCGCCTAACCCTAATACTGCTGTTCCATTTGATACAACAGCTACTAAGTTTCCTTTATTGGTATACTTATAAACATTTTGCACATCTTCATGTATCTCTTTACATGGTTCTGCAACCCAAGGTGAATAAGCTAGAGATAATTCATCTTGAGTTTCAGCTGCTTTAGTAACTTTTATTTCAATTTTTCCACTCGGATTTTTGGAGTGATAATCTAAGGCTTCTTCTCTTCTATTTACTATCCCGTCATTCTTGGTCTCTTCACTCATAATAATACTCCTGTTAAAGCAATTAATAAATTTTACATTAAATAATAAAAATTAGAACAAAATTAAATAAAAAAATTATTTAAAAAATTTATAAACTTTTGAAAATATAGGTTCAATATATATATTTTATTGTTAAATACAACAATACCAAAAATAATTAATAAAAAACCCATGAAATTTCCGAAAAAATAGTAAATTTTTGACTTATTATTAAATTTTTTAATTAAACTTTTAAAACCCAAAGATCCTATGAAAAAGGGTATTCCCAATCCAATTGAATAAAAGCTTAATGTTATTAAAGAGCTTTCAATATTTTTTCCAGCTGCGGAATAAGCTAATACGGAACCTAGAACAGGTCCAATACATGGTGTCCAGGCAAAACCAAATGATATTCCAAGTAAGAAAGGTTTAAAAAATTTGTTGTCTGATTTTAGGTTTAATAGATATGTTTTATTGAAAACCATATTTTTGAAAAAACCAATATTTATAAGCCCAAAGAGAATAATTAAAATCCCTGAAATCTTTATCATTAATAGTTTGTTTATATTGAGAAATAAACCTATTGTTGTTGAGGTTAATGCCAATAGTAAAAAAATAAAGGTAAAAGACGATATAAAAATCAATGTAGATAAAACAATGTTTTTATTAGTTTTAGAACTGATTTTTTCATCAAGCCCTAAGGTAGTAAGATAAATTGGAAATAGTGGAAAAATACAAGGCGAAAAAAAGGATAAAAGTCCTGCAATTAATGCAATATATGTTGAAGATGAATCTATCATTTTTTTACTAACTCTAATATTTTTAAATAAGATTTCTCATCCAGCTCGCCATCTAATCGAAGTATGATCTCATTTTTATCATTAAAAATTAAAGTTACAGGAATACTGTTGATCGAATTAAAATTTTTCAATGATACAAGATTCTCGTCCCAATAATTTTCATATTGAACATTATTGGATTTTATGAAATTCAATGATTCGGAATAAACATCCATTATTGATATGCCAATTACTTTTAAATTTTTATTTACAGTATCTAATTTATTTAATATTAAAACTTCATTTTTACATGGAATACACCATGAAGCCCAAAAATTAATAATATAAAATTCATATTCTTGGATATTTTTTTTACCAGTGTTTAAAACTTTTAATTCAATTTTACTGGGGTTAAAAACATTTTTTTCACTTTGATTATTAGTACATCCTAATATGAAAAAAAATAAAATTAAAATTAGGTAATATTTTGTATTATTTATCATTTTTAATTTTTTAATAATATTAGTTATAATTCTATATGGCTTTATTTATAACTAATAGTAATAATATAACTAATTTTGAAACTACATATCATGTTTTACTTAGTACTGAACTCATTAAAAGCTTTAGTGCCTATGGTAATTTAAAAAAACAAATTTCCCAATTTGCACAAAGCCAGTCTTTTGAAGGGAATTACAATGAATCTCTTATATTTAATGAAATCGATAATGAGAAGTCTTCTTCAAAGAAATTTATAGGATTAGGAGCCAAAAAAGATTTAACTAATGAAAAAATTTTCAGATGTGCTTCATCAATTACGTACTCAATAGTATCGTCCAAACAAAAAATATCTTCCTTGCAAATTGTCTTATCTAATAGTTTTGACAATATAAAAATTGAAAAATTTTTAATGGGCTTATTCTATGGCCATTATTATTTTGATAAATATAAAAGTAAAAAATCAAATTTAAATGATATTAATATTACTATAATTTCAAATAATATATCATCTTCAACTTTTACTAAAATATTAAACAAAAGTAAATATGTTATTGAGGGTGTTAATATGACAAGACTTTTAGTTAATGAGCAACCTGAAATTTTAACTCCAGCTGAACTTGGAAAATATGCAAATAGAATATCAAAAAGAAAAAATGTTACTTGCGAGATTTTTAATGAGAAAGATTTAAAAAAAATGAATATGCTTGGAATATGGAATGTTGGTAAAGGAAGTGCTAACATGCCTAGATTTATACATCTTAAATATAAATCTGTTTCTAAAAATAAAAAAATTAAGAAAATTGCTCTAATAGGAAAAGGTATGACTTATGACAGTGGAGGATTGTCCTTAAAGCCTGCTGATTATATGGTTACTATGAAAATGGATATGGCTGGTGCAGGATGTGTTGTTGGTGTTTTTGAAGCTCTATCTTTGTTGCAACCTAAAAACCTAGAGGTTCATGGTCTTATCCCTTCTGCCGAAAACATGCCTGGCCCAAATGCATATAGGCCAGATGATGTAGTAGTTGGACTTAGTGGTAAATCTATTGAAGTTATTAATACTGATGCTGAAGGTAGGGTCATACTTTCTGACGCCATTGAATATGCAAATAGACTCAAAGTCTCCGAAATGATTGATTTAGCAACTTTAACAGGTGCTTGCATGGTAGCATTAGGGAATTATACTGCGGGTTTATTCTCTAATACTTTAAGGCAAGCAGAAAAAATCTTAAAATCCTCTAATAATGCGGGTGAAAAAATATGGGAACTTCCCTTAGATGAAGATCTTAGATCTTCAATTGAAAGTAACATCGCTGATATAAAAAATTCTGCTTCAACTCGTTACGGCGGTGCTATAACAGCAGCTATGTTCCTACAACATTTTGTAGATAAATCTATACCATGGTCTCATATTGATATTGCTGGTCCAGCTTACATAGACTCAAAGAGACCCTGGTTAGCACCAGGTGCTACAGGCTTTGGCGTCATGACTTTGCTTGATTATTTAGGAGCTATCTAAATTTTAGTTAAATAATTACTAGCAGGATTACTAATACCTCTTACAAGATTTTTATATTCCTGTTGAATAATTTTGGTAACTTTTCCAGGACTTCCACTGCTAATTTTTCTATCATCTACCTCTCTAACTGGTGTTATTTCCGCAGCTGTTCCAGAAAGAAATACCTCGTCGGCTATATATAGCTCATCCCTAGTAAATTTTTGCTCTATAACTTCTAAGTTATTATTTTTTGCTATTTTAATTACACAGTCTCTAGTAATTCCTTCTAATACTGAAGTAATAGGAGTGGTCTTTATTTTATTATTTCTAACAATAAATATATTCTCTCCAGTTCCCTCAGAAATATAGCCGTCTGTATCAAGCATCAATGC
This sequence comes from uncultured Candidatus Hydrogenedens sp., assembly GCA_902609885.1. Lineage (GTDB taxonomy): Bacteria > Desulfobacterota_D > UBA1144 > UBA1144 > UBA1144. Next base: position 3,916 of record CACLTT010000006.1, on the reverse strand, counting down.
CTCATCATAACCTGCATTTAAAGCTTCCCTCTTAGCAAAAACAGAGTTTATATAGTTTCCTGATATTTTTGATTTTGTCATAAAAGAATTAACTCCCATTCTAGAGAATGATGATATTTTTGCTCTTATGCCTTTTTTAACACCTTCTTCACCTAAATATGTTCCCCATTTAAAAGCCGCAATTATTACATTAATTTTATTATTTGAAGGATTAATTCCAATTGAACCATCACCTATAAAAGCCAATGGCCTAATGTAGCAATCTTTTAACTTATTTTTTTTAATTAATTCTAATGTTGCATTCTCAAGTTTTTTTTGTGAATAAGGTATTTTGATAAATGCAACCTTTGCAGAATTAAAAAAACGAGTGTAATGATCACTTAATCGGAATATAAAAGTATCTTTTTTATTTGAATAGGCTCTTATACCTTCAAAAATCCCTGATCCGTAATGTAGACCATGACTAAGAACATGAGTGGTTGCCTTATCCCATTGAATAAACTTATCATTAAACCATATATATTTAGATTTTTTCATAACAAAAATAATTAATTGATATTGTCTAATAATAAAAGTAATTGTCAAGTTAGTTAAAAACTCATAATTCTGTGTTATTTTGTTAAAATGAAAAAAAATATTTTATTTATTAATCATTCTGTTAGAGATGGTGGACCAGGCAGAAGTCTTTTTTATTTACTTAAACACTTTGATTATAATAAATATAAAGTTAATGTTCTTATTCCATCAAAAAATGCTTTTTCAGAAAATATTAAAAATGAAAATTTAAATATTAATGAAATTGTTTCAAAAAATTTCCCTGAAAACCTTAAAAAACAAAATTTTAATATCTTTGGAAAAAGTATCTCTGTATTACCTTTAGATATTATAATCAACGTAATTAGATTAATAATTCTATCTATTACTTTAAAAAGCTTGATAAAAAAAAATAAAATTGACTTAATTTACTGTAATGGTACTCAAGCTAAGATTTTTGGCTCTATAGTTGGTTTTTTTTATAACATTAAAACTGTATGGCATGTTAGGAATATACAAACAAATGTTTTTTTTAAATGGCTTATTAATACATGTGGAAAATTAAAAAACATTAAAAAAATTATTTGTGTTTCAAATGCTACTAGTGATCAGTTTAAATTTAAAAATAAAAATGTTGTAATTAATAATGGAATTGACACGGATGAGTTCTCAAATAATAAAATTATTAAAAAATTAAGAGATGAATATAGAATTGAAAAAAATAAAATAATAATTGGGACTGTAGGTAGAATTGTTCCACGAAAAGGTTTTGAGTATTTTATCGAAGTTTGTAAAGAAATATCTCATGTTTTCAAAAAAGATTGTACTTTTGTTATTGTTGGTGATACTCCATTTTATTTCAAACAAAATTTAATGAAAAAATTAAAAGATAAAGTTGAAGAATATAATTTAACAAATAAATTTATCTTTACTGGCTATAAAACTGACGTAGAATCTTATATAGCAGATTTTGATATTTTCTTTATTCCTTCAAGATATCCTGACCCATTTCCTCGAGTAGTTATAGAATCAATGGCTTTAAGTAAGCCAATAATAGGATTTAGAATAGGTGGTATAGGTGAGGCAGTAGATAATGGTATCAATGGATATTCTCATAATATAAATGAAAGTCCGACTAAAAATATTGTTAGCTTGATAGAGAATGAAGATTTAAGACTTAGTATGGGATTCAATTCAAGAAAGAAATCAGTAAATCAATATGATTCTCGAATAATAGCAAATAAAGTTCTATTGGTTATAGAGTCACTCTTTTCTAGTAGTTCTAAAGCTTAATTTAAAACTTATACCATCAAGTGCATATTCATTTCTAATTGATCGTTCAAAAAATTTTCTAAATGGATTGGGTAGATTTTTTGCAAAGTTTGAAAAAATTATAAATTCTGGTGGATTAGTTTTAGTTTGTGATCCATAGTAGATTTTAAATCTTTTGCCTCTTTGAACTGGAACTGAATATTTTTCTACGACTCCTTTTAAAAATTTATTAAAGTTGTTAATATTCACTTTAAAATTCAATTTTATTTCAATTTCATCAATTTCTTTAAAGATTTTATTTATATTTTTTCCTTCCAATGCAGATATGACGATAATTTTGGCATAGTTTATTTGAGGGAAATATTGAAGAATAACTTCTTTGAGTCTCTCATTATTTTTTAGCTCTTTTGGAATTAGATCTGATTTATTAAGTAAAATAATTACAGCTTTATTATTTTTTTTTATAAGGTTTAAAATCTTTGAATCTTGTTTTGATGGACCTAATTGTGAATCAATCATGAAAACTGCTATATCAGAGTTCTGAATAGTATCTATTGCTCTTGAGGTAGAATAATATTCAACTTTTTCATATATTTTTGACTTTCTTCTTAAACCAGCAGTATCAATAAACATATATTTTTTGTGGTTTCTTATTATTTCAAGATTTACTGCATCCCTAGTTGTTCCAGGTTTTTCACTTACTATTGATATTTCTTCTTCTGCTATTTTATTTATGAGAGTAGATTTACCAACATTAGGTTTTCCAACTATAGCAATTTTTGAATAATAATCTTCAACTTCATTGGATTTAACTTTTCCTATATTTTTATAAATAAAATCTTTTAGTTCTGTAATATTTCTATCATGTTCTGCAGAAATACTAATCATCTTTGACTCACCCAATTTATAAAATTCAGGCAAGTTTTCATCAAAATGTTTATAATCGATTTTGTTTATTACCGTCACCATACTTTTATTCTCTTTTCTTATTAATGAAATTAATTCAAAATCTTCTTTTTGAATTCCAGACTTGCCATCTAATAAAAAAATTATAAGATTAGACTTTTTAATAACCTCAATAATTTTTTTTCTTATGAGTGTAGGGTAAAGATCTTTATTTTTATCAAAACCCCCTGAGTCAATTAGCTCATACTCTTTATTATTAATTATAAATTTTTTTGATAATAGATCTCTGGTGCTGCCAGGCTCTTTGAAAATTATTGAATGTCTAATCCCCACTAGTCTATTGAACAGTGTCGATTTCCCTACGTTTGGTCTTCCTACTATAGATATTAATGGTATCATATGCTTTTAATGCCTCTTATAATAAGCGATTCTAATAACTATACTAGAAGATTCAATAAATTATCTCTAAATAATGCAATAACTTATGTATTGAAGAGACTTAAATTATCCTCAAAGATTATTTATATAACATTTATATCAGATTATAAAATGAGAAAAATAAATAACGAATATAGACAAAAAAATACATCAACAGATGTTCTAAGCTTTAATTATGAAAATAGCTCAAATAATATATTAGGAGAAATTTTAATCTCCATGAATTATTGTAAAAAAAATATTTTAAAAAATAAAAATTCTTTGTCAAAAGAGGTAATAATATTATCTATTCATGGAATTCTTCATTTATTAGGCTATGATCATGATAATTTAAAAAATGAGAAGACTATGTTTGAACTTCAAGAAAAATTATATTCAGAATACAAGTCTAAGTTTTTGAAGCTTCATAATCATTAAATTCATCAATATCAGGTATATCGTTAATATTATTTAAACTAAATACTTCCAAGAAAAAGTCCGTTGTTTTGTATAAATATGGTTTTCCAGGGGCATTTTTTTCACCAGAAACTTTTATTATATCTCTTTCCAGCAAGACATTTATAACTCCAATGGAATCAACTCCTCTAATCTTATCAATCTCTAATTTTGTTATAGGCTGTCTCTTTGCAATAATCCCTAAAACTTCTAATGACGCTCTTGAAAGTTTAAAAGGCTTTTTATTTATATATTCTTTTATAAGATTTTTGTAATCCTCATGAGTCCTAAACTGATAGCTACCTGCAATTTTTTCAAGCTTAAAAGATCT
>CACLTT010000005.1 GCA_902609885.1 uncultured Candidatus Hydrogenedens sp. | reverse complement strand
AAATACACCTAAACAAATATTAATATTTAATGCTTTATCAAATCATCAACCTGAGTTTACACATGTTTCAATGATATTAGGTAGTGATAAAACCAAGCTTAGTAAAAGACATGGAGCTGAGTCTGTAAATAATTTTCGAGAAAAAGGTTTTTTACCAATTTCAATTATTAATTACCTTGCGAGATTGGGCTGGTCATATGGAGATCAGGAAATATTTTCAATGAACGAAATGAAGGAATTCTTTTCGCTAGACAATTTAAATAAGTCTCCTGCTGTATTTGATATTGAGAAATTTTCATGGGTTAATAGCAGTCAAATTAAAAAACAAAGTAACGATTTATTACTTTCCGAATTAGATATTAAATTTATCCCTGAAATAGATTCTAATAAAGCATTAGATATAGCAAAAAATAAATCATCAAATTTGGTCCAGTTAAAAGAAAGTCTATTATTTTGTGAATCAAGAAAAATTAAAGTAGATCAAAATTTGATTAAACTAATTAATAATGAACAGAAATTAATTCTTAAAAATTTTTCAAACTACTATATAAAAGTTAATCCTAACACTCACGACGAAATTAAAAAATGTTTTAATAACTTTTTAACAGAAAACAAACTTAGAATGAAAGAACTAGCTTTTCCGTTAAGAATAATTTTAACAGGCACCAAGTCGTCACCTGGCATATTCGAGATACTTGATTTATTAGGGACCGAAATAATTAAAGAAAGAATTGAGGAAAGCTGCTTTTGAGAAAATATAATATATTAAAGATCGGAATATCTGGGAATATAGGAAGTGGAAAGAGCTTGGCAATCAAATTTTTTAAACATAAAAAATATCCTGCTTATGATTTAGATAACATATCGTATGAAATTATGTCTCCAGGTGAAAAATGTTATAAAAAAATTGTAAAATTATTTGGGTCAAATATTTTATATAAAAATAAAAATCTTAACAGAAATAAAATAAAAAAAATTATTTTTAAAGATAATAAAATAAGAGAGAAATATAATTCTATAGTTCACCCTGAAATTTTCAGTAAAGTTAAAGAATATGTAAAATTTCATATAAACAAAAAAGATAAAATAATTTTCTTTGAAGGTGCACTAATTGCAAAAAAAACAAAAATGGGCAAATATCTGGATAAAATAATACTTATTAAATCGAAAAAGAACGAGATTATAAGGCGTGTTTCTAGAAGAGATGGGATGTCCACTAGTGAGATATTTAATATTTTGGAGGCTCAAAAGAATACAAATATCCATACCAAAGACTTTGATTATGTTGTTAACAATAACGAGAAAATATATGATTTCAAAAACAAATTAAATTCAATACTAGAAAAAATATCACATTAGATTATATTTTTATAATCGTTTTTTTATAATAATAAGTTGAATTATATATTAAATATAGAGGTTTCTTATGAGTGTAGAAATTACAATGGAAGAAAAGATTAAGTTTCTTGAAGATAAATTATCTAAAGCAGAGGAAGCAGGTGGTGAGACTAGGGTTGAAAAACAACATAAACAAGGAAAATTAACAGCAAGGGAAAGAATTAATTTGCTTCTTGATAATTCGACTTTCGTTGAACTAGATAAATTTGTTGAACATCAAAATTATAATTTTGGTATGGAAAAAACAAAATTCCTAGGTGATGGTGTTGTAACAGGATATGGAAAGATTGATGGTAGGCAAGTTTTTGTGTACGCTCAAGATTTCACAATCTTTGGTGGTGCTCTGGGCTTGGCACATGCTAGAAAAATTACAAAAATAATGGATATGGCTATGCAAGTCGGTTGTCCTGTAATTGGGCTTAGCGATTCAGGTGGCGCAAGAATTCAAGAAGGTGTTCGTGGCCTAGCTGGCTATGCTGAAATATTTTTAAGGAATGTTCAATCTTCTGGTGTTATTCCCCAAATTTCTGCAATTATGGGACCGAGTGCTGGGGGTGCAGTATATTCACCTGCTATGACAGATTTTATAGCAATGGTTAAGAATACAAGTTATATGTTTATTACTGGACCTGACGTAGTTAAGACTGTAACAAACGAAGAAGTTACATCTGAAGAACTAGGCGGTGCAGTAGTCCATACTTCAGAAAGTGGTGTAGCACAATTTGCAGCTGAGAACGATGAAGACTGTTTGTCTCTATTAAGAGAACTTTTTACATTTTTACCCTTAAATAATATGGAAGATCCTCCTCAAATTAAATGTGATGATCCTATAGACAGAAAAGTTGATAAACTTGGAGATATCGTTCCTACAAATCCTAACAAACCTTATGACATGAAAGAAGTTATTTCTAATATCGTAGATAATGAGTATTTTTTTGAAGTAGCAGAAAATTATGCAAAAAATATAGTTATTGGCTTTGCAAGAATAAATGGAAAAACTATTGGAGTTGTCGGTAATCAGCCAAATGTTTTAGCAGGAGTTTTAGATATTAAATCATCAATTAAAGGTGCTAGGTTTGTTAGATTCTGTGATTGCTTTAATATTCCACTTTTAACTTTAGTAGATGTTCCAGGCTTTCTACCAGGGGTTGACCAAGAATTAAATGGAATCATTTTGCATGGTGCAAAACTTTTGTATGCCTATTGTGAAGCAACAGTCCCAAGGGTAACAGTTATTACAAGAAAGGCTTATGGCGGCGCTTATGATGTTATGTCCTCTAAACATTTAAGAGGCGATATCAATTTGGCATTCCCTACAGCAGAAATTGCTGTAATGGGTCCTGATGGTGCCGTTAATATTGTTAACAAAAGAGAAATTCAAAATGCTGATGATCCAGTAGCGGAAAAAGCTCGTCTTGTTCAAGAATATAAAGATCTTTTTGCTAATCCATATAGAGCTGCAAATCTTGGATACATCGATGAAGTAATAAAACCCGAAGATACCAGGGTAAGAGTTGCAAATTCTTTTGAAATGCTTGAAGGGAAGAGGCAAAATAATCCACCTAAAAAACATGGATTAATCCCTTTATAAATTATGAGGTAAATATGTATAAGAAAATTTTGGTCGCAAATCGTGGCGAAATAGCGATAAGAGTTATTAGGGCATGTAAAGAGTTGAACATTAAAACTGTAGCAGTTTATTCTGATGCCGACAAAAGTTCTTTACATGTAAACATGGCAGATGAGGCATATAATATTGGAGGACCTCTTCCTAGCGAAAGTTATTTGATTGGAGAAAATATTATAAAAGTTGCAAAAAAAGCTAAGTGTGATGGTATACATCCCGGCTATGGATTTCTCTCAGAAAATGCAGAATTTGCAGAAAATTGTATAAAAAATAAAATTGATTTCATAGGTCCAAGTGCGGAAGCAATAAGACTTATGGGCGATAAAATAACTTCACGTGAGATAGCTAAATCTGCAAAAGTACCTTTAGTGCCTGGAACAGAAGGCGAAGTACAAGATGAAGAGGCTGTTTCAGTAGCTAAAGAAATTGGATTTCCGTTAATGATAAAAGCATCTGCCGGTGGTGGCGGTAAAGGAATGAGATTAGTACATAAAATGTCTGACTTTGAAAATTCATTAAAAATGGCAAAAAGTGAAGCTAAATCTGCTTTCAATAATGATGCAGTTTTTATAGAAAGATTTATTCAAGAACCCAGACATATTGAAATTCAAGTAATTGGTGATAAAAAAGGTAATGTTGTCCATTTATTTGAAAGAGAATGTTCTATCCAAAGAAGACACCAAAAAGTTGTTGAGGAAGCACCATCACCTGGCGTGAGTAAAAAAACTAGAGAGATTATGGGTGATATAGCTGTAAAACTTGCAAAAAAAGTATCTTATGTTGGAGCAGGAACTGTTGAGTTTATTATGGATCAGAAAGAAAATTTTTATTTTTTAGAGATGAATACTAGAGTACAGGTTGAACATCCTATAACTGAAATGATTACAGGAATCGATATTGTTAAAGAAATGATTAAGGTTTCTGCTGGAGAGCCACTTAGTTTCAAACAGAAAGATGTTGAAATAAATGGTCATGCGATTGAATGCAGAATTTGTGCTGAAGATCCAGAAAATAATTTTATTCCAACTCCTGGAACAGCTGTATATACAAAATCTCCTCAAGGTCCAGGAGTAAGAGATGATTCATCCCTTTTTAATGGCTATCAGGTTACAACATTTTATGATCCTATGCTTTCAAAACTTATTGTATGGGGTAAAGACAGAAATGATGCCATAAAAAGAATGGCTAGAGCTCTGGATGAGTATATAGTTTTAGGATTAAAAACCAATTTGGGATTCTTAAATAGACTTATGGCAGAAAAGGACTTTATAGCAGGGAAGCTTGATACTGGTTTTATTGATAAACATAAAGAACTTCTTAAAACCCCAAAAGAGAGCCTAGAGATATCGTCTATAGCAGGAGTAATTACTTTACACACCGCCACAGATTCACAAAGCAATGATAGAGACCCTAGATTTACGCCCTGGAAATATATTGCAAGAAGGTCTAGTGTTTCAAGAAATTCAATGTTTTAGGATTTAATATTATGAAATATAATTTAAAAATTGGAAAAGATTTACTAGAATTTGATTTAGTTGATGAGAATGGAATTTTTAAAATTGAGAATAATGAAAAAAACTTTAATGCAGAATTAGTTAAAATTGATTCTAATTTATATTCAATGATTTTAGATGGTCAAACTTGTACTATAGCTTTAAAAAAAGAAGGTAAATTAATTGAGGTTTTTTATAAGGGTGATCTATTTACATTCGAAGTACCCTCCGCCCGAGATAAAAGTTCTTTGGATAATGCATCAGGTGTTGATAAAATATCAGCCCCTATGCCAGGCAGGGTAGTAAAAGTCCTTAAAGCAGTGGGGGAGATAGTGGGTGAAGGTGAGGGCTTAATTATAGTTGAAGCTATGAAAATGGAAAGTGAGCTTAAAAGTTCAATCGATGGAAAAATCACTGAAGTCAGTGTAAAAGATGGAGATACTGTTGATCTAGGTGCTCACTTAATTACAGTCGAGGCTGAAGAATCTGAAAATTCTTAAATATAAACTTTATTGCTTTTTACTTTTATTTTTTTTTATCACAGACAATTCTATTGCTAATGACATGGAATATATAAATATTAATATGTCTAGTGAACCAGGAACTTTGGATTGGAATCTTGCTACTGATAGCTCATCTTTCCTAATTATAAATAATATTATGGGAGGACTAACTAGACTAAATAATAAACTAGAACTTGAAAATAATTTAGCAGAGAAATGGTTTTTTGTTGAGGGAAAAAATCAAATAATTTTTAAAATAAAAAAAGGCATACTCTGGTCTGACAACGTAGAGTTAAAATCATATCACTTTACTGATTCGTGGGAAAGATTATTGAATCCTAAAACAGCAGCAGACTATGCTTATTTTTTATTTGATATTGAAAATGCAAAAAAATATAATTCTGGAAAAATAAAAAATTTCATGCAAGTTGGTGTAAGAGCTATTGATGATTATACGATTGAAATTGATTTAAAAACAAAAAAAAGCTATTTTCCAAGTCTAATGAGCTTCATGTCAACATTTCCAATCAGAAAAGATCTAATAGATTTACATGGAGAATCATGGATAAAAATAGAGAACCTTGTAACGCTAGGGCCATATAAAATGATAGATAGAAAAAATAATAGCTACATGACTTTCAAAGACAAATTAGAAAAAAAAATTAAAATTATCATAAATGAAAATTCAACTTCATCATTAGCTATGTTTGAAAACGGACAACTGGATATACTTGATGGTGGTGGAATACCATTATTGGAAATACCATATCTTAAATCTAAAGGAATGATCAATACTAATTATCAATTTAGGAATAACTATATTGGTTTTAATGTTAATAAAAAACCGTTTGATGATCCAGAAACAAGAAAAGCTTTTATGCTCTCTATCAATAAAGAGGTTTTTGAATCAATTCTTCAAAATACTGTAAATGCAACAAATTCTTGGATTCCAAAAGGAATGATTGGTAATAGAAAATATAATAATTTATATGATCCAAAAAAGGCAAAAGAAATTATTGATCGTAAGAACTTAAAAAAGACTAAAATTAAATTTTTATTTCCAGAATCGCCAAACAATAGGCTTATTGCAGAAGTCCTTCAAAGCATGTGGAAAGAAAACTTAAAAATTAATGTGGATATCCAAGGATTAGAGTGGAAAGTTTATTTAAGTGCATTGGATAGTGATAGGCCAAATATGTTTAGAGCAGGATGGGCAGCAGACTACCCAGATCCTCATAATTTTATGAACTTATTTACTTGTAAAAGTGGAAATAATGAAACTGGCTGGTGTAATAAAGTATATGACGAATTAATTCGTAAAAGCTCTAGTGAAATAGATGAAAAAGAAAGAATTAAGTATTATGATAACGCGCAAGAAATTTTAATTCACAAAGAAAATGTCATTATCCCACTTTATGAATCAAATCAAATATATTTAAAAAGCAATAGGCTAGAAGAATTTGAATACTCAAAAATGGGCATTATAAACTTTTCAGATTTAAATCTTAAGAATTAAAATATGGAATAATTTCTTTAGCATAAATTTTCATCGCTAAATCAGGATCAGGGCTGAAATAATGAAACAAGACAAAATGTTTCACACCCTTTTCAATATATTTTTCAATTTTTTTAATACAATCTTTTTTTGAACCCGTTATTGTAAAGTCTATGATTGCCTCACGAGGAAAATATTTTCCCAGGTCCCTAAATTTTTCTTTTCTTGCTTCATCTGTAGGCGTGATATTAAAATAATTTAATCCCTTATATTCTTCAGGAATATTTATATCATAACCTGCTTTTTTTAATTGTTCTTGCATAATACATACATATCTAAAAGGCTCAAGAGATTTATATGCTTCATCCTCATTAGATCCCAATGAAGTAAATATCCATATGGTAGTGTCAATTTGGTTGAGATTTCTTCCTGAATTTTTTGCAGATACCTCTATCTTACTTAAGTATTCTCTATATAGATTCGGTGTTAAATCAAGTGGCATCCAACCATCGCCAGCCCTACCAATTAAATCGAGACCTTTATCTGTATGGGTAGCAAAATAAAAAGGTAAAGTCTTCTTGTCTTTATATAGATTAAGAAGTAGTGATGCGTCTTTTAATTTAAAAAAATCTCCATCATAATTAATCGAATTCTTTGTAGACCATAAAAGCTTCATAACATCCATTGACTCTGTCATCCTTTGAAAAGGATTATCCCAGGGAATACCATAAGCATCTGTATTCATTGATTCCCCAACCCCCAGACCTAAAGCCACTCTTCCCTTAGATATATGGTCTACAGTAGCAAGCCTCTGTGCGAAGACTGCAGGATGATTTCTATGAGGATCAGATGTTGTTCCAATGGTGATATTTTCTGTAACTTTTGCAACTGCCGCAGCTATAGTCCATGCTTCGAAAGCTGGGCTTGGAGCAATAAAAGCTAAATGGTCTGGAAACCATAATGAATCAAATTTTAATTTATCAGCTTTAATGGAGAAATTTATAAGTTCATCACAATCGGCACCAGGCATTGGTGGTACAAGTCCAAATTTGATTTTGTTCATAAAACTATTCTAAAAAACTCTTTAAAACTTCACCTACGTCGGATTTAGCAAGTTTTTCTAATGCTTTTTTCTCAATCTGCCTTATTCTTTCACGAGTTAAATCAAATTTCTTCCCAATCTCATCTAAGGTATAAGTACTTTCCATATCAATACCAAATCTCATTTTTATGATTTCTTCTTCTCTTGGAGTTAAGGCTTTTAAAGCACCTTTTATTCTCTCGGTTAATGAGCTCTCAGCAACGATTCTGTCCGGAACTGGTGAACCTTCATCAGGAATAAAGTCTAATAGAGTAGCTTTTTCCCCGTCGAATACAGGGGTATCAAGCTGAACAACTTCATTTGTTGATTCCAATATTCTTTTCACACCATCAACTGATATTCCCACTTTTTCTGAAATTTCATTAGGAGTAGGTTTTCTACCTAAATCTTTTTGCAAAGCGGTACTTGCTTTAAATACCTTGCTAGCCTGCTCTAAAACGTACACAGGAACTCTTATTGTCCTTGTTTGATCCAAAAGCGCTCTAGATATAGCTTGATGAATCCACCATGAAGCATAAGTTGAAAATTTAAATCCCTTTGTATGATCGAATCTTTCAACGGCTCTCATTAAACCAACATTTCCCTCTTGGATCAAATCCTGTAAAGCCAATCCTCTACCAATATATCTTTTCGCAATACTAACAACTAATCTTAAATTTGCCTTAACAAATCTCTCCTTTAAGTTATTAGCTAAGTTTGTATATGCCTTAATGTACCCTTCAACCTCAGCAACTCTTCTTTTTTTACCACCTTTTAAGCTTACTAGCTTTCTTTTTTGTACAGCAGAAATTGATGAAGATTCAACATCCTCTAACATTTGTTTAAAATTACTTGCTATCAATTCAGATTTTTTTATTTTTGCCGAAACCTCAACCTCTTGCTTTGATTTCAAAAGAGGCTCTAAAGACATATCTTTGAAATATACATATAGAAGCCTATATTGTTCATCGGGAACCCAGTCTTTCTTTTTAGATTTAGCCCCTACATTACGTAGAGTTGTTTTTTGATATTCCTCTAAAAGAGCTTTATCATCTAAGTCAGAATCAGCTGCTGGTTGCTGCTCATTATACTCTTGAAAATCATCGGAACTCATATATTAATCCTTATAATCTTATTGACATACAAATATCGTGCCTAATTATACTATTTTCAACTCTTAATGTGAAGAGAAAAACTGGCCCGGAAGGATTCGAACCTCCATTGCTTGGACCAAAACCAAGAGTCCTGCCATTAGACGACGGGCCAAATAAATCATATAAATGTTGAGGATACAGGTATTTTTTGTAAATTCAATCGATTTGGAATCTCCAACCTTCAATTGATGAGTTGATTGAAACCCTGAATTTATTTGATGACTCAATATAACTTTTTAATTCATCCACATTAACGTTATTATCAATAATTGAAAAAATAGCTGATCCTGATCCAGTAATTGAAAAACTCTCAAGTTCAGATGAATTAAGAAAATGAATGATTTCATAAAATTCTGAATAATTTTTGATTATTAAGGGATAAAAATCATTTTTAATTTCAATAGTATTATCGTCAAAATAAATTTTCTTATACTTTGATCTCTTATGAAAATTATTTATATACTCTTCATTAACTTTCCAATTTCTATAGGACTTTTTTGATGATATTTCTAGTCTTGGCATAACAATAAAATAATTTAGCTTGGGTGGATTCTTAACTAAATTTACAACTTGGCCCTTTTGGCTTATGCATGCTGATCTAGAATATAAAAAAAGAGGAATATCAGAGCCTAATTCTTCTCCTAAATTAAGAATTTTTTGAAAATCTTCAATTTTAAAAATTTTACTGAGCCCGATTAAAACTGCTGCGGCGTTACTACTTCCACCACCCATTCCTGAGCCCAGTGGAATCTTCTTTTTTATTTTAATTTTTAAACCTGAATCAATGTTAAAAGCTTCTAAAAATTTATTTGCAGCAATATATGCAAGATTTTCATTCGTTGATATTTTTTTTTCTGAACAATCAAGCGATATATTCGAATCATTATTATCTATTTCAATACTTATTTCATCAAAAAAATCAATTATTTGCACATAAGATCTAATATTGTGAAAGTTATCCTCTCTTTTTGAAATAATATCTAAAGATAAATTTATTTTTGCTGGAGATAAAATATTAATCCTTTCCATACACTGATATAATATAATTCATAATTTAAAAATTTTATGAAAAATATAAAAAATTCAAAAAATGTTTTTAAACAAGCACTCAAATATATGCCTGGTGGAGTAAATAGTCCTGTCAGATCGTTTAGTGCAGTCAAAGAAGATCCAAGGTTTATAAAAAGATCTTTTGGGGCATATATTGAAGATATCGATAATAATATATATATAGACTATATCTCTTCCTTCGGACCACTAATTTTTGGTCATGGGAAAAAAGAAGTTATTGATGCAGCAAAAACAGCTCTAGATTTTGGTACTACATATGGTGCATGCCACATGAAAGAAGTTAAGCTTGCTAAAATAATTTCTAAACTAATGCCTTCTATGGAAATGTTAAGACTTACTAGTTCAGGCACAGAAGCAACTATGAGCGCAATAAGAGCAGCAAGAGGTTTTACTGGGAAAGATAAAATTATTAAGTTTGAAGGTTGCTATCATGGGCATATTGACCATTTATTAGTATCAGCAGGTTCCGGTGCCTCAACTTTTGGAGAAGCTTTTTCGAAAGGAGTTCCTGATGATTTTATAAAAAATACACTTATTGCAAATTTTAACAATTTAGACCAAGTTAAAAAGATTGTGGGTAATAATAAAGATGAGATTGCTGCAATAATTATGGAGCCAATTCCAGCAAATATGGGATTAATATTACCAAAAGATAATTTTGTACAAGAAATAAGAAAAATTTGTGATGAAAACCAAATAGTTTTAATTTTTGATGAAGTTATAACAGGTTTTAGAGCATCCTTGGGAGGGGCTGAACAATATTTAAAGGTAAAACCAGATATGTCTTGTATTGGAAAAATTATTGGTGGAGGTTTTCCAATAGGTGCATTCGGTGGTAAAAAAGAAATTATGCAAAATATATCTCCTATTGGAGGTGTATATCATGCTGGAACCTTATCAGGTAATCCTGTGGCAGTATCAGCTGGTCTTGCAACTTTAAATCTACTGCTACATGAGAACAAATTCTTATATAAAGATATAGAATTAAAAGCATCAAAGTTAAAAGAAAATATACTATCTGAAGTAAAAGGCGTTTCTATTAACCAATTGGGTTCTATGTTAACGATATTTTTTACAGATAATAGTCCTAAAAACTTTGATGATGTAAAAAAATGCAATTTTAAGAAATTTGGTAATTTTTTCAGGTTTATATTAAATAAAGGAATAATGTTTCCTCCATCGCAATTTGAAACAATATTTGTATCTTCTGCTCATACACTAGAGGATATAAGTAAGACCTCTGAAATATGTATAAATGCTCTGAAAAACCTGGAGATTCCTAATTAGAAATTCTATAAAGAATATATGGTTTAAATCTTTTTTAGTTGGTTCAGAGCTTGCTTGTACCATTCTTGCAGGACTATTTATCGGAGATTACTTGGATAATAAGTTTAATATGGGTCATACTTTTGCTTTAATTGGCATTGTTTTAGGAAGTATATCAGGCTTTATTATAATGTTTAAAATATTGAACAAATTTAAAAAAGGAAATTGATATGAAAAAATTTATATTTATAGGATCGGGATTAACAATTTTTTTTTATATTATCTTTCTAATAACAAATAGCACATTAGTTAAAGGAGCTTTTTATGGCTCAGTTCTATCTTACATAAATTGTATCGGAATAAAGATGATCACAAATATGTTTTTACTAAAGAAAAAGGGTAAATTTTTCGTTTTATTGTCTACTTTATTGAAGATATCTTTAATAGCTTTATCAACAGTCCTTTTAGTTGAATATCTATCATTAGACTTAATTGGATTTTTAAGTGGTTTTAGTGTAATTTTAATTGTGTTTATTTTACTTATTCAGGATAAATAGTTATGGGTGCAGCTTTAGATCATGCTCAATGGACTGAGCTTATTGGTGTTAATGAATATGATCATGTAATTGGATCATTATTAGTTGTTACTTTTTTGCTCTTAGTATCGTTAAGAGTGAGATCTCAATCAACTAACAATAATTCTTTAGTTCCAAGCCCAAAATTTTCATTAACAAATCTTTTTGAATTTTTATCATTAGACTTTTTATTAAAGCTATTAACTGATATATTTGGAAGCGAAGAGAAAGCGAAGAAACTCCTTCCATTACTTGGCGGTTCTTTTTTCTTCATATTTTTTTCAAACTTATTGGGAGTTTTCCCCGGTTTTTACCCTGCTACTCAAAATTTAAATTCGACCCTTGCTTGTGCATCTGTTATTTTCTTTGTCTATAATTACATGGGTTTTAAGGAGCATGGATTAGGTTATCTGAAACATTTTATGGGCCCAATTATTTATTTAGCTCCATTGATGATTATAATTGAAGTTGTTAGTCATTTAGTTAGACCAGCTTCTTTATCATTAAGATTATTTTGGAATATGTTTGGTGATCATTTAGTCTTACAGATTTTTTCAAATTTAACTCCATATATTGTTCCTGCTATATTCATAGGTTTGGGTGTCTTCGTGTCATTTTTACAAGCATTTATTTTTACAATTCTTTCAAGTATTTATATTTCACTCTCAACGAGTCATGATCATTAAAGATTATTTTTAAAGGAGGACCAAAATGAGAAAAATTTCACTTTATGCTTTTTCAATTTTATCAGTAATGCTTTTGATATCACCAGAAGTTTATGCTGCTACTAACGGAGAAGCCGTGTCAGGTTTAGCTCTTGGTGCTGGGTTAGGTATTGGGTTAGCAGCTGCAGGTGGTGCAATAGGTCAAGGTAAGACTATGGATGCTGCTCTAAATGCAATTGGTAGAAATCCAGGTGCTGCTGGACAAATTCAAACACCAATGATTATTGGTTTAGCTCTTATTGAGTCACTTGTAATTTATGCCCTAGCTATAACATTCTTACTTCAGAGTAAAATTTAATTAATTAGGGGATTGTCTTATAGGCTATCCCCTAATTTTTTTATTTAAATTTTGAAGTTGTAAGAGAAAGTTTACCTATAGATTTTCTCTCTTTTATCGAATTGAATGCTGTTTTAAAATTATCAAAACTATAGAGGGTTGGCTTAGATATCTTGATCAGACCTTGTTCATAAAAATCATTAATCTTTGAAATTGCTTGTAAATTAAAACTTTTATTTCCTTTGGCAAAAGGTCCCCAAAACACTCCCACTATGGAAATATTTTTTAACAGAATTAAGTTTGCAGGAATCTTAGCAATCTCCTTTGAAGCAAAACCCATTGGCACTAATGATCCTTCCCACGACAAAAAACTCAAACAATCCATAGTGCTACTCCCACCAATGGAATCAATAATATGATCGACCTTTTCATTGAGATTTTTTTTTAAAATTTCCTTAAAGGGCTTATTCACATCTTTTAGAATTAGTTTGTCTGCACCATATTTTTTACACTCGTTTAATTTTTCAATAGATGAGGCAACAGCTATAACTTCACATCCTAAAGCTTTACAAATTTCTATAGTGGCTATTCCTATGCCACCGGAAGCGCCTAGAATCATTACTTTATCATTTTTCTTACATTTTAATCTTTCGAATATTGTATAAAAAGCAGTTCCATAATTTATGATCATGCTTGATCCAATATCATGATTAATTTTCTTAGATTTTTTTATAACAAAGTTCTGGTTTACTGATATATATTCTGAAAAACCACCCCATTTTGTTAAAGCAATAACTTCATTCCCTGGTTCAAAACTATCTACATTTGATCCAATAGATTTAATGACTCCTGAGACTTCAAGTCCAGCAACAAATGGTAAGGATGGACTATCTTGATAATTACCTTCATAAGCAAGAATATCAGCAAAGCTTATCCCAGCACAATAAACTTCTATCAAAACCTCATCGTTACTTACCACGGGAATATCAAAACTATCTATTGTCAAATTATCAATACTACTGAATTCTTTTTGAATTATTCTTCTATTTTTAGTCATTATTAATTACTTCCTTTAATTTAATCAATGCCTCATCTCTTGACTTAATATTACCCTCTAGCTGATCATCAAAAATTTCTGATAAAATAGATTTATAATTTGGCCCGGGCTTAATGCCCAAATCAATGAGATCATTTCCATTTATAAAAGGCTTAGGTAATATTGGCTCATTGTTTAACTGATCCAATTTTTGCACAGTAAAATCAAAAAGAGACAGATCTTCATGACTACCTAGACAATCAGCTTTATGTAATTTTAAATGATCATTAAAATTTTCTATTGAGACAAATTTTTTAAAAGTACTTTTTTTCATATTTTTTATATTTCCAAATTTCATATGCTCTTTAACTAGAGATACAATTGATTCCGTCTGTTTATTAGAAAATTTTAGTCTTTTACAGATCTTCTCAGCTTTGATTGCACCAACATATTCATGTCTGTTAAATCTTATCCTATCAGTTTTATCATAGGTATCTGGTTTTCCAATGTCATGAAATAGTGCGCCATATACAACTTCAATACTATTTTCTGAAATAGATTCAGACAATTTATCTAAAACTAAGCAAGTGTGAACAAAAACATCACCTTCTGGGTGAAAATCAGGTGGCTGCTGTACATTTTTCATTTCTAATATTTCAGGAAGAAAGATATTTAGAATGTAATATTTATCTAGTAATCTTATTCCTTTTCCGGGTGAAGCACTTAGTAAAATTTTGGAAATTTCATCTCTGACTCTCTCTATACTTATATTTACTACTTTTTGTGACAATTCTTCCATAGCTTTTGAAGTTTTTTTCTCTATCTCAAAATTAAGTTGATTTGAAAATCTTATCGCTCTTAAAATTCTTAAATAATCTTCAGAAAATCTCTCAAATGGATCCCCTATTGTTCTAATTATTTTATTCTTTAAGTCTGAAACTCCATCGCAGTGATCAATAACTTTATTACTGATGGGATCAAAAAGTAATCCATTAACAGTAAAATCGCGCCTTTGAATATCATTCTTTACATTTTTTGTATATTTAACTTTATCTGGATGTCTGCCATCAAGATAGTCAAAATCCTCTCGAAATGTTGCAATTTCAAATGCATATTGATTTTGTAATACTATTGATACACCAAAGCTTTGCCCTACTAATTTTGATTTTTTAAAGATTTTATTAATCTCATTTGGAGTTGCAGATGTACATATGTCATATTCTTTAGGATTTTTTTTAATTAAGAGATCTCTAACTGCTCCACCAACAATATAACTCTCAAAACCAGCATCAGATAAAGTTTTAATTACTTCTAGTGCAGTAATATAGATTTCTGAATTTTTAATTTTTTCTGAGAATTTAATCATTTAGCTTAATTGTCAATAAATAACATTAATGTATAGTATAGACAAAATTCAAGTTTTATAAATCCATGAATAATTTATTTTTGCTAAAGGAAGAGTTAAGAAAAAATGGTAATAAGTTAGCTTATCAGTTTTTAGATGGTTTAAATTGGAAACAATATACTTACCTTGATATTATCAATTCTATCGATTATCTAACATATTTTGTTATTAATAATAATATCTTTAATAATAAAGTTTATAATACGGGATCGTCATCATTAGAAAATACTTTGCTAACATATGTTTTTTTAAGCGTAAACTCTTCAATAAATATTAGCACATATGATCCTGATAGCTTCGATACTAAGATTAAAGAAAATAATATAATAATTATAGATAAAATTGAGGATTCGATGAATTTTAAAGATTTTGAGGATAAAATATTGATTACCCTTTATGGGGGTATTGATAAAAAAATACTGCCTAAAATTTATAATCCTAAATTAATGTATAAATTTGGACTTCTTGGTAAAAACAAAATTGATAAAAATAAGTGGAATCAAATTTTAAAGAATGATTTTAATTCAAATTTGACTTTTGATAGAAAAGAAGAAGTTAACTTAAAAATGATCGAATCACTAGAAAATTTAATTATTGATATACCAGAAAGAGAATTTTCTAATATATTTTATCAAAAAAAAGATTTATTTTCTTTAAAAATTTGCGCACTAATGATATTACATAAAAAGAAATTTACAAATTTTTTCAATTGGAAAGATTTATGCAATAATTTAAAAGAAACATTGCCAACAAATTTATTTACGGATTCCAATAATTTATATAGATTAATCGAAGATCAAAATTCTACTGAACAATCAATTCAAGAATTATTAGGAAAAAACATAAAAAGAATAATTTCAACTGATGTAATAGATAAAAATTTAATTGATAAAGTCAATGATCTTGGATTAGAATTAATTAATTTATGATAAGTGACTAGCTTGAAAAATCTGACATCATAGGAAAAATATCGCTTATTATTTTAGCAATTGATTTAGCAATTTCCATATGTTCTTTTTGAGTTCCATTAGAACTTCTTAATTCAATATAATGAACCCAACTTCTCAAAGTACCATTCATATACATTCTACTCACAGTATTACCTTCAGGCAAAACGGCCCGAGCCTGTTCTTTAGCTATCCCATTATCAATAGCCCATTTATATGTTTCCAATGAGAGATCGATTAATTTCTGTTGCTTATTAATCCATTCTGATTTAAGGCTTTCATTATTCGTCTCAATAGAGTTTTGCCTATTTTTATTATCTTGCAATCTAGCCTCTTTAAAGACAAAGGATAAATCTTTTGTAGGGTCAGCATACCTTTGACTAAATTCTTGAAAGCTAAAAGATCGATGTCTCAATATCTGTCTTGCAATATCTCGTGTAGTCTCAATTTCAATACATGCAGTTACCATTTCTAGTGGAGACCAATGTTTATTATTTATCAAATACTTAATAAGCTTTTGTGAAGTTTCATTATTATTTTGATTTGATGGATTGGAAACTCGTGCGCAAAATGCTACCAATTCTTGAACATCTGTTATACCTTCATTTTCAAATTCTAATGTTGGCTTTGAATAACTAACTAATCTTACTTTCATTTTAAAAATTCTCTTATTAATTAACTTTAAAAGTATATCTAAAAATTATGATTTGAGCACAAAATATGTATGTTAAAAGTTTTAATTTAATTTTATTTCATAATTTAAGCTATTTTCCTTTAAGATCGCCCCAAATATCCTTGTGTAGCTGGGGCAATACTCTTACATTTAAATTATCACTTAGGACTTTTTCAGTTAGTAATTTAATACTCGATCCCCAGGTGGGCTGAAAAATTAATTGTGCTCGAAATTTATGTTTTTTTATAATTTCTTTAGAATATAAATAATCATTATTATCATCAATAATAAATTTAATTTGATCTTTATTTTTTAATTTGAGAAGATTTCTTATATTTAGAGAATTATCCATTTTAGATGATGGGCACTTACAATCCATGCTAATAACAGTATTTTTACTTTGAAAAATATTAGGTGGCTCAATATGTCCTGCAGTTTCTAAAATGATATTTTTGTTTATATTAATAAATTTTTCTGTCATTAATGCAACCTGATCAACTTGAAGTAACGGTTCTCCTCCTGTTATACAAATATTATCACAACTGTAGATTTCGGTTTCTTTTATTATTGAATTGATTGTTCTAACAAAGTATTCATTACCTTCCACCGCATACATAGAATCACACCAGTCACATCTCAAATTACACCCGTAAAGTCTAATAAATACCGTGGGGGTTCCTATAAGTACCCCTTCACCTTGTATAGAAAAAAAAATCTCACTTAATTTGATTTTCATAATTTTTTGATTTTGGTAAATCCAATAATCCCTCCTTAAAAGCTCTCAAAATTAATGGGTCTGGCAAACCTGCATCTTCAAATCCCTTGGCACGTAATAGTGATGCATGATCATTACCTCTTGGAGGAAAATTTCCACAATAAGATGTATGGGTATATGCAAGAGCATTCCAACATTTATCACCTATATCTTTTGCAAGTTGGACTATTTGAAATTTTTTTAAATTTAAGAGAGGAGTAATAATTTCTATTTTCTTATCTAATCCAAGGGATAGAGTATTTTCTAATGAATTAATAAAATCACCTCTACAATCTGGGTAGCCTGCATAATCAGTTTGACATATTCCTGTTATTAAACGGTTAGCTCCAATAGTATATGCGTAATTTGCGGCAAGGGATAGAAATACAATATTTCTTGAAGGGACAAAAGTTTGTTGGATTCCTTTTTCAAAATCTTTTAAATCATTTTTAGTTTCTAGCAATTTATTCTTATTTGTTAGCGGAGAGTCACCTTCAAAGATACTGCCCAAATTTAATATTTTATGGTTTATAACATTTGCGATCTTTGCAATCTTTTTTGAACAAGAAATTTCTAATGAGTGGATTTGATTATACTCAAATGTTATAGCTGAACATTCATAACCATTCTTGATTGCCCAAAATAGACATGTAGTAGAATCTTGACCGCCACTTAATACAACTAATGCTTTTTTCATCATGGATCTATTATAATATAAACATGAACAAAGTTTTAATATTTGAAACAATTGGATCTAAATTTGAAATCAAAAATAAATTAAAAAAATATTTTACAGATATTGAAAAAATTGAAAAATCATATTTTAAAAACTTCTGGAACTATAAGCAAATCTTATCGCATTTTATAAGCTCAAATAGTCATAATTTGTATATTAAATTAGGTGATAAAATAATAAGTTATTGTTTATGTATAGCTAATGATGAATTTATTGAAATTCTAAAAATTGCGACTATACAAAGCCACAGAGAAAGAGGGTTTGCGATAAGCTTATTAGACAAAGTAGAGGAATTTGGAATAAATAATTCATTAAAAAGAGTTTGTCTAGAAGTAGATGAGACAAATAATTCGGCAATTAATCTTTATAAGAAAAAAGGCTTTCGAATTGATGGTCTTAGAAAAAAGTACTATAAAAATTCAAATACCAACGCAGTTTTAATGAGCAAAAATATTTAATTACCTTTATATCTACCATATATTTTTTCTAACGCCGAAGTCATCTCACCAATTGTACAATAAGCTCTGACAGACTCTACAATAAATGGCATGATATTAACATTTTTTTCAGCAGCCTTAGTTAAATCGGATAGGCATTTATCTACTAAGTCATTATCCCTTTTATTCTTTAAATTATTTAATCTTTGAACTTGATCTTTTTCTAACATAGGATCGATTTCTTGGATTGGCATCTCTTTCTCTTCAGTAGCTTTAAAATCATTTACACCAACTACAACCCTATCTTTATTTTCCAACTCTATTTGAAAATCAAAAGCTGAGCTTTCAATCTCACCTTGAATGAAATTGTCTTCAATACATTTAATCATTCCACCTTTATCTTTAATAATTTCCAAATATTCATAAACTTTTTTTTCAATTTCATCAGTTAAATATTCAACATAGTATGATCCAGCAAGTGGGTCAATTGAGTCGGCGACCTCTGATTCGAACGCAATTATTTGTTGAGTTCTCAATGCAATTGTAGCTGAATCCTCAGTTGGAAGACCTAATGCTTCATCAAATGAATTTGTGTGTAATGATTGTGTACCACCTAAAACTGCAGCAAGTGCCTGCATAGAAACCCGTACTACATTATTTAATGGTTGTTGAGCTGTAAGAGTAACACCTCCTGTCTGTGAATGAACTCTAAATTTACAAGAATTTTCATTTTTGACACCAAAATTATTTTTAAGGATATTGGACCAAATTCTTCTTGCGGCTCTATACTTTGCAATTTCCTCAAAAAAATTATTATGAACTGCAAAGAAGAATGATACCCTTTGGCAAATTTTTTCAATATTAATATTCCTAGATCTTGCAATCTCTAGATATTCAATAGCATCGGCTAACATAAAAGATAGTTCTTGGACAGCAGTTGAGCCTGCTTCTCTGATATGGTAACCGCTTACACTTATTGGATTCCACTTTGGAACATAATCTTTACAGTACTCCATTATATCAACAGTTATTTTTACTGATGGTTCGGGTGGAAACGCATATGTCCCTCTAGCAATAAACTCTTTCAACAAATCATTTTGGACTGTTCCCATAATTTTTTCAGGGGAGACACCTTGTTTCTCAGCAGTAATCATATACATGGCCAGCAACATTCCAGCAGTAGCATTTATAGTCATAGAAGTTGAAACTTTATCTAGAGGAATACCATCCATAAGAATTTCCATATCCTCAAGTGAGTCGATCGCAACACCCACTTTACCAACCTCACCTTTACTTATTTCGCTATCAGAGTCATATCCCATTTGAGTTGGGAGGTCAAAAGCCACGCTAAGACCAGTCTGGCCTTTATCTAATAAATATTTAAACCTATTGTTTGTTTCTTGAGCTGAACCAAAACCTGCATACTGCCTCATTGTCCAGAACCTTCCTCTATACATAGTTGGCTGAACCCCACGTACAAAGGGAAATTGTCCTGGCAAAGAGTTTTTATCTTCAGTTTTTTTATCTATATCATTAATTGTAAAAAATCGATCTATATTAATACCAGAAGACGTTGAGAATGAATCTTTCCTCTCTTTTAACTTATCTTGAAATTTTTCTTTCCAACCCTTTTTATCCATCAATTAATCCTCGTCAAATTTCCAATTAATAAATATTGCAGAGCAATTTTGTATTCTGAATTCTCGAGATGCGTAACATTATTTAAGGCTTTTTTTGAATACTTTTCAGCCTCTTTTTTTGCTTTACCTAAAGCACCTTCTTGAACAATAAGATTATACAGAAAATTTAGACTCTTTCTATCGAATTTTCTAGTTTTTAATATTGTTTCGGCTTTCTTATAGTTTAATTTAGACGATGAAGAAACAGCAATTATAAGTGGTAAAGTAACTTTTCCGTCTTTAAGATCTTGTAAAGTTTTTTTACCCAATGATTTTGACTCCCCTGTAAAATCTAATAAATCGTCAACTATTTGAAAAGAAATACCCAAAAATTTACCAAAATTTTTCATTGATCTAATTTCTTTATCTGAAGCACCTGACAGTATTGCTCCCACCTCTGAACACGATGACAGCAAAGATGCTGTTTTTAAATTTATCATCTTAAAGTAATTATCAATAGAAAATTCATCAAAGTTTCTCGACATTGTTAAATCCATTATTTGACCATTGGCTAATTCTGATGCGGCATTAGTTACAGAATCCATAACAAAATGATTTTTAGTTTTATTGATTAACCATAACGATTTCGACAATAAAAAATCACCAGCTAGGACACTTGCATGGTCACCCCATATCAAATTTGATGTTTTTTGCCCTCTTCTCATTGAAGAATTATCTACAATATCATCATGGAGTAATGAAGCATTATGTAAAATTTCAACTGCTGCCGCAGCATTAAAAACACGTGCATTAGGTTTTTCTTTGAATACTAAATAGCTTAATAATAATAAAATTGGTCTAAACCTTTTGCCGGCTTTCAAAACAATGTGTTGTGATATTTGCTTAGACATCGGAATTTTTGATTTAATGGATGTATTTAATATTTTTTCAATTTGATATAAATATTTATTTAAAAGCTCAGAAATATCACTAGAATTCATTTTTTTAAATTATCAGATAAAAGTATTAAGTCAAAATATTATATAATATAATATGCTGATTTATGATTATATTTTAATAGGTATTTTGATTTCATTTTCTATTATAGGATTATTTCTTGGTTTTATTAAAAGCATATCTAAATTTTTTATAATGATTTTTCCTCCTTTTTTTGCTTTCATATATTCTGAAAAGTCTTTATTATTATTGCAAAATGAATTTAATTTTTATTCTGGGACTGGGGCTAAGTTTTTAGCGTCTTTAATAGTTTTTCTTATTTCGTATATATCAATTAAGTTGATTTGTATGATAATAGATAGAATAATCTCTGCTTTTGGCTTAAATCTAATAAATAAATTTATTGGATTTTTAACAGGTGGTATATTAGGAATAATTTTAGGCTATATCTTTTTGATTATTCTTTATGAATTCTTTAATATAGAAACATATAGTTTTAAATTGGTTAATGAAATATTTAAAATAAAATCATGAAAAAGAAAGAAAGACTTACAGCATATCAGTACCTTCTAAAAGATAAATTAAGTGGTGACAAAAATCGTGAGCTTATTGCACTATTAAAGGATATAAAATTAGCAGGGAGGCAAGTTGCAAAAGAATTAAATAGCGCAACTTTAAATAATACGATAGGGGAAATGTATGGAAAAAAAAATACACATGGTGAAGATGTTAAAAAATTAGATATTGTTGCCAATAATCTTTTTATCCAATCTCTAGAAAATGGGGGAAATTGTGCTGGTATAGTTTCAGAAGAAAAAGAAAAGGTATTAATTTTTAATAATGAAGTATCCAGGAATTCTAAATATCTAGTTTGTATTGATCCCCTTGATGGCTCTACCAACATAGACGTTAATGTTCCTGTTGGAACAATATTTTCTGTTCTAAAAAGACCTAGCTTAGAAGATAAAACTTTTTCAAAAGATTTTTTACAAATAGGAAGCAAACAAGTTGCTGCAGGATATATAATTTATGGATCCTCAACTATATATGTACTGACTGTGGGCAAGGGTGTTGATGCTTTTACATTAGATCCGGTAGTGCAAGAATTCTATTTATCCCATAAAAATATTACAATACCAAAAAAAGGTAGGATGTATTCTGTAAATCAGGGCAATTTTTATGAATTTCCTCTGGCCTTACAAGAATATATTAGATGGTGTGAGCAAGAAGATAGCAAATCAGGCAGGCCTTATTCTTTAAGGTATGTAGGCTCTATGGTTGCAGATATACATAGAAGTTTATTGAAAGGCGGTTTATTTATTTATTCAAAATCAAAAAATGCTGCGGCAGGCAAATTAAGATTATTGTATGAGTGTAACCCGATGGCTTTTTTAATTGAACAAGCTGGTGGAATGGCAACGGATGGAAAAAAAAGGATTTTAGATATTGCTCCAAAATCTATACATCAGAAGTCCCCAATCTTTATAGGTTCTGCTGATATGGTTAAACAAATTAATAAATTTTTAAAGAGTAGATTGTTCAACTAAGCTATAGTAACTTTTTTATTTAAATATACATCTTGAACAGTATTTAATATTTCAATACCATCTTTCATTGATTTCTGAAATGCTTTTCTTCCAGTTATCAGGCCCATACCACCTGAGCGTTTGTTGATTATCGCCGTTTTTATTGCTTGAGCAATATCATTATCACCAGATGGGCCTCCCGAATTAATGAGGCCTGAACGTCCAGCATGACAATTTAAAAGCTGATATCTATTTAAGTCAATTGGGTTTTCAGATGTTAAATCCGAATAAACTTTATCATTTGTTTTACCAAAATTTAAATCGATAAATCCACCGTTAGTTTCTGCGAGCTTTTGCTTTACTATATCAGCTTGGATTGTTGATGCGAGATGATTAGCTTGACCTGTCAAATCAGCGGCTAAATGATAATCTTTACTTTCTGTCTTAAAATTCTGATTTCTTAAATATGCCCACAATATTGTAATAAGTCCTAAAGAGTGAGCATATTCAAACATTTGAGAAACCTCTTGAATCTGCCTCGAACTTTCAGACGAACCAAAGTATATTGTAGCTCCAACACCAATTGCACCCATATTAAAAGCTTGATCGACAGATGCAAATGGAATTTGATCAAATTCGTTCGGATAAGATAAAAATTGATTATGATTCAATTTAACAATAAAGGGAATTTTATGCGCATATTTTCGCGAAACTGATCCTAGAACACCAAGTGTAGAGGTAATAGCGCTACAACCTCCCTCAATAGCTAGCTTAACTAGGTTCTCGGGATTAAAATACAATGGATTAGGTGCAAAAGAAGCTCCCGCAGAGTGTTCAACTCCTTGATCGACTGGTAAAATAGATAAATAACCAGTTCCTTTCAATCTACCAGTGTTGAACAGAGACTGGAAATTTTTTAAAACTGAATTGGGACGATCACTATCAATAAGTATCCGATCCACAAAATCTTTTCCTGGTGTTATAACCATTTTTTTGTCAATGGATTTACATTCATGATATAAAAGAGATTCTGCTTCATTTCCCAGTATAGATTCAATCCAAGAGATATCATTACTAGGTCGAGATTTTGCCATGTTTGAATTATAAAATATTAATCAAGAATTTCTATACCTGGAAGTTTCGATCCACCAATATATTCTAACAAGGCTCCACCACCTGTAGACATATGCGAAATTTCAGATTCTAAAACTTCAGCTTTTCTCAATGCTGCAATAGTTTCACCACCACCAACTACGGATGTGGCGCCACGCCATGTAGCAAGAGCAACCGCTCTAGCAACATGTATGGTTCCAGAGGAATATTTTTCAACTTCAAATACACCCATTGGACCATTCCAGAAAATACAACCAGGGCCTTTAATTATTGAGTTAAATAAATCAATTGTTTTAGGCCCAATATCAAAGGCTTGATAGCCATCAGGAATATCATCATCAACTATTAAACATGAATTTGTTTTTTCTATAGATTCTGAAACTAGATGATCGATTGGCAAAATTATTTTATTTGAATATTTTGCATAAACTTTCCCAGCCCAATCCACCATTTCTGATTCAAATATTGAATTGCCTATCTTTCCACCATTCGCTTTAATAAAAGTATATGCAGCACCACCAGCGATAATAATTTTATCTGCCTTATCTAATAACTTAGACATAGCTGATATTTTATCTTTAATTTTAGATCCACCGATAATAACAACAAAAGGTTTTTCTACTTTTTCCAGCATCTTAGATATGAACTTCAATTCTTTATCAACCAAAAAACCAGCTAGTTTTGATTTAAAATTTACAGCCATTCCAAAAGTTGAAGCATGAGCACGGTGAGAGGTGCCAAATGCATCATTTACATATATGTCAGCAAATGACGCTAATAGTTTTGAAAACTCAGAGTCATTATCAGTTTCCTCCTTAAAAAACCTTAGGTTTTCTAATAGAACAACTGATCCTTTAGTTAATTTGTCAAATTTATTTGTCCAGCCTTTATCTTTAAAATCATTACAAAAAATAACTGGCCTTTCCATTAATTCAGAAAGTCTTTCAGAGACAATCTTTAAAGATAAATCCTCATTAACAATACCTTTAGGTCTTCCTAAATGTGAACCCAAAATGACTTTAGCTCCAGCATTAATCAAAAAATCAATAGTTGGTATTGACCTCCTAATCCTATAATCTTCACGAATATTATTTAAATCATTATTTATAGGAACATTAAAATCTACTCTAATAAAAACCTTTTTTTCATTAAAAAAATCTTTCGGATAATCTGATATTACTTTTTTTTTATTCAAAGCATACTTCCAATTTTTACTGTTAAATCAATAACTCTAGACGAATAGCCATATTCGTTGTCGTACCATGCGACTATTTTTATAAAACTATCTGATATTACACTTGTTCCAAAAGGATCATAAATTGCAGAGTTTGAATTTCCTAATAAATCCATAGAAACAGCTCCATCATGAGCTATCCCTAGATAGCCATTTAAATATGAGCTTGAAGCTTTATCAAAGGCATTATTAATCTCATCCAACGTAGTTTTTTTTTCAATATTTGCAACAAAATCAACCATTGAAACATTTGGTGTTGGAACTCTTACTGAAATAGCAGATAAATTTCCTTTAAGCTCTGGAAAAATTTCTTCAATAGCTTTAGTGGCACCAGTACTTGTTGGAATCATTGATAAAGCTCCTGCCCTAGCCCTTCTAATATCTTTGTGTGGTGAATCAACAATTCTCTGATCATTTGTGTAAGAATGAACAGTTGTCATATGACCATTCTTAAGTCCAAAATTATCTCTTAAAACCTTTACAATCATTGCAAGGCAATTTGTTGTACATGATGCATTAGAAACTACATTATGACTTGAGGGATCATATAATTCATCATTAGCACCCATGACAGTTGTCAAATCTATTTGGCCACTAGCAGGTGCTGAAATAACTACTTTTTTTACGCTTCCGCCAATATGCATTGACGCTTTTTCTTTAGTAGTAAAAATACCTGTTGATTCAATAACTATGTCACACTTCATAGAAGTCCAATCAATTTCACTTGGAGACATTTCTGAAAAGAACTTAATATTTTTTCCATCAACTTGAAGGCCATCGTCTAAAATATCAACCTCTTTATTGAGTTGACCAAATACAGAATCATATTTTAAAAGTTGAAAACATGTTTTTAAATCGGCAATATCATTTATTGCCACTACCTCAATATCAGATCTATCTAGAGAAATTCTAAGCACTTGCCTTCCTATTCTACCAAAACCATTAATTCCCACTTTTACAGACATTTCAACCTCCAAGATAGTAAGTTTTTAAATATTACCTTTTTAGCTTTGGATTTCAACGATTGAAGAATTTTCAATAACGTGATATTGTGAATTTATGGATAAGCTCAAAGTTGGTATTCTTGGATCGACTGGTTATACAGGCATAGAACTATTAAAAATTTTAGATAAACACCCCAAAGTAACTATCAAGTTCCTTGGTGCTAATAGCAATACGAAATTGAAGGCTCAAAGTTTATTTAGTGGTTTGAAAAATTCACCAAATGTTTCAATTAGAAATAATTATAATATTAAAAATTATAAAGATATCGATGTTATTTTTTCATGTATGCCGCAGGGTGAGCTCTCCAAAAATTTTAGTAAATTTAAGTTCAACGAAGACCAATGTTTAATTGACTTAAGCGCAGATTTTAGATTACCGGAAAATTTAAATAAAAAATGGTACGGAATAGGAAGAAAGAAAAATATTTACAAAAAATTTCAATATATTCTTCCAGAGTTAAATACAAAAAAGATAAGTACTAAATTTATTTCTAACCCTGGATGTTATGCCACTTCTATTGCACTTGCAATTGCTCCACTAAGTAAAGTTTTAAGTTCAGAAATAATAATCGATAGTAAATCTGGAATTTCAGGGGCTGGAAAAAATATAAATATTCAGTATATATTCAATGAAGCTAATGAGAATTTCAGTATTTATAATGCTGGTGAACATAGACATGCTCCAGAGGTTGAAAATTTGATTAGAGTGAATTATAAGAAAAAAATTAATATTTTCATGGTTCCTCAACTTTTACCAATAACAAGAGGAATCCTTTCAAATGTTTATGTTACGCTTAAAAGAAATATCACAGAAAGTTCTTTGAAAGATATATTTACAACGTTTTACAAGGACAAAAATTTTATAAAGATATTAAATAGTGGATTACCATCAATCAAAGACGTTGTTAATACAAATAATTGTATTATAGGGATGAAAAAAATTAAAAACACTCAGACTTATATGATTACAAGTGTTATTGATAATTTGTTAAAAGGTGCATCAGGTCAGGCAGTACAAAACATGAATTTAATTTTTGGATTTGAAGAAAATTTAGGATTGTAATTTATCTATTTTACTAATTAGATCATCAATTTTTTTATTCATTATCATCATATCCTCACCGGTGGGGTCCGGTAATTTATTATGATAAAGATCAGGCGCATTTGAAGTAAATTCTTTATTGACAACTTTCCCCGGTATGCCAACTACAGTTGAATTCTCTGGAATATCATCAATAACTACTGAATTTGCGCCGATTTTAGTATTTATTCCTATCCTTAGTGGTCCTAAAATTTTACTGCCTGCGCCAACTATTACATTATCATCAATAGTAGGATGTCTTTTTCCTTTATTGGAACTTATTCCTCCTAGTGTGACTCCTTGGTAAATTGTTACATTATTTCCTATCTCAGCGGTTTCACCTATAACAACTCCCATACCATGATCTATAAAAAAACCACTTTGGATTTTTGCGCCAGGGTGAATCTCTATACCAGTTAATGTTCTAAGAATATTGGATATTATTCTGGCGACTAATTTAAGTTTTATTTTCCATAATAAGTGAGATATCCTATGCCACATAATTGCATGAAAGCCAGGATAGGCCAAGAGTACTTCTAATACATTTCTAGCTGCAGGGTCTCTCTCAAACACAGCGTCTATATCTTTACCAATCAATTTAAAGAGGTTCATTTCTTAAAGAATAAACTATATGTTTAATTTTCAAATACTTTTAAATATTCATATGAAGTTGATCTTTCGACAGGGCGTCTATTAATTTCTAAGGTAAGCCTTCTGAATTCTTCAGGCGGAAAATATTGCCCATACTTTCCCCCAGCGGCAGTTGTAATTTTTTCTTCCATCAAAGTTCCGCCAAAATCATTGGCACCTGCTGTCAGACAATATTGAGCAAATTCTGGACCTTGTTTTACCCAAGAAACTTGGATGTTATTTATTATTCCACGAAAAAATAGTCTAGAAACTGCATACATTTTTAATTGATCTAAATCTGTGGGCCCTTCACGAGATATGCCTTTTTTAAATAATCTTGTATCCCAAGGAATAAATCTTAGTGGTACAAACTCAGTTATGCCATTTGTCTCTTTTTGAATTTGACGTATTACTTCAAAGTGTCTGGCCCAGTGGAAAGGTTTATCAACATGACCATACATAATAGTAGATGTTGTTTTCATTCCTGCCTTATGTATTTCTTTAATTGTATCTACCCATTGATCAGTTGTAATTTTACCTGGTGCAATAATTTTTCTAACATCCTCGCTAAGTATCTCGGCAGCAGTGCCAGGAAATGTTCCATGACCGACATCTTTTAACATTGAAACAAAATCTCGAATAGGAATATTTAATGTACTAGCACCATAGTGAACTTCAAAAGGAGAAAAACAATGTGTGTGCATCTCGGGGACAGCCTCTTTGACACTTTTAATAATTTCTACGTAAAAGTTTCCATCTATATCAGGATGCATACCTCCCTGCATACAAACTTCTGTAGCGCCGTTATCTTTTGCCTCATGAACTTTTTCTTTTATTTCATCCATTGTAAGAAAGTATGCTCTTTCGTCTCCCTCAGCAGCCATAAAATTACAAAAGCCACAATATGTATTACATATATTTGTAAAATTGATATTTCGATTCACTACAAATGTAACATCGTCTCCAATATCTTCTTTTCTTGCAAGATCTGCAGCGATAACAAGCGATGAAAGATCGAAAGAATTATCAATTAAAAAAAGCTTTTCAGCTTCTTGTTCGGTGATTTCTTTGTTATTAAAAGGTTTTTCAATAATTTTTGAAATATCTGAAGAAGATTTGGACAAGGTTATTTCAAAACCTTTAGCCCTATTATTTTCAATTGTGTTGATAATTTTTTTTAACTCTTTATCCATTGTTTTAGTTATCCGCAACAAAGCCTGTTTTATCTATAAACTTTTTTGCCCTCCCAAGAATATGATCCTCAATGTAATCACTAGATAAGTATTCAGGATATACTGGCAATCTCTCGCGCAAATGAAAACCAAATTCAGAAATTGTATTTTTCATCAGATCAATTTGAGGCCAAGGAGATTCAGGGTTTACATAATCGATAGTTATCGGAGATACACCTCCTAAATCATTAACACCAGAAAAAACATGGAGCATATATGTTTTAGAATTTAAATTAGGTGGAACCTGAATATTAACAGAATTCGACATTATTAATCTTGATAATGAAACTGTTTTTATCATATCCAGGTCAGTAGGCGCTGGATGGCCTTCCATTTTAATTCCTGGTTTAGGATTAAAATTTTGAATAATTATTTCTTGAATATGTCCATAGAGATTATTTATTCTATTTAATTCTAATATTGAGTCAATTCTCTCATCCCAATTTTCACCAATACCAATCAAAATACCCGAGGTCCAAGGAATATTAAGTTCTCCTGCCAACGAAATTGTCTTTATTCTGGCTTTTGGATATTTATCAGGGCATCGAAAATGAGCCATACCTGGATCCATCAACCTCTCACTTATACTTTCAAGCATAAGGCCCATGCTAGGATTAGAGTTTTTAAATCTTATAAGTTCAGATTGGTTGGCAATACCAAGATTTGAATGAGGAAAAATATTTTCCTCTAGACATATTTCACTCATAGAAATCATATAATCAGCAGTTGATGTATAACCCATTGATTTCAATTTTTCTTTATAAATATCATAATTTTTTTCAGGTTTATCTCCCGATACAAATAAGAGTTCAGTGCAACCTAATTCTACTGCTTTTTTGGTAGATTTTAAGACCTCTTCAGGAGTAACAAGCAATGGGCCTTCGCCCGGTTCAATTTTAAAAGTACAGTATGAACATTGATCTCTGCATAATTGCGTTAGAGGTATAAATACATTTTTCGAAAAACTTATTAAATTTCCTTTAGAATTCTCTCTTGTATCATTTGCGACAGCCATCAGAAGTGATACCTCTTCTATCGGCATTTTTGTTAATACCATTAATTTATCTCTACTTAAATTTTGGGTATTTAAGTATTCTTCTAAAATTTCAATGTATTTTTTATCAATAAGATCATAATCCCTAATAGGGATTGAATGCGAATCAAAAAGACTTTTTATATTCTTTTCTTTTTTAAAATTATTATAAATATTAAATAAAGACATCATTTTTTTCCGATCTAACTATGTTTTTTAACCCCTCTTTAATTGGTATATAATTATACCCCCTAATAATTACTACTGGAATACCCGCATCCTTAATCATTAATAAACCAGCTGCAGAAGATATTTCATCTACTAATGGTACATCTGTATCATAAAGCCTGTTGTTATAGAGATCTTTATTATATTTAATTATTGATTTTATTCCATAACTACCTATAGCTATTTGTGTTAAGCCGTTTCTCCATGGTCGTCCTACGCTGTCAGAAATTATTACAGGAATAGATTTTCCAAATCTCTTTTCAATCTCTAAAGAAATTCTTTTTGCTGATTTATTTGGGTTTTTAGGTAGGAGTAGTGCGTAATCCTTATTTTTCAAATTTGATTGGTCTACTCCAGCATTTGCCGCTATGATGCCATTTTTGTCTTTTGTAATTATAAAATTTTTATTAATTTTTATAATTTTTTCTGACTCATTAAATATAAGTTGAGTTATCTCAGGAGATTTTTTTATTTTTTTCGATACTTCCTTAATCTTTTGAGATATTTTAATATCTGACAACTTCACAATTCTTCCTTCAGAAATTGAAATTATTTTATGTGCTATGACTAAAATATCATTTTTTTTTAAAGATAATTTATTTCGTTTAATTACATTAGCTATAGATTCAGATATAGAGTCGCCTTTATTAATGATTGGAAAATTATTTATAGGAATTATTTCTATACTTTTCATAGTTTATTATAAAATTTTAATGATACTTGATGCAAGCTCCGTTGAGACATTATCATCTTTCATTTTGATTTCTTGTATCAATGTTTTAAGTCCCATTTTATTTATTTTATCTTCATAAAATCTGTCACTATTATCAATAACTAAATAATCAACAAAATCTTTATAATATTCTGCAATACCAATTACTGAACAATCAAGATTTTTCAATTTTAATAAATTCAAAATTGGACCTTGAAAAGCTAAACCATTTACAATGGGTGAAATTGCAACCTTTTTTGCATTTGAGGTATTAATGATTGATTGTAATTCTTTTAATTGCAATATTGGCTCAACACTAATTAAAGGATTACTAGGGCAAAAAATTATAAGGTCACTTGAGAAAACAGCATCTTTAATAGGCTCATAAAGCTTTGCATTTTCTACATCAACAAATTTAATATCCTTAATTCCTGGACTCATCTTATGTTTAATTAAATATTCTTGAATGTGTAATAATCCCGCATCTGTTTCAAGATATGTTTCAACTTTATCATTTGTCATTGGAAAAATATCAACATTATTAATTTTAAGTTCATCTTTTTTAATGTTTATAGTTTCACTTAGAGTAATACCTGAATCTAACTGTGCTTTTTTTCTTTTATTATATTCAAAGTCTCGATCACCTAAATTAAACCAGTTTGATTTATCGCTTCTTACCATTTTAAATGTATCTTCTTTAATTCCCCATCCTCTTTCTCTATTAACAGTTCCAGATATCCAATATAAAACCGAGTCAACGTCAGGGCTTACTCTCACATCATAAATATCAATGTCATCAGAAGTATTAACAACGAATTTTAAAATATACTCTGATCTAAAATTATAAAGACCACGCAAGAATTTACCCGCGCCCACTCCACCACCAAAAGTTGTAATATTTTTTCTTTTGTTTGACATAATTTTATTTTACATTGATAATTGGTACATGGTACTCGCGAGAGTTTAATAGGGAAGTTCGGTGAAAGTCCGACACAGACCCGCTGCTGTAATAGGCATTTAAATCTTGTAAGCATTTGCCACTGTTTTTTACGGGAAGGCGCTTGCAAGGCCTAAAGTCAGAAGACCTGCCATCAATGTTAAATGTTTTTCTTCGTGGTTAAAGGAAAGATGCTTTTAGAATTTCAAAGGTGTTTATTTTTAATCGTTCGAAGTAGCTTGGAGGGTTACTATGAACTATTTTGTTAAAATCTTTTTTTTAATAATAATTTCAATCAATTCAAGTATTGCTGATGATATAACACTAAAAGAGCCAAATAAAATCGGTGATACAACTATAGAAACAAAGAAATTTGGCGGTTCTACAACAGTTATTACTGAAGATGAAATTAAAACATCTGGAGCGCAAAGCATTGGCGACTTGTTAAAATTAGTTCCTGGGCTATCTGTAAAGCAAAGTGGAAGCAGAGGAGGCTTGATTAGTGTTTTCGCTAGAGGTCAAGAGTCCGATCATAATCTTGTTATAATAGATGGAATAAAAATGAATGATGTTGGTGGATCATTCAATTATGAATACATACCTATAAATAATATTGAATCAATTGAAGTGCTCAGAGGACCCATGGCGGGATTCTTTGGATCAGAGGCACTAGGATCTGTAATTATAATTAATACTAAAAATCCAACAAATGAGACACAAATTTCATTAATGGCAAGTATGGGCTTTAATCAATCTTTTGGTAAAGATACCATTGGGCAGACTGATGGTGGTACATTTTTTGTTAATGAAGAATCCCTATCAATTAGCGGGCCTTTAAACAAAAATTCTAATGATGTTAGACTTGACTACTCTATTGCGTTTCAAAGGGTTGATGATGACGGTTTTAGAATTTTCAATGATTCATTTAACAATAAATCACTTAATGCAAAATTAAATATAACTGCTCTGGAAAATAAGCTAAAAATAAAATCAAGTCTATTCGATTCATGGGCAACGGTTAGATATCCCACTAATAACTCGGGTGGGGTGGGCAGTTACAGTTCCACATCCGGAACCCAAAGAGACTTTAGACATCTAAATTCACGAGGTGTTAGTACAACTTATGAGATTTATGACTACTCTCAAATTGGTTTTGACTATTCTTACTTTTTTAATAAACGTGCTACGCGAGATTCAGGAAGTAATAATATAGATTGGTGGGAAAAAAAGAAAAAATATAACTACTATTACAAACTAAATAATTATGTTAATTCTGGTATTACTTTGAATTCAAAACTTGGTTTTGAATATATGGATGAGAGAAGCAATTATCATACAAATGCAAGTTCTTATGCTACGGATTATGGCCACAATACATATATTGAATCTTTTTATGGAATGTTTTCAATTAATTTTTATGAATCAATAGTTACAGATTTTGCTTTAAGAAAAGATGACCATGAATATCATGGCTCAACTTATAGTCCTACTTTGTTCATATCAAAATTTATAAACCCCCAAATAAAAATAAGGGGTGGCTACAGCCAAGGGATTAAATATCCTGGTATATATGAGACTTACTCTGCAATAAGTCTTAAACCAGAGGAAAATGAATCTTATGAGATAGGAATTGATTATCAAAACAATATACATTCATTATCTTTAACATTATTTAAAAGCAAATCTGATAATATGATAGCTTATAGAAGTTCAGGAAGTCCAAGTTATAGAAATCTTGATGAAGCAAAATATCAAGGCTTAGAGCTATCTGGTCTGCTTAAACTACAAAACGAATTATCTTTAAGATATTTCTTTACTTATTTAGAAACTAAAGCTGTAAATGCAAATAATACTGTTCAGCAAAATTCATATAATTATGCTAATTGGCAAAACGATGAAGCTCTTTTAAGAAGGCCAAAAACCAGCGGTGGCCTGATATTAAGCAAAACTTATGAAAACTATTTTGTTTCAATAGATACGACATATACTGGCGGTAGATGGGACTATGAAAATAGCACTACACGTCTTTATAATGATTCTTATTGGGATTTTGGATTATACAGTGATTATACATTTAATAATAGCAATGGTTATAAAAGTAAGATTTTTTTAACTATTTCAAATATGTTTAATGATAAAAAAGAAGAAATCTTAAACTTCACTTCACCAGGAAGAACAGTTATGGTCGGTTTTAGATATGACACATCTAATTAAATAAATTAAAATAAAGATGTGAAAATTATATCTTTATTACCAGCTGCAACTGAAATACTTTGTGATTTAGGTTTGGCTGATAATATTATTGGTGTATCGGAAGAATGTAATTATCCGGACATTGTAAAAGATAAGAAAATTATTTCTAGAATTAGATTGGATTTAGAAGATAAAACTAATTTAGAAATTGATAATGCTATATCAAATCTAATTAATCAAGGTATATCGCCTTATATAATAGATGAAGATCTAATTGAGGAGCTAAATCCTGATTTCATAATATCCCAAGAAACTTGTGCAGTATGTGCAGCTTCAAAGAGCGACATTAAAAAGATAAATGTTGATAATAAAATTGTCGACTACTCTCCATTAACGTTAGACGACATACCTGAATCTATCCTTAACATCTCAGATAAATTAGGCGTTAAAGAAAAAGGTTTAGAAATTAAAAAAAAATTTCTATTTGAAATTAATGAGATTGCTTCGAAAACAAAAAACATAATAGATAGACCTAGAGTTTTTGCTATGGAATGGATTGATCCAATTTATATTGCTGGCCACTGGGTACCTGATATGATCAATATTGCAGGAGGCAAAGAGTTGTATGGAAAAGGTGGAGAAAAATCTAAAAAATTAAATTTTAATAAAATTATTGACTATTCTCCCAACTACATCTTTGTAATGCCTTGTGGATATAGCGTCGAGAAAACTTTAAATGAAATTGATAACCTATTAAGCAATAAAGATTTAAACAAGAT
Source organism: uncultured Candidatus Hydrogenedens sp. (assembly GCA_902609885.1). Taxonomy (GTDB): domain Bacteria; phylum Desulfobacterota_D; class UBA1144; order UBA1144; family UBA1144. Next base: position 84,571 of record CACLTT010000005.1, on the reverse strand, counting down.
ACCAGCCTTTAATTCAGGAAATGTTTACATAGTAGATGCTGATTCATATTATACAAGGCCAGGGCCAAGAGTAATCGAGGGAATAAAAATAATTGCCAGGACAATAAATCCCTTGAATTATCAATACGAACCTAAACCAGACTCAATAATAAACTTGCAAAATTTCATTCATTTTGAATCTTTTGCAGGATAAATAGGAGCCTAACCTTTTGCAGATTTAAACTCTGATTGATCAGTAGATCCGCTTGAAGATGGTGGAGTACCATCTGTTAACGATTCTTCTGCAGGTCTTTGAGTTTCACCACTTGTTGGAGCCGCTTCAGCTGTTTCAGAGCCAGTATCTGCACCAATATTTGTAGCAGCCATCCAAAACAAAGCAACCATTCCTAGAGTAATAGCTATAGCTGTCATTAACACTCCTCCTTGATAACTAAAAGTGTAACTTATACAATTGTACATTAATGATAGGAAAAAAATCAAGTTTATTAATCGATAGAGAAAAAGTCATTAAATCTTTTGAATTTATAAAAGAAGGCTCAAAAATATTATCTATTGAAAATAAAAATTTTTTAATTTTCAAAAAGAATTTTTTGCAAACTATAGAATTTATAAAATCAGATGATTTTGTTCTGCGTGTAAATTTTAACTCTGTAATGCAAGGCGAATTTCCAACTCTAGAAATTAAGATTACTTTTTTAAAAGAGAAAATTGAAATTGAGAACTTATCGCATCTGATATCTATCAAAAATAAGAACGAAATAGATGATTTCAAAAATTATTTAAATACAGAAATAATTAATATAGTTCTATTTTGCAATAAAACTAACGAATTAGAACTATTACAAATTAATAATAATTTTGTTGAAATTTTCAATAATGAACTAAATAACTTTATTAATTGACTTTTAAAAATAATTAAAAAATAATAACCATCTAAGGTAATATCAAAAATTTGAGCTATGCTAGAATAACAGGAACGGGAATATATGTCCCTGAAAAACTTCTCACAAATGAAGATTTAGAATCATTAGTTGATACATCTGATGAATGGATAAAAGCTAGAACTGGTATTTCTGAAAGAAGATTGCTTGAAAACGGAAAATCTACATCTGACATGTGTTATAGCGCATGTATCGATGCATTAAATAATTCAAATACGGATCCTGAAGAAATTGATGGAATAATAGTAGCAACAGTAACTCCGGATTATATAACTCCTTCAGTAGCATGCTTGTTGCAAGACAGGCTAAAAACTAGAAAAGTTTTTGCTTTTGATTTATCTGCGGGCTGCTCGGGCTTTATTTATTGTTTAAATATTGCAAAAGCCTTGATAGAAAATAAGCAATCAAAAAAATTATTGGTGGTTGGTGCTGAGTATTTATCAAGTATTGTCGACTATAAAGATAGGGGCACATGTATTCTTTTTGGCGACGGTGCAGGGGCTGTTGTTATTGAAACGAGTGAAGAGCCGGGAATATTATCAGTTTGTTTAGGAGCAAGCGGTAAAGAGGCGGAATTACTATATGTTCCCGGTGGTGGAGCTAAAGATGTAGGTGGTTATAGATTCTTAAAAATGGAGGGCAAAGAGGTTTTTAAAGAAGCTGTAAAAGTGATACAATCTAATTCGCTTGAAGCTATAGAGGCAGCTAATCTTCAACCTTCAGATATAGATCTTTTTATTCCACATCAAGCAAATATGAGGATTATAGAAGCTGCTAGAGAGAGATTAGAACTACCTTTAGAAAAATGCTTTGTTAATATTGATAAATATGGAAATACATCTTCTGCTTCTGTGCTTTTAGCACTTCACGAAGCACATAAAGAATCAAAAATTAAAAGGGGAGATAATATTTTATTCTCTGTTTTTGGTGCTGGATTCGCATGGGGCTCGGCTGTTTTAAAATGGTAATACATCAAAATGTTAAATTAAATATTAATGAAAAATATTTTTCTTCAGTTTTATCTGACGATGAAGTAGGGTTTTTGGAAGAGACCCAATTCATAAAAGAACTAAAAACCGAAATAAATTTTACAGAATCGACCTTAAATAAAATTCCAAATTTTTCCGACATTGTTTTAGTGGGCTTTGGTGGATCAAGCCTGGGTACAAAAGCTATTTATGATTCATTAAAAAATTCATATAAATTAAAAAAAATTTTTTTTATTGATAATTTGGATGATGAAATTTTTAGTAAAAGTATTGCGGAAATTGATAAAAATAAAGCTTTATTTTTATTTGTTAGCAAATCAGGAAATACATATGAAGTTATTTCTTTACTAAATCACATGGTGAAAGAAGGTTTTAAAAAAGATAGATTTCATTTTATTACTCAACCTTTATCTTCCCGACTTGAAAAATTTGCTATAAAAAATAATATAGCTATTACAAATGTAAATGAAAATCTTGGTGGTAGATACTCGGTATTGAGTATATCAACTTTTCTTCCTTTAGAACTAATTGGATGCAACTGGTATAAAATAAAAAAATCCGCACTAGATTTTTATAATTTTGATAAAAAAAATTCTTTTAAAATTTGTTCCTCTTTGATAAATTTTTATATGAATAATTACCAAAATGGAAAAAATATTTCATGCTTCATGCCTTATACAAGTAGATTGTCCTCTTTTTCGGAATGGATAATGCAACTTTTTGGTGAAAGCTTGGGTAAAAAAAATCTTGGTGGGTACCCAGTTGCACTAACACCAATCAATTATTTAGGTCCCAAAGATCAGCATTCACAACTTCAACTAGTGTTAGATGGTCCACCAGATAAAACTATGACATTTTTTAGAGTTAATAAAAATGAGGGCTTGAGTAAGTATTCAAATATCGAACAAAGAGCAACCGCTCAAGCGCTTGATGAAGTAAATGTTCCATATATTGAAATAGAACTAGAGGATTTAAATGAATCATCTCTAGGAATTATTTTTATAATTTATCAGATTGTAGTTTCTGTTATTGGCTTGAAATTAGGTGTAAACCCATTTGATCAGCCTGCAGTAGAACTTATAAAGAAGAAGATTAAATAAAGATTAGAAAAATTTTTTATCTAAAGAGAGGTTACCGCCGCCAGTTATGCAAAGCACGTAAGAAAGTCCTATTAAGCATAACTGATATCCATAAGTATCATATGTTGGATAATATCCACTATCCAGATGAGCCACCCATATCCCAACCAGCATAACTACAATCACACCAAAAGCAGCAGGACGAGTTAATAATCCAAAAAGAATTGCAAGTCCACCAAAGAATTCAACAAAAACTGCAACGCCAGTCTGCCAATATTCAAATCCAAAGTTTAATTGCCATGATAAAGCTTTTGACTGAAAGTCAGTTAATTTTGGCCATCCTGCATTAATAAATGTGAGTGCTAAAATAATTCTAGGTAAAATTGGAGCCCAAGATGAATTAGTTCTTAAAAGCCACATAATTTGATTATAACAAAATGCATTTCTATATCAATAATAAATGTGTTTAAAATATCATTATGGAATTATGGATTAGAGTTTTTGAGGTTATGTTTCCTGTTATTGCTGTTGTATCAGTAGGCTACGTTTTTGGTCTATTTACAAAAGTGAATATGAAGCCAGTTAATACAATTCTTTTATACCTCTCAACTCCCTGCTTAATTTTTACATCTCTTACTGAGGATAGAGTTCAATTTATTGAAATATTAAATATAATTTCTATTGGCACATTATTAGTTCTAATTGGAGTACCAATAATTTATTTATTTCTTAAAGTAATAAATAAAGATCCAAAAATTTTTTTAAATCCTATAATTTTTCCTAACACAGCCAACTTGGGTCTACCTGTAGTATTATTTGCTTTTGGGGATGCCGCATTTGACTATGCAATTTTATTTACAACTATTGTTTTCTTTTTGCATTGCTCATTTGGAATTATTTTTATCAATGGAATATCTAATGTAAAAGAAGTATTTAAAATCCCCTTAATTTATACTGTAGCTTTAGCGCTAGTTTTAAATAATTATGAAGTTGAAATCTATAAACCAATCAATATTTCATTGGACCTTATTGGAACAACTTGTATACCATTAATGATGTTTAGCCTTGGTCATAAATTATCAGAGACAAAGATAGTAAATTTAAAAAGTGATTTACTGCTTAGTTCAATTAGACTAAGTTATGGTTTTTTAATCAGCTTAGCAATTTGTAATATGTTCGATATTGATAATCTTTTAATTAAAGTTTTTATAATCCAATATTCAATGCCCTCGGCAGTTTTTAATTATATACTAGCTGATAAATATGATAAAAATCCTGATAGAGTAGCATCAATTGTATTTGTATCTACAATAATGTCTTTAATAACAATTCCTTTTATTTTGTATTTTTTAATGAAATAGCTTCTTTATGTTTTTTTATTTCATAGTTGAATTCGGATGGATAATTATTCTTTATTAGTAATTCATTTGCATCAAATATATTTTTTGCTTTAGAAATTCTTCTTGAAACTTTAGATACAAATTTAAATAGAATTTTTGTATCAACAATAAAAGTTATTTGACACATTGGATGGACATCTACATTAATCCGACCCCTCCTTATTGGAGTCAGTCCATATTTACCCTCATATGCTAATAGTGGAACTCTACTTGCATCAGTTTCAATACTTAGAATCATTTTTTTCATTAATTCATATGATTCTGAATCAATTCCTAAGGATGATATTAGTCCTTTTTTTTTAGATATTAATTCTAAACTTTTTAATATTTCTTTTTGGTTTAATTCACCATCACTTCCGAATCCTAGGACTCCTATGAAAGTCCTAATTTTATTAGAAATTTTATATAATACGTTTAGCATTATCGAATCTGCCAAAGGACTTGCCAAGCCTTTTTCGTCTCCACTTGCAAGAACATCGCCTCCAACATCCATACCATATACACAATCTATTTTCTCTTTATTACAAAAAGATAATAGGTCATCCGCAATATCAGTTATTGGGTTAAATATATTAATTAAAAAAACTTTATTCTTAACAAATCTGGAAAATTTAGACTCACTAAAATATAAACCATCTAAAGTTTTAGTTTTTTCTGATACCAAGCCAACACTTTCATTTACAATATTCATATTACATATAGATTCAAAAGTTCTAGGGCCAGGATAAGGATCAATTGTATATCTTTCCCATGGCAAACCTGCAAGAAAACATTGGATTCCTTTTTTTTCCATATGAATTTTAAGTGGAATTGTTCCAACAATATCTGCTCCGCCACCAATTCCAATGATTAAAATTTTTTCTATTTTTTTCGAAGGCCTACTCATTTTAACTATTAAGGTTATTATATCTAATTGAGGGTTCAAATGTCTGAATATTTAATTAGTCATTCAAATTTTAACTTTAATGGTGAAATTCCAATTCCCCCCGATAAATCCATATCACATAGGGCTGTTATTTTATCTACGTTCAACAAAGAAATGACAAAAATTAATAATTTATTACTTTCTGATGATGTAAAAACTACTATGTATTCCGTAGGATCAATTGGAGTAATGTTTGCTGAAAATAATGGAAAAATATTTACTCGTGGAACTGGTATAAGGGAGTACATACAATCACCCGAAACAATTGATTGTAGAAATTCTGGAACAACCGCTAGACTTTTGACTGGTCTTTTATCTGGTCAAAAATTTTCAACTCGCCTTGATGGTGACGAGTCTTTAAAAAAAAGACCTATGGATAGAGTAAGAGAGCCTTTACAAGAAATTGGTGCAAAAATCGAAACAAATAGTGGCAGAATGCCTGTTGATATTTTTCCATCGGCAATTAATGGAGGAACTATTAACCTTTCTACACCGTCTGCGCAAGTTAAATCAGCTGTAATCCTTGCAGCTTTATCAGGAAACGCGGAGCTTAAAATAAATATAGAAAAAGTTACTAGAGATCACACTGAAATAATGCTGAATTATTTTACAGAAAACATAATTATTGAACAAGATTGCCTAACCATCATTCCAGATCCAAAAATAATTAATGATCAGATTGAAGTTCCCAATGATCCCTCTAGCGCGGCTTTTTTTATTGTTGGTGCTCTAATAAATAATAATTCAGATATTCTTTTAAAAAATATTTGTATTAACCCAACCCGAATTAAGTTTATTGATATATTGAAGGATATGGGCGCCAACATTTTAATGAATAATGAAAGAAATGTTTCTGGAGAACTAGTTGCAGACATAAATGTAAAATCTAGTGATTTAAAAGGTATCGAAATTAGTGAATCAGAAATACCTCTAATAATTGATGAAATCCCAATTTTATCTTTAGCAATGAGTTTAGCTGAGGGAGAATCAAATATTTATGGTGCTACTGAGCTGAGATTCAAAGAGTCTGATAGAATTAATACAATTATTAGCGAACTCAGCAAGTTGGGCGCAAATATTTCTGAAAATAATGATAATATTAAAATTATTGGTAAAGAAGCTTTAACTCATGGTGAAGTCGATAGTCACGATGATCACAGGATTGCCATGATGTTAGCCATAGCATCAACCAAATGTATAAAAGATGTCAGAATTTTAAACTCTGGTTGTGTCAAAATTTCTTTCCCTCAATTTTATGAAATATTTGAAAAATATGGAAGGAATTCATAATTATGTTGATAACTATTGATGGTCCTTCTGGTGTCGGTAAAGGAACTGTTGCACGAGCCGTATCATCAAAGCTTAATTTTAATTATTTAGACTCTGGGGCTATGTACAGAGCTTTGGCGCTTTACGCAGATCTTAATAATATAAAAGAAAATGATGATTTAAAATTAAAAAAACTTTTAATTGATATACATATACAATTTGTAACTAATGAAGAGGGTGAAGATAGAGTTTTTTTAAATACAGATGATGTTACAGAAGATATAAGGACCAATGAAATTTCCATACTTGCTTCAAAATATGCAGGAATTGAACTTGTTAGAAATGTCTTGAGAGAGATGCAGAAAAGATTAGTTAAAAACAAAAACTATGTTACAGAAGGCAGGGATATGGGTACTTATGTTTTTCCTGAAGCTGATTATAAATTTTATCTAGATGCAGATCCAATGGTAAGAGCTAATAGAAGAACATTACAATTAACCGAAACTCTGGGCATGAAGTTTAAAACTGAAAAAATTCTTGATGAAATAAACCAAAGAGATACCCTTGATAAAACAAGGAAAATCTGTCCATTGCACCCAGCGGATGATGCTATAATTATAAATACTACTGATTTATCAGTTAATGATGTAGTTAATAATGTCATTGAGAGGATAGGATAGTGGCTGTAAAAATCATTTTGGCGGATAGTGCGGGTGTTTGTTTCGGTGTTGAAAATGCCGTTTCGACTGCCGAGAAGGAATTACTTAAAAATAAAAAAGTATATTCCTATGGACCACTTATTCACAACCCCCAAAGTATAGAAAAACTTGAAAAAAATGGGCTTGAAGTAATAAATAAAATTGAAAATAAAAATGGAAAAATAATTATTAGAGCTCATGGAATTACAGTTGAAGAGGAATCTAGTTTAGGCGAAACTGATTCTGAATTGATTGATATGACTTGTCCAATCGTAAAGAGGTTACAATTTGCAATTAAAGCTTTAACTGAAGATGGATATCATGTGATTATAGTTGGCGACAAAAATCACCCAGAAATTATTGGAGCTAAGAGCTATGGGAAAAATAATATATCAATCATAAAATCAGTTAATGAAATTGATGATCTGATAAAGAGATTTAATAAGATAGGAGTTGTAGCTCAAACAACTATTCCGGTAGAAAACTTCTGGAGCGTTGTAAATAAGTTAAAAACAATTAATAAATTAGATCTTAAAGTTATTGATACATTGTGTGACGATATCCACAATAAACAAGTCGAGGCAAAAGAAATAGCTAAAGATGTTGATGTAATGATTGTTATTGGCGGAAGAAATAGCTCTAATACTAAAGAAATTGCTAAGATATGTAAAGAGGTCAATCCTCTAACATATCAAGTCGAAACATATGATCAACTCAAACAGCTTGAAATTGATTTTAAAAATAAAATAATAGGTATTAGTGCAGGAGCCTCTACGCCTCCATGGATAATAAAAGAAGCTATAGATAAACTTATGATGGTAAATTAATGAACCAGCCTGATATTAAAGATATAAAAATTAGTATTCCAAAGATTGGAGATGAGATTGATTGTACTTTTTCTAGGATAGATAAAGAATTTGTTTATGTAGAATTTGGATACAAATCAGAGGGAAGAATAAAAATAACCGAATTTACTAATGAAGAAATAAAGAATTTAAATATAAATATTAAGTTTAGAGCAGAATTTAAAGATGAATCTTTTTCTTTTCCCATACTTTCAACATTAAATATCAAAAGAAGTTTAGAAATTAAATCTTTGGAAGCAAAATTTAAAAACAATGATTTTATAAATGCAAAATTTATTGCAAAGAAAGATGATCATATCCTAGTTAATTTGGGAGAGAAAAATTTCATACAAGGTAAGATCCCAATAAGTGAAATGAGTGATGAATTGTTTAATAATTTTTACAAAAAAAATCAAACAATAAAAAGTCAGATAATAAGTCTGGAAAATGAATATATTCTTTCTATTAATAAATTAAAAAATACCTATAAACTAAAATTTTTAGAATATATCGAAAATAATAATATTAAAGAGATATCCGCGAAAATAACAGAAATTAAAAATAATAAAATAGTAGTTAATTTTATGAATCTTGAGATAGATATTGATAGAGAAAATATTACATATTCTAATAAAAAAAACTTAAATAATATTTTTAAAAAGAATTCTATCCACTTATTTGATTTAATTAAATCTAGCAATGGAAACAAAACAAATAAACTTCAAATTAATTCTTTAAAAAATCCATGGCCCGAACTAATAAATGCCAAAAATAATCTAATAGAATTAAATGGAAAAATTATAGCCATTAAAGACTTTGGAATATTTGTAGAATATAATAAAATCTTTGATATTTATATTCCTAGCAAAGAGTGTTCATGGAAAAAATATAAAGTTAAAGATTTTAAAGTAAATGATTTTGTAAATTTTAATATTACAAATGTAAATGAGTCAGAAAAGAAGATCCTAGGATCTATAAAAAATTGTATACCTAGTGATGAAGAACTTTTTTATAATGCCAATAAAAGCGAAAAAATTTCTGCAAAATTCACAAAAGATATTGGAAAAGATTATATTGGAAAAAGTATTCAAGGATTAAACGTAATTATAAATAAAGATGATATTTCATGGAGTAATGATGAAAATAATTTGAATTTAAATAAGCTCTATGAATGCAGATTAATCAGATTATCTAATAAGAAAGATACCTTGAGGGTCAGTATAAAAAATCTCACAAACAACCCTTGGTTAACTTTTAAAAATAAATTTAAAATAAATACAATATTAGAAGATGTTGATATTTTAGAAATAGATAAAGAGAATATTATCATAGATACTTATCAAGGTTGTAAGGCTTTTTTTCCATTTAAACTAGTAAGTGAAAATGCGCTGGAAAATTTAAAAAAAACTAATAAAATATCTGGAATTATAGATAAATTTGATGATAAAAAAAAGCTAATATTTTTGAATAATATAAAATTTGAAAAACGCATAGAAAAAAATCAAATTAAAGATTTTAAGAAGTCTCAAGGTGAATATAATTCAAAATTAGGAGATGTTTTTAAAGACAAAATTAAGATATTATGAAATTAAAATATATTATAGTTGGGATAATATTATTATTATTTATATTAAGTTCATCTAGTAACTTCTTAGATTCTAATAGAATTGCAGTTCTTGAGATAAATGGTGTTATTGATAATCCAAAAAATTATCTTAAATCTATTAATAACATTTCAAAAGATACTAAGATTAAAGGTTTAATCGTTAGAATTGATTCTCCTGGAGGCACAGTAGGATCATCACAAGAAATTTATGAGTCGCTAAAAGAAATTCAGAAAAAAATTCCTGTGGTTGCAAGTATTATTGATGTAGGGGCATCTGGTGGATATTTAATAGCATGTGGGGCTGAGACTATTTTTGCTAATTCTGGATCCATAACAGGAAGTATTGGTGTTATAAGTCAGTATTATGATGCCTCAAAATTATTAGAATTTCTCAAGTTTAACGTTGAAATTCTAAAAAGTGGTGATTATAAGGATTCTGGTACTCCTACGAGGGCACTCAGTGAAAATGAAAAAAGCTTGCTCAATAAACTCTTGAAAGATATTCATCAGCAATTTAAGAATATAGTTCAAATGGAAAGAAAGCTAAGTAATCAGGAAACAGAGCTCGTTTCTCAAGGGCAAATTTTCTCTGGAGAAAAAGCTAAAGAACTAAAATTGGTTGATTACATTGGTGGTTTATCGAAGGCAAAGAAATTCGTTTTAAATAAAGTTGGCGAAGGCGACATGGAATTGGATATTTTTCCTAAGAAAGAGGGAAATCTTATAGATAAAATTATCCCTGAAACACTTAAAATTAATAGTTTAGAATCAATATTATTTAAAAAAATGCTCTACTTATATACCCCCTAATATATAAATGTGTTAAACTCCTCTAATAATGGTCAGGGCAGTTTTTATATCATTACTTTTTATTGTGAGTTTAGTTTTTGTATTTCAAAATCAGCTAATATTTTTAGAAGAATATACAATTTATTTAGATTTTTTCTTTTATAAGCTTGGAGAAAAATCAGTCCCCAATTCAATACTTATTGCTTCTTCTTTTATACTAGGTTTCCTAGTATGTATTATATCTATTGGTTTAGGAACTATTAAAAAAAGTATTAAAATTGGTGAGTTACAGAAAAAAATAGTTTCGCTTGAAAGTTCCAAGAGTGAAAAGGTTGAAAAAATTGATCAATAAGCCAAAATGGATAAAATCAAAAATCCCTTCTGGGAAAGATTATATAAATTTAAAAAAATTAACTAAAAAAAATAATCTTCACACAGTATGTGAGGAAGCAAAATGTCCAAATTTAGGTGAATGCTGGAGCAAAGGAACCTTAACTTTTATGATTCTTGGTGATACTTGTACCAGGAGCTGTGGATTCTGTGCGGTCAAAACTGGATTTGGGGGATCTATAGACCATCTAGAGCCAAAAAGATTGGCAAGAGGGATAGAAAACCTTAAATTAAATAATAACAATATAGAACATATTGTCATCACCTCGGTCAATAGAGATGATAAAAATATTGAAAGTGCCCGTATATTTTCTCAATCTATTAAAGAAATTAGAAAATTAAATTTAGATTTAGATATTGAAGCTTTAATCCCAGATTTTCTAGGTAAAAAAGAAGCATATGATTTAATTATTCAATCAGATCCTGATGTTCTGAATCATAATATAGAAACTGTTAATAGGCTTTACAAGCACAAACAAAGTACAAGTCTTGATAAAAATAGAGCTGTAAGACCCCAGGCAGATTATCAGCGTTCATTAAATCTTTTAAAGTATTTTTCTGAAAATTCAAAAATAGTTACCAAGTCTGGAATTATGATTGGCTTGGGAGAAAGTTGCGATGAAGTCAAAGAATGTATCAAGGATCTTTCATTTTCAGGGTGCAAAATTATCAATATAGGTCAGTATCTGCAACCTACACCTGAACATATAAAAGTAAAGAAATATTATTCACTTCAAGAATTCCAGGAATTCAAAGAATATGCAGAAGAAAATAGTAATATCGTTATAGCTGATTGTGGACCGATGGTTAGAAGTTCGTTCCGAGCCGAAAGTCAATTATTTAGCTTAAGAGAAAAATTAGAGAAGATTTAATGAAATTTATTATTCTGCAGGCAGATGGAATGCCTGACCGACCTTTAAAACAACTAGATAATAAAACTCCATTGGAAGTAGCTAGAACACCAACTATTAATAGAATTTTAGAAAAATCTGAAGTTGGCTCTGTAAATCATATTCCCAAAGGTTTTAAATCTGGTAGTGATGTAGGGAATTTAAGTGTATTAGGATATGACCCAGTAAAATTTTTTACAGGAAGGTCTCCTCTTGAGGCAGAAAGTATTGGAATAAATCTTGGTAAAAATGATATAACTTTCAGATGTAATCTTGTAAATATAGTTAACATTAATGAATCAAGTATTATGGAAGACTACTCTGCAGGGCATATTAAGACAGAAAAAGCTCATATAATTATCAATTATTTAAAAAAATTTATTGATAATAAAAACAATGTTTTATATCCAGGGGTTAGCTATAGGCATATTCTAGTATCAAGAAATCCAATTGACCAAATTGAAACGACACCACCACATGATATATTAGAAAAAGATATAGATAAATTTTTACCAAACGGTTCTGATAGTAGTGAAATAATATCAATAATGAAAGTAGCAAATAAAAAAATTAAAGATTTTAAAGACGAATTTAGCCAATTCAAAAATGAGAAAGTTAGTGATATTTGGCTTTGGGGTGAAGGAAAAAAAACTATATTGCCAAATTTTGAAGAGATTAATGGTATTAATGGTTCAGTTATTTCTGCAGTTGATTTAGTAAAAGGAATAGGAAAGTGCGCAGGCCTAGATGTTATAAATGTCCCAGGCGCAACAGGATATTTAGATACTAATTATGCTGGAAAAGTTAAGGCGGGAATACAATCTTTGATAAATAATGATTTTTTAATGTTACATATAGAAGCCCCAGATGAAACAGGACATGAAGGAGATTATCAAAAAAAAATACAAGCAATAGAGGATTTAGATTCAAAAGTATTGAAACCTCTTATTGATGAACTTGATTCAAATTTTAAAGATTATAGATTATGTATTGTTTCAGATCACCCTACCCCGATTGAGCTAAGAACTCATAGCTATGAATATGTCCCTTATATAATCTATGAAAAAAACAGTAATTTGAGTAATCACAATTTTAAAAATTTTACAGAAAGTATTGTAGGACAAACAGAAAATATAATTAATGATGGCTATAAATTACTTAACAGACTTTTTAGTAATTGATTTAGCCTTATTCCATGCATTATTTAAATCAGTATCCCCTTTATCAACTATTTCAAAAAACTTCTCTGATCTTTGTTGGAATTTTTTTACGCTTCTAGCTAAAGCAATGTCAGGATTTATTTTATTAAATCTACACAAATTAAGGCATGTAAAGATGATATCACCTACCTCATCTTCCATGCTGTCAATATTTTTATTATTTTTAGCAACTTGAAACTCAGTAATTTCCTCTTTTAATTTATTTAAAATTTCATTAGATGATGAGAACTCTAGTCCCCTCTTTGCATGCTCTTTAGAAATTTTAATTGCTCTTATATTGGGCGTATCAGAGTTAAGTTTATCTTTAGTTTTTTCAGATTTTTTTTGATAATCCCAAATTTCTTTTGCATCACCAGCAGTATTTGCGATTTTATCTCCAAAAACATGAGGATGCCTTCTGATTAGTTTATTAGTAAGCTCAACAATGACATCTGAAAAATTAAAATCTTTATTTTCTTCGCATATATTAGATATAAAAATTATTTGTAATAATAAATCTCCTGCCTCCTCTTTAATATTATTTTTATTATTTTTTTCAAGAGCATCTATTATTTCATATGCTTCTTCAAGGATATAAGGTTTTAAATCTTTTAAAGTAAGCTTTCTATCCCACGGACATCCATCTTCAGATCTTAATTTTTTTGTAATAACTAAGAGTTTGTCTAAATTATTCATTTTAAACTTCAAAGAACTTTGGAAATTTGGTTAGATTTTTAATTCCTGATTTTTCAATTACTACAGTATCCTCAATTCTAACTCCGCCTATACTAGAGTAGTATAAGCCTGGTTCAACAGTAACAACATTCCCTTCCTTCAATATTTCTTTGGCTTTTGAAATTCTTGGAGGTTCATGTATTTCTAATCCTAAACCATGACCAGTGGAATGAATAAAACCTTGCGGCTTATCACTGTCAGTAGAAGTAATAAAATTTGATTTATTAAATTCATTTAAAATCTTGTTATGGACTTTCATGCCATCCACTCCTGCTTTTAACATATTTAAGCCTAATTTTTGTCCTCTCAAAACAACTTTGAACATATTTTTCAAAATTTTATCTGGCTTACCTTTGCAAACTGTTCTGGTTATATCCCCATAATATCCATTTATAAGGCTCTTTGGAAAAATATCAATTACAATAGATGTTGATTGTTTTAAAGGACCTGAACCATGATTATGAGGTTGAGTAGATTTGCTATCTCCAGCAATTATACATTCTGGGCATGTTAAAGAATATTTAAAAAGTTCACTCTGACAAAACTTTATTAAATATTCTGATGTAAGTATTTTAGAATTATGAATCAAATAATTATTTCTAATTTTCGAATATTTTATAATTTTAATTATCTCACCCATCACTTTCTCAGTTTTCGACATTATTAATTTTATTTTTTTAATTTCTTCTTTTGATTTAATAAGTCTTTCTTTACAAAAGATATTAGTGTCTAAAATTTCTTTATTTATTTTTTTAGGTAACTTTTGAAATAAATAAGATGGGAATGAATAAGGTACGATAATTTTTTCTATTTTCATTTCTTTTATTATTCTTGATAAAATATCTTCTAAAGAATTATTTTTTTTTGAATCTATAAAATCATTTAGCCGCATTATTTTATCTACCTTGGATTCGTAAAGACCCCTTTCATATTCAAGGTCATTCAAAACGAGATGTTTCTTTCGAGAAATCTCAAAGTAAATAATTGGATCAGGTGCATGAAAACCACTTAAATAAAGCAAATCTGGTGATTTTGAGGTCGAATCGTATATTAATTTCATTGCCTTCATATACCTAATATATCATACTCTTTAAATTCATCTGATATTGATATGAAAAAAAAATTCATTAAACTATTAATGTGTTTAATATTAGCGATAAAGCCGTAAATGAAATTTCAAGACTATTGGGCGAAGAAGAAGATAAAACTATGTTTTTAAGAATTCGTGTTGTGCCTGGCGGGTGTTCAGGGTTTTCATATGAAATGGGTTTTGATAATGAAATTGATAGTTCAGATCAAGTATTTGAAGAGAGTAATATTAAAGTTGTTATCGACAAATTTAGCTATGGACATGTTGACGGTGGTACATTGAATTTTTCTGACGGTTTAAATGGTACCGGCTTTGGGATTGATAATCCAAATGCAACTGCTCAGTGTGGTTGTGGATCTTCTTTTACAGTATAATTTTTCTTATAATATATATAAGTATTGTTATACCTATACAAAAAAATATTATAAATGATTTAAAGTTCCCAAGAGAAAGTGAAACAATTGAAAATAACAAAGATATTAAACTGCTAGAAAAAATTAAGGAATCTATCAAGTTGGAATTTTTATTTTTTCTGATATCTTTTTTGAAAATTCCCCAATATCCATCAGGTAAAACTTTATTATAAAAATCGTTCAGTATATCAATTTGTGTAGGCTTGGTGATAAAGGTAAAGAGAAAACCAATAAAAATAGATATGGGAATAATTATTAATTTGTTCAAAAAAGATAATTCATAAATATCAAAAAAATCTAAAATAAAAAATATAGATGACAAAATTATAGACGATAAAATTGCACTAATTTCTGACCAAGCATTAATTCTCCAATAAAACCATCTTGCAATTAGAAAGAAACCTAAACCTGAACTAACACTCCATAAAAAAATCCAAACTTTACCAATATTATCAATTGCTAAACCTAAGGCTACCGCGGATATCAAAAAAATTATTGAAAAAATACGTCCTACAAAAACAAGATGTTTTTCGCTTGTATCAGATTTTATTAGTTTATATATATCATTAACAAAATAAGAAGAACCCCAATTGACTTGAGTGCTTATAGTTGACATATACGCTGCAACTAAAGAGATTAAGATAAGTCCCATAAATCCGGATCCTAAATAATTATTAATCATTATTGGAAAAATAGACTCTGGATCAACATCTTTCGATGTGCTAAAAATTATTAAAGATGAAAATCCAATAAATAACCATGGAACAAGTCTAAGAACATAGTGATTTAGAACAAACCAGATAGTCCCCAAAACGCCATCCTTCTCTGATTTAGCAGTACATAGTCTTTGTATAATATATCCTCCGCCATCAGCATTATGAGATGTCCACCATACAATGGACACATAAGCTAAAAATGTCAAAAAATCCTCTAAGTTAAATACTTGTGGAACAAAAGATGTTTTTTCATCAGGTAAATCTCTAGCCATATTAAAGTAGTTTTCAAAACCCCCTATTGCATCGGAATTGATTATAAATATTGCTAAAACAATTGATCCCGCAAAAGCTATAAAATACTGAATAAAATCATTTATCATGACACCTTTTATTCCTGACAACGTAGTGTAAAAAATTGCTATTAGAGTTGAAAGTAAAAGTAATGCTATTGAGTAATCTCCAAGAATAATTCCAAAAATTTTTAAAAAAGCACTAATTATCCAAGCAGATATAATTAAATTAAAAAAAATTGAAAAATAAAAGGCTTTAAAATATCGTAAAAACTTTGCCTCTAATCCTGAATATCTATATTGTATTAACTCGTTGTCAGTTAAAACACCGATTCTTCTCCAATATCGTGAAAAATAAAAAATAACTAAGCTGTGTGTAAAAAGGAATGACCACCAAAACCAATTCTTCCAAAGCCCAGGAGAATAAATCCATCCAATCACAACAATTGGAGTATCGATTGAGAGGGTAGTCGCTACCATAGATGTTCCTAATAGCCACCATGAACTGTTTCTCTTTGATATAAAATATGATTCTATTGTACTAATGGACTGGCGTGAGATATAAAGGCTTACCACCAGAGTGAGTGATAAATAACTTAAAAGTAAAATGATATCTATATTGGAAATATTATTCATATCTATATATATCTTTAAATTTTAAAATTTTTTTAATTTTATCATCAAAGGTTGTTTTGTCATTCTCATATATTGAACTCAAAACTAAAAGACATTCGATTGGGTTATAAGGATCTAATAATAAGTCTCCTCCTGCTTCAAAAAAAGACTGGACAATTAATTTCTCTTCATAATTTTCTGATAGGGCATTCATTCTAATTGAATCTGCAACAACAAGCCCTTTGTAGTTCAATTTGATTTTAAGTAGTTTAGTAATAATATTTTTTGAAAGACTAGCTGGCAATTCTAATGAATCAAAATTCGTATACCATCCATGGTTAACCATAATTAATGGAGACTTTTTAAAAAAAATTTTAAATTGCTTAATATGCAGACTCATAAGTAAATCTATATCATCCTGAGACTTTGAAAGCTGAACATGGGTATCACCATTTAGTGCACCATGACCTGGAAAATGCTTAAGACAAGGAACAATTTTATTTTTCAAACATGAATCTAAAAATAATGAACAATTGCTAATTATGGAATCAATATCATTACCAAGAACTCGGCCCTTTAAAATATCCTGGTTATTAATATTAAAGTCCACAACTGGAGCTAAATTACAAAAAATATTATATTTTTTAAGCTCCGAATTAATTTTATTAAAAATTTTTTTAATATAATCGGGGTTATTAGATATCAAATCATCTTTATATAAAAATCCATCTTTACATCTATGTCCAAGTCCTTTTTCAGCATCAATATATAAAAAAAAATTTTTTAAAATTTTATTAAGCTCTTTTTGAAAAAGTTTTAAGTTTTCAATGGAAAATGGAGAAACTTTTTCAAATTTGACCTCATCGCTAGAAAATAAAATAAATGAATCTATGTCATAATCTTTTGCTAATACCAGTGCATTATTTATAGATTCTGAAGAATTTAAATTTACTCTGGGGATAATTAAATTTGATAAGATTTTCATTTAGATGAAATTTTACCTAATATTACTTTATATTTTGATCCTGTAATATTTTTCAAGTTAACTTCAATTTTATTTAGTCTTAAAAAAGCAAGATAAGCAAAAAGAGCACATTCCTTAAACCTTGATGGCATACCCGAATCGTCAGAAATTAAAAAATCTATCATGGGAAGTCTTCTTTTTAATCGACTTAACAAGAATTTATTTTTTGTTCCGCCGCCTGATAAAACTACTTGCCTAATTTTATGATTTTTAAATATAAATTGCTCATAAGATTTAGCTATAGTTTCTACTGTTACTTCAGTTAAAGTTGCTAAAATATCATAGATTTCCAGATTCTTTGTAGCACAATATGATAAAAGATCATTTACATATTGAATTCCAAACTCGATGTTACCTGTTGATTTTGGTGGTTTTCTTCTAAAATAATTATTTACCAAAATCTTACTTAGCAAGGGTTTGAATATTTTTCCTTTTTTAGCAAATTCTCCATTTTTATCATACAAATACTCTCCTTTTGAGTACTTATAAATTACTTTATCAATTAATGAATTTGCTGGTCCTGAGTCATAACCAATGGTCTTATCAAAGTTTTTATGAACCAGTGTTGTATTAGCAATACCCCCTAAGTTTTGAGCAATAAAAGGTCTTTTTATGGATTGAAAAAGAATATGATCAAGGATGGGAACAAAAGGAGCGGCAGTTCCTCCTGAAACAACATCCTTTTTTCGAAAATCATGTATAACATCGATATTGGTTAATAGTGCTACAGAGTCAGCCTCAGTAATTTGAATTGTAGTAGTATTTTTTATATCGTTAGCATGATGAATTGTCTGACCATGCATTCCTATTATTTCTGGTTTATATTTACTAGATTTTAATAAATTATTAATTTTTCTTCCAACAAATTCACCTAACTTTATAGAAATATTATCAACTTGAAAAATTGAAGAATTGGGACCTAAACTTCTAATTTCATCCGATAAAATTGTAGGATATTTAAAACTTTGGCCATTTAAAAATGAAATTTTATTTTTAGATACATTAAAGATTGCAACATCCAAAGAATCAACAGACGTTCCTGAATTAACTCCTACTATCTGCATTTGCTTATCCTAGTAAATCCTTAAATATTAGTTCTCGTGATAATTTTTTTGCTTTAGGATAATTTACATTTAATTTATACATTATAACAGCCACTCTAATATTCCATTTTGATTTTTCTAATAACTTTACTGCCAATGAGTCATCAATTTTTAAAATTATTGATAAATTATTTATGCATCTTGCCCTTAGTTTTTTGGTAGTGGGTTTTATATCAATCATTAATCCTTTGTAACTATGATTTGCCATCATCATAGCACTTGTAGTAATTATATTTAAAGCTATCTTGGTAATCGTGCCAGATTTTAGTCTAGTAGATCCTGCCAGTATTTCAGGACCAACTCTCAAAACAATATCAAGATCTGATATCTTAACCTTTGGCTTATTGCAAGTTAATAAGATATTTTTTATTTTCATTTTTTTGGCTTTTCTTAAAGCTGATAAAACATATTCAGAGGTTCCACTTGCAGATATACCGACCAAAAGATCTTTTTTATTGAAATTATATTTTTCGAGTTCATTTATCGCAAGTTCACCTTGATCCTCTGCTCCTTCAGCTGCAACCGTAAGAGCTTTTTTGCCTCCTGCAATTAGACCTATAAATTTTCCAGATCTAACCCCAAAAGTTGGTGGCATTTCAGCAGCTTCTATTACTCCTAGCCTCCCACTTGTTCCAGCACCAATAAAAAAAATACGTCCACCATTTAAATATATATCTTGAAGAATATTTGATGCTTTATTTATTTTTTTTGAATTCTTTATTAAAGATTCATATATTTCATTATGGTTTTTTATAAAAGTTTCAACAATATCACTTTTAAAATTAAAATCGCCATCATTATAGAGTTTTTCAGTTAATAAATTCTTGTATTTATATTTCATATATTTAAAGTTTTAATATAATACGCGACTTAAGGCAAGAAAATTAATAGCATCTTCCAAAAATACAATTATTAGAATAGAATATATATACTTTTATGAAGAAAATTCACAGAGCATTAATTAGTGTTTGGGATAAATCAGGGCTTGATACTTTTGCAAAAAAACTTAGTGAATGTGGTATAGAGATTATATCAAGCGGTGGAACAGCAAAGTATTTACGCGACTCCGGATTGAACGTAAAAGACGTATCAGAAATTACAGGGTTTCCTGAGATGCTAGATGGAAGAGTAAAAACTCTTCATCCTAAAATTCATGGGGGAATATTGGCGATAAGAGAAAATCCGTCTCATATCAAAGATACAAAAAATAATGATATTCAATTAATTGATTTAGTTGTGGTAAATTTTTATCCCTTTGAAGAAACTATTAAAAAAGAAGGTGTATCATTTCAAGAGACAATTGAAAATATCGATATTGGTGGCCCTACAATTGTAAGAGCAGCAGCAAAAAACTTTCAAGATGTGTCTGTAATAGTCGACTCCAAAGATTACGATTTATTAACCTCAAATGAAAAGGATAAAGAAATAATTGTTGATAAGGATCTAAATTATACACTAGCAAAAAAAGCTTTTTCATATGTTGCAAATTATGATGCTTCAATATCAAATCATCTTGGAATTTTAAATACCGACAATAGCAAGAATAAAATGCCAGATACATTAACCCTTCATTTTGAAAAAGCATATGATCTAAGGTATGGAGAGAATCCTCATCAAGATGCTTCATTTTTTGTTCAAAAAAATATTGAAGAAGCCTGTGTTGCAAACTCTAAACAATTACAAGGTAAAGAGTTATCCTTAAATAATATATATGATGCTGATTCTTGCTTTGAAACTGTTAAAGAATTTAACGAAACTGCCTGCGTGATTGTAAAACACAATAATCCTTGTGGAGCAGCTATACATGAAAACCAACTACAAGCATATATAGACGCAAGAGACTGCGATCCTGTAAGTGCATTTGGTGGTATTGTTGCTTTTAATACAAAAGTATCAAAAAATGTAGCTGAAGAAATTTCAAAAACATTTATTGAAGTTCTAATAGCACCTGATTATGATTCAGAGGCGATGGAAATTCTTACAAAAAAACAAAACTTGAGAGTATTAAAATCTCCCGAAATAATTAAATCAACTGAAAGTTCCAAAGATATCAAGAAAGTTGTTGGTGGAGTTCTGTACCAAGATGCAGATGATACTTCAGATGAGGATTTTGAAGATTATAAAGTTGCAACCAAAAAACAGCCGTCACCCAAGGAAATAGAAACTTTGAAATTAGCATGGAAAATTTGTAAAAATGTTAAATCAAATGCAATAGTCTTTGCAAAAAATAATAAAACCGTAGGTATAGGTGCGGGACAAATGAATAGGGTTAATTCTGTTCAATTAGCTACTATAAAAGCTTCTGAACATTATGGAACAGAAGGATCTGTCCTTGCCTCTGATGCATTCTTCCCTTTTCGAGATGGTATAGATGAAGCTGCTAAAGCTGGAGTTAAAGCAATTGTCCAGCCAGGTGGTTCAATTAGAGACGAAGAAGTTATTGAAGCATGTGAAGAACATGGAATTTCGATGATTTTTGTGGGTGTTAGACACTTCAAACACTAAATATTTAGTTATCAAGAATTATTTTCTTATCTTTTAGAAGAATTCCTAAAGAATATTTATGCTCATTCAAAGATATATTAAAATCAGCTAAGGATTTATTATATGAAAGTTCTGCCTCTATCAACTCTGTTTGCGCCTCTAGAACATCATTTGTTTTTGATAAACCTATATTAAATCTTTCTTGCTCATTTTCGAGAATCTCTTTTTGTAGCTCAAGACCAATTTTAGCTGCATCAATATTTTTAAGGTTAGTAATAACGTCTCTCCAAGATGATCTTGCCTCAAGACTTACTAAATCAAGAAGTTGTTCAAGCTTAATAGAATCAATTTCCATTTTAGCCTTTGCAGATTTTAAATTTCCTTTAGCTTTAACATTGCCTAATGGAATATTTATTGACGCTCCAACTTTCCAACTTAGATTTTCTCCAGATCTCAAATTATCAATTGAATCATTTAAACCACTATCATATTTAGAATCAATAGATGGAGGGCCTAAAATTGCTGAAGAATAATTATTGCTTTTACTACCACCAAGTCCGGCATAACCTAATGAGGCTTCTAAGTTGAAATCTGGTAATAGTTGATTTCTGTAATATTCCACCATTTGTTGAGAGCTTTTTATTTTTAGTTCTCTTTGTCTTATTTCAGGTCTATTATTAAAGGCAATAGAAGATACATCACTTAATTCTGATATAGCCTCAGAATTTTTCTCAATAATCCCATCCAAAGTCACTTGTTCATCTAATGGCATTGAAATAGAAATTTTAAAATTGTCTAAGGAAAGATCATAATTATTTTCGGCCTTAATTAATTCTACTTGCCTAAAAGCAACAGCTGCTTTTGCCTGAAGAAGTGATAGCTTAGGGAGCGTTCCGGCTTCAACTTGATATTCATTTTTCTTAACCAAATCCTCGGCTAATGCAAGAGAAGAGTTAGCTAATTCAATATTTTTTTTTGCTAATAGTGCATTATAAAAATTGGTTTTAACGTTTAAAATAGTTTTTGAAACCATCTTCTCAAACTGAATTTTAGATATTTTAGAATTATTTTTTGAAACTATAATAAAAGAATTATTAACTGATGGACCAAAATCTTTTAAAATATTTTGTGATAGCCCTAATTCAAAACTAGATTCCCACTTTGGGCTCATTGAATTTGTCCCAAGATCTGATTCAATTTTTTTTAATTTAAACGGTGTTAAAAAATATTTAGTACCTGATTCTAAATAACCATCAAAACCAAAAGAATATGAAGTTATTGTTTCATTTATTTTATCATTGTTTGCAAAAGCTGATGTTGATGGGGACTTTAAATCTTGGTACTCAAAATTTGCTGAAAAATTAATATCATATATTGATGAATCAGATTTGACCACACCTAAACTTCTCTGAATATCAATAGATGAGATTTTTAGATCCTTGTTATTAATCAAAGCATAATTAATTGCCGAATCTAAAGAAATTGCATAAGAGTAATTAGTAAAAAGAAATATAATTATGATTAAAAATCTCATATAGTTAATTTATCAGATTATAAAAAAAAAGGGAGTCCTATTTCAAGAACTCCCATAATTAATTTAATTAATTATTTATTTAGCAGCAGGTGCTTTAAAGAAATCATCAATGAAGATTAATAATCTTGTTTGGAAACCATAAATTGACCCAGCTGCGTCAGATCTTACAGCAGTACCGTCAGCTGCATCAGACATAGCGTCTTTTAGACCTTTACCAGAATCAATATAAGTACCAATTAAAGATAGTTCAACACCATCTGTTAAATCTGTGCTATAAATAGCTTCGTAAACTGTACCCCAATATCCTGAGATATCTTGGATAGTACCAGCGGCATTATCAATATGATTAAATTGCTGATCATCAGTTTCAGCTGCCCAAGCCATTACAACTTTAAGATTTAAGTTTGAAGTTGGTCCCATTGGCATATTTGTATCAACTTTTATATATTTAGAGTTGATAACTGAACCTTCAGAACCATAAAGTGAAGGGATAACATGCTTAAATAATAGATTGTCTACTTCATAAGCTGCGTTACCTCTGATAACTCCACCTTGGTAGTCATCAGTACCTGATGTAAATTCATCACCAGGAGATACACCATATTCAAAACCAATATCTGACATAGCATTTGCTAGGTTTTTAAAACGAAGTTGAGTTACCCAGAAAAAGTTGCTTTTATCGATATTAGCGTTAGATTTTTTACCTGAACTTGATTCTGGTTTTAAAGTACCATAACCACCGGCCCAGTCAGTTCCAAAGAACACATCTGAACCATTGTAAGTATAGTAAACTTCATAAAGAACAAAGTTCATGTCATAACCACTTTCCGCAGCAGCGCCTAAGTTTTTCTGTCTAATTTTTGGAAACAAATAACCACCAAAAACATTTGGTCCATTTGCAACAATCACAGCAGCTGCTAAGTAGTCAACTGTTTGACCTTGCCCTTCAAATAGAGAGATATCCTCATCCGCATCTTTGTCAGCTCCAGCGTCACCACCACCTGAAATATAGTCAGAAACTAATACAAGTGTTGTTGCACCTAAAGCAGTATCATAGCCTTTTAACCAAAGTACACGATCAATATTAAAACCTTGATCATCGTATGGGTTATGACCACCATTTGCGTAAATACCTAAACCGAAATCAAAAGGCTGTCTACCGATTCTTAAGAATCCATATTCACCCAGATTGATATCAGCCATAAGGAATTTAACTTTAAAACTTCCTGAGTTTTCGTCAACAGCATCTGTGTCAAAAAGTAAAGTACCATTAAATCTATCTGCAGTACTGATGTCTGACATAACTACACCACCGGAGTTGTTCTCAGTTGCACCAAAGAGCCCTGAGTTTGCACCACCAGCAATTGCGTTACTTAAAACATCAACAGTTGCTCTAATTGTTACAGCATCACTTAAAACTAATTGAGGAGTAAGTCTTAAAGTCATATCTGCAAAGTGAATTTGTTCACCATCAGATGTCGAGCCTAAAACAGAAGTATCGCCATTAGTTACACTGTGAGCAGTAGCATTTGTTAATGTTCTCCAACGAAAACGCATATAACTTGGAAATCCGCCAAGACTTAATTCAACCGCGAACGATGGAATTGCAAGTCCGATTGCGAATACCAATGCTAATACAAATTTTGTAATACGCATAAATCCTTTACCTCCTTGTAAAGATTATTCAACATTATCGTATTTGGCCCCCTTAAGTCAAGGGTTTTATTAAGATTTTATAAAGTTTTTCAATCTAATTTTAATATCGATAACGTTATTGTAATTTTAGATGCTGATTTCTTTTTGTACAGTAGTATATTTTAAGTAACTATAATCATATATCAAAGATCTTGCCTGGGTTCATAATATTCTCGGGATCTATTGATTTTTTGATCTTTTTCATTAAAAAAAGACTATTTTTATGCTCAATTTCGAGATATTTTTTCTTATTTAGACCAATTCCGTGTTCCCCTGTTGCAGTTCCTCCAAGTTCTAGTGATTTTTTAACTAATTTATCACTAAACTCTCTAATCTTTTTCATATCCTCAGGAATTTCAGGATCGTATAATATAGTGACATGAAAATTACCGTCACCTACATGGCCTACAATTGGTGCTCTTAATCCGTCTTTTGAAATTTCATTTTCTGCAAATTTTATGCATTCAACTAAATTTGTAATCGGTACACATGCGTCTGTTGCATATACTCTTGCATTTGGCTTTAGGGATTTTACAGACCAGTAAACATCGTGCCTTGCTTTCCAAAGTTCATTTCTTTTTTTAAGGTCAGATGAAAAATCAAAATCAAATCCATTATTATCATCGCACAGCTCACTCACTGAATTAACTGACTCAATATTTGATTTTTCACTTCCGTGGAATTCAAAAAATAAAGTTGGTGTTATTTTAAGATTTTTTAAATTAGAGAAATTAATACTTATTTCCATTTGATCTTTGTTAAGAAGCTCTACTCTTGCTACCTGAATACCTAATTGAACAATTTCTTTAACTGTGTTTACTGCCTCTTTAAGATTATTAAAATGGCATATGCCGCTAACAATATTTTCAGGAATTGGATGTAATCTTAATCTTATCTCTGTAATAACACCTAATGTACCTTCAGAGCCAATAAATAAATTTGTTAAATTATATCCAGAAGATGTTTTTTTTGCTCTCGAGCCAGTGGTAATTATTTCTCCGGTTGGTAAGACAACTGTTAAGCCTATAGTAGATGTTTTCATAGTTCCATATTTAACTGCCATAGTCCCTGAAGCTGATGTAGAACACATTCCACCAATTGTCGCATCTGCACCAGGATCAATTGGAAAAAAAACTCCTTGATCTTTTAAGCTGTCATTTAATTTTATTCTTGTTACGTAAGTTTGAACTTTACAATCAAAATCTTGAGGATTTATTTCAAGTATTTTATTCATATTTTCCATGCTCATAGCTATTCCTTCTTTAATGCCAACCACTTGTCCTTCTAGAGACGTACCAGCGCCAAACGGAACAACAGGAACCTTATATTGATTGCAAAGTTTTAATATTGAGGAAACTTCTTCGGTGGAATTTGGAAAAACAACCGCTGCGGGCAGAACTGGGTCAAATACATCTTCGCCTTTTGAATAATTTGATCTGACAACTTCAGCAAATGATATTCTATCACTCAAAATGCTTGTAAGAGAATTTATAAATTCATCATTCATAGATGATATTATAATACGTAAATAATTAAAAAATTATTTTAATTAAAACTATTCGCTTGGAACTTCTTTTGCTGACTCTTCTTCTTCGCCGCCCATCCATGTTGGTCTTTCGTCCCATTTTTGTGAGAGATAAGAACATCCTTGGAATGATCCGCAAATTACTAGAGTTAAAATAAACAGCTTGAATAATTTCATAAATTGTTACTCCTTTTTTTATTTTTTTATAACATATAAATTAAATAATTAACAGGGCGCATACGGGTATTTGTAACCGTATGCAATATAAATTTTTAGAATTTCATTTGAGCTTGGATCATGAAGATATCATCATCTGCATCATCTCCAGGCTTTTCTTCTTTCAAGTCAATATAAGTCGCTTGAATTTTTAAGTTATGCCCAACAAAATATTTTCCAAGTCCATAAGATTGTTCAATAAAATTATCACCGTTTGAATTATCACCAGTTGATTCATCTAATAGTGAATATCTGTAACCAATCATGTATCCACCTGGTGAAGTGTAAGATATTTGATGTCTATAAAAATCTGTTGAAGCCTTTCCAACTGCTGCATTTTCCTGGTCTTTACCAGTTATTTTTGAATAGTTAAATTCATATGCAAATCCTTTCATTTTAGCTCTAAAATCGTATGTAAGAGCACTAACATCAAAATCAGTTGATGCGGCTGTTGTTTGACCAGAATTATCAAAAGCTATTTCTAATTTATCGAGAATATCATCGAGTTTACCTTTGACAAAATCGTTACCTGCATCATTTTGAATTTCATAGGCAGCATTAACACTTAAATTGTTCCATGTAACATATGCTGCACCAATGCCAATTTTTAGATCACCGCCTTTTAAATCTCCTTGCTTATATTTATATTTTCCAAGAGGAGTTAAATCGATTCTATATGCATGAATGTGATCGTCTGTATTTCCACTTTGCTTAAAGAAAGATTCAGTATTGTTACCACCTGTTCCTGAGCCTAAGTAATAAGTTAATTTAACTTTATTCTTGATTGGACTAAGATCAAATTTAACACCATGGTCTCTTTCCCAAATAAGTCTTTTTGCTGATCTATCAACAAATTCAAGACTACTTGAAGAAGTTTGCTCTTCAATATCAAATGGAATTTTCATTTGACCAAAAGTAATTTTGAACATTCCTTTTTTATATCCAAAAAAAGCATCCTCTATACCAAGACCAGCTTCTTTTGTACCACCAGCAATCTCTTCTCCATTTTTATCTGAATTAAAAACGTATTTATAAAAAATGCTAGGGCTGTAAGCATAGCCGGCAAATGTCATTTGTAATCTTCTAGTTCCAAATTCATTACCTCTACCATCCTGAGGATCATCACTTTTCACCCATGTGTCATAACGTGCTTGAATTCTCGCTCCAATTGAAAGTTTGAATTCACCTGGGGACTCAAAACTTAAACCCTTTCCAGCTTTCCAACTGATGTTAAAATCTTTAGCTTTTTTATTTAGATTAGTGCCCAAAGTATCACTTAGCTTTTGAACTGATGAACCTTCATCAATATTTGCTTTTCCATCTTCGTTTGAATAGGATGTTTTAGTCAGTAAAAGACCAGTTAGTAATAAATAAATAATTAATAAATTTTTCAAAAAACCTCCTTATTAATATATTTACCATATTTTTTGATTGTTAACTTTTAGTTAAGCTTTAGTTAATTTGAAGTTAATTATAGAATAATAAATAATTTTGGTTTGAAATAGATAATATTTTTATGAATTTTATTTTTTTTCATTGAAAATTATTTAATACTTATAGTATGGAAAAATTAATTGTAATAGCTGAAGATGAAAAAGATCTAGCTGATATATTATCTATAAATTTAAATACAAGCGGATATAGAACTAAAGTTTTTTCAAATGGATTAGATCTTTTAAATTTTTGTGAAACATTAGTTCCTGACTTGATTCTCTTGGATGTTATGATGCCAAAGCTAGATGGAATAGAGACATGTAAGCTGATAAGAAGAAAACCAAAACTTGAGAAAATTCCTATTATTTTTATAACAGCAAAAGCGGCTGAATCTGATATAGTAGTTGGCCATGAAGTTGGTGGAAATGATTATCTTATAAAGCCAATAAGCAATAAAATATTGCTTTCAAAAATTAAAAGATTTTTAACCGAAACAAATGATGTTAAGGAAGCTAATTTATTGAAATTTAATGAGATAATAATGAATATCGATTCTTACTCCACAACAGTAAATCAAAAAAAGATTGATCTAACAACAACGGAATTCATGTTACTTGAGACTCTAATTAAAAACAAAGGGAGAGTTTTGTCCAGAGACCAACTTATTAAAAGGAAAAGAATTTGGGGTGATGATAAAATAATATATGATAGAACAATTGATGTACATGTTAAAAATTTAAGAGAAAAGCTGATTAATAGTGGTAAGTATATTAAAGCTGTTAGAGGAATAGGTTACAAAATAGAATCAGATGATTAATATTTTTGAACGAAGAAGATATTTAATTATTCTAGTAACAATACTTTATTTTACTGGGATTTTTGAACAAATTTTTAACAACAAAAATATTTTAGATTTTTTATCTAGCAAGACCTTTGTGATATCAACAATCATATATATTATTTGTGTAGCTTTTGTAGTCAGACTAATATCATCTGCCAAAAAAATTAAGAAATTATCTAATAAAATAACAAGCGGAAATTTTATAAACAACTTAGAGGAAGCGAAACCAAGAGAACCATATGACAAAGCAACATATGAAATCATCGACTCATTCTCAAAAAAAATATCAAAAGAAAAAAACTCGGTTATTGAACTAGAAAATATTATCTCAAGCATAAAATTTGGTTTAATGGTAATTGAGAATAAAGAAAACAGGATTATCTATATTAATAATGAGATGAAAAAAATTATAAATGTACCAGATACTAAATTCTGTATTAATAAAAAATATTGGGAGATAATTCACAGTAGTTCATTTAGTGATGCAGTTGATTTAGCAAATAAAAAAAAATCATATGTAAAAAGTGAAATATCTTTTGGAACTGATATAGATAAAATTTTTGTGATTAGGGTTGGATTTATAGATAACGATAAAAATAAGATGCTAATAACATTGAGTGATGTCACAGAGACAAAACAATTAAATAAAATCAAGGAAGAGTTAATTTTAAATGTATCTCATGAATTAAGAACACCCTTAAGTGGAATTATAGGTGCTATTGAATTCATCAATGCAAATATTGAAAAAGAGGATAAAACAATCAATAAAATGATTGATATTATTGAGAGAAATTCAAATAGATTAAATAATTTAACCGAAGATATTCTGAACTTATCAGAAATTGAAAATAATGAAAAAAGTAATAAGCTTGAAAGAAAGATTATTGACTTGAAAGAGCTTGTTGAAAATGTTGAAGAAATAATTTGTTCTTCAGAGAAAGTTAAAAAGATTAATATAATAAAAAATTTTCAAAATGCTCCTTTGCCATTTAATGGTTATCCAAATGAATTAGAAAAAATATTCACAAATCTTTTACAAAATTCATTGAAATTTGCTCCAAAAAATGGGGAAATAGAAATTAACATAACTCAACATTTATCTAAAATTACTATTAATATTAAGGATAATGGTCCAGGAATAAACCCTGATAATTTAGAAAAAATTTTTGAAAGATTCTATACAATTGATACAAGTCGATCCAAAGAATTAAGTGGGACTGGTCTTGGGTTAAGCATTGTAAAACATGCTGTGAATCTTCACGGTGGAAAAATTCAAGCATTATTGTGTAACGATGGTGCGCATTTTGAAATTACACTACCGATAGTTAACTAAAATTTCACAAACTCTTAACACAAACTTAACATTAACCAATTTTAATTATTGAAAAAAATTAAGGAGTAATTCTTATGGAACTTCTAAATATTTATGCTCTTATAGGATTTGCATTGGCATCTTATTCGGTTATTGCAAATGATAGTGTGCAAACTCTAGGTACTTTTATTGCATCCAATTCAGAAAAATTTAAGTGGTATTATCTAGCAACTGCAGCTTCAATCATACTTTGTATAACACTTGTATATGGTTGGTATACCTATGTTGGTGATATTACTTATGGAAGATTAAACAAGATACCGTATTTTGAACCACAATGGTATCATGCTGTAGCACCATTAATTTTATTAGTTTTAACGCGAGCTGGTATTCCTGTATCAACCTCATTTTTAGTTTTGTCCGCATTTGCTTCTACTTTTGTCCTAGAAAAGATGTTAGTAAAATCTGTAATGGGTTATGCATTGGCAGCGATCATAGCTTATGGAGCTTGGATTGGGATCTCAAAATTTATTAATGAAAAATTTGATGTGGTTAAAAATCCAAGAGCTTGGAGAGTTGGTCAGTGGTTAACAACAGGCTTCTTGTGGTTCATTTGGTTATCTCATGACATGGCTAACATTGCAGTTTTTTTACCAAGGAAAGTTCCTATTGATGTGTTGATAATAGCTTGTGTACTACTATCATCTTTATTGTTTTATGTATTTTATGAAAAAGGCGGGAATATACAAAAGATTGTTTTAAGCAAAAGAGGGACTAGATTTATTCGAAGTGCCACAATTATTGATTTCTTTTATGCATTTATCTTATTATATTTTAAACAATATAATGATATTCCAATGAGTACAACTTGGGTATTTGTAGGCTTATTGTGCGGTAGAGAACTAGCCATTGCGACAGTAGTAGCCGATTATAAATTAGGATATGTTTTTCCAATCATAGGTAAAGACTTTTTAAAGATGATTTTTGGATTGATAGTATCTGTAGGAATTGTCGTATCAATTCATTTTATATCATAAATATTTCATCTAATTTTTCTATTTGGTTCTTTATCTGAATCATTATAAATTTCTAATGCCTCGGGCAAAAACTCTTCAAGTTCTTTTATTCTATTTTCGGTAATTGGATGTGTGCTTAGCCATTGAGGAGGTCTTTCTTTTCCTTTATTAACCTCTAACATTATTTTCCATAAGTTGATGGCTTCTTGTGGATCATAACCTGCTCTTGCCATATAAACCATACCCATTCTGTCAGCCTCATATTCTTGCTTTCTGCTAAAAGGTAAAATTGCACCAATAGATACAGCAGGAATATATGCTTGAAAGACGGCGTACTGAATTGCAGGGTCTTCTTCTCTTAAAGCAATTTGTAGAGCTATTGCCCCAACTTGAGTTAAAATTCCTAGGCTTATTCTCTCACCACCATGCCTTGCGGTCGCATGAGCAATTTCATGTCCCATAACAGCTGCAATTTGGCCCTCGTTCTCCATTATATCTAGGATTCCTTCATAAAATGCAATTTTTCCTCCAGGAAGACACCATGCATTAACTTGACTGGACTCTATAACATTGAATCTCCAATTATAATTTTTTTCGGTAAATGGAGCAATCTTATTACCTACTCTCTTAACAGCCGAAACGTATTCTTGATTTGATGAAAGTTTTTCACTACTTAAAACTTGATCATAGGCGGTTAATCCAAGTTGAATTTCTTGAGATTCAGAAATTAAAATTAATTGGCTTCTTCCAGTAACGGGAGCCTTAGAGCATGCTACAATTAGAAGAAAAAAAGTTAGAAGAAGAAGTGAGTATTTAAAGCTTCCAAAAACTTTTTTTACTAGCCTCATTATTATTTAGAAAAAAGTTGCTTCATTCTCTCAATGCCCTCGTGAATATCATCGTCGTGAACCGCATAGGTAACACGAACAAATCCTTCACCTTGGGTACCAAAAGCTGTACCTGCAACAACTGCTACACCAGCCTCTACAACAAGTTTGTCAGTAAACTCTTGAGATGTAAGACCTGTACCAGTTATGTCAGGGAAGCAATAGAAAGATCCAGGAGGGGTAATACATTTTAGTCCTGGTACTTCGTTAAGCCCCTTTACCATTAAATTTCTTTTATGTTGTAATAATTCTCTTTTTTCATAAGTCCAATCTTGAGGTCCTGTCACTGCCTCATATGCAGCTCTTTGAATAAATGCAGCAACATTTGTAATTGAATCTTGAAGGAAGATTGAAAGTTTAGTAATAATTTCTTCATTTGCAACAGCAAATCCTATTCTCCAGCCAGTCATTGCATAGGTTTTTGACCAAGTATCAATAACAATACATCTGTCTTTCATCTCTGGAATTGAAGAGATTGTTTTATGTTTTTTACCATCATATATAACCTGACTAAAAATTTCATCTGTTATGACTAACAAGTCAGGGTGCTTTAATACTATTTCTGCTATTGCCTCAGGATTTTCAACTATCTGCCCGTTAGGACGCTGTGGAGTATTAATAATTAATAATTTTGTTTTATCAGTAATCATATTATCTAATTTTTCTAAATCATATTGCCAGTCTTCTTGATTTAGTGGAGTATGGTCAATTTTAGCTCCTGCATATTTAGCCCAAACTTCATCAGGTGGATATCCAGGGTTTGGAAAAATGACATGGTCTCCGTCTTCTAAAAGAGTTAGTAATGTCATTGTTAAAGCGTTCTTAGCTCCGGCGCAAACAATTACTTCTTCTGGTTTAGTTCCTGGTCTTCTCTCTTTCATTATTTCTGTTGCTATATATTCTCTTAGCTCAGGTAAACCAGGTCCTGGATCATATCTGACATACCCTGCATTTAAAGCATCGACAGTTGCTTTTAAAATATGCTCTGGGGTTTCGAAGTCTGGTCCTTGATAATCACCTTTTTCAAAGTGGATAATTTTTTTACCAGTTTCTTGTTCGAGTTTTTTTGCAACTCTCATGCTTGCCCACTGTTTTGGCAGTGTAAAGTGATCAGTTCTTTTACTAAAATTGTATCCCATGCAGATACCTCCAAAGGCACTCTAAGGTAACCTTTAATAGTGATTGAAATAGAAATTATGAAATATATAATTTTTTTGTCAAACCATTTAATTTTTGTTTGATAAAGAATATCTCTGTTAAAATAAGAAAATATATGAACATTAATAAAGATAAAAAAGTTGAATCAATAGAAGTTAAAAAAAATAGAAAAATATCAGAATTGCTCAGTTTAATGGAAAATACGGGTTTTCAGGGCAAAAATCTCGCAAAAACTGTATCAGTATTTGAAAATATGGTGAGAAATCCCGATGTAACAATACTTTTTGGCTATGCCGCTTCGTTATCTACAACCGGGCAATGGAAAATTATTAATTGGTTACTAGATAATAATTATATTGATATTTTGGTTCCAACAGGTGCAAATATATCTGAAGACATAGTTGAAGCAATGGGAGGTTCATATTTACAATATAGTCAAAATTCTAATGATTCAGAACTCTTTGAAAAAGGGTTCAACAGATATTATGACATTCTTGGAGATGAATCAGAATATCTAGAAATGACTGAATTGATTGCGGAATTCATTTTAACTTTAGATGGTGATTACATTTATTCATCTAGGGAATTTTTAAAATATTTTGGCGACTGGTTATTAACAAAAAATATTGATTCAATAGTTTCTTCAGCGGCTAGGAATGATGTTCCAATTTTTTGTCCCGCTTTTGCGGATAGTCCTTACGGAGACGCCGCCTTGATTGCAAAATCAAAAAATTTTAATTTAAAAATTGATGCAATTAAAGATTATACGGAATATATGTCATTGGCAGAAAAAGTGAAAGAAACTGGTGTTGTATATATAGGTGGTGGGGTACCAAAAGATTGGATTCAGCTCTTTTCTGTAACTGCTGATCTTTTATATTCTGATAGAAAAGTACCTTCAAGAAGTGATGGTAGGATCCGAAAAAATATTGGAAAAGATGAAACGTATTATCCACATAAGTATGCAATTCAGATTACGACCGACTCTCCTCAGTGGGGAAGTTTATCAGGATGTACGTTTGAAGAAGCAGTATCATGGGGAAAAGAAGATCCTGAGGGACAACTGGTTCAATGTTATTGTGACGCAACTATTGCTCTACCAATTTTTAGCCATGCTCTATGTGAAAGGTTAGATAATTTTAAAAGGCAGGGGAAAAAATTATTTAAATTTTTTTAAAATTGAATTAAATTCTATCACTTTTTCTCTAGGATTATTATATGAAAAAACTCCGTTAATCACTGCGACTCCTGATACACCGGTGGACATTACTTGATCAACATTTGATGTTTCAATTCCACCAATTGCAAAAATTGGAACTGTCATTTTTGGCGATGTAATTTTTTTCATAGTATCAAAACTTGTCGGAAGTCTATCAGGTTTAGTTTTTGTGAAATATGGGGTTCCAATTGCGATATAGTCAGCATTTTTATTTATAAATTTATTGGCTCGATCATTATCACCGTAACAAGAAACTCCTAAAATTTTATTTTCTCCTATGATTTTTCTGCATTCCTCAAAATTTTGATCGTCTTTACCAATATGTAGACCGTCTGCATCAATTTGATTAACAATATCGGCCATATCATTAATTATGAAAATAACATCGTGTTTATTAGTAATTTTTCTTAATTCTTTTGCTTTATATAAAATTTCCTCTTTAGGACTTCCTTTTATTCTCAGCTGAAATATTGATGGCTTTGCAGACAGTGCATCATTTAAAAAATCAAAATATTTTGATTGATCAATTAAAGACTCATCAGAAATTAAATATAATCCCGATAGTTTGTTCTTTATCATTTTATTTCTGTATCTAATACTTTCATAACATCATCAATAGAGTTATCTACATTGATTGGCAAATTAGAATAAGTATTAGAAATTCCTGTTAATTTTTCTAAATGGTAATCAATCTTAGAATCAACAAATTTTAATCCATGAGCTGTTGATATTATTACAACTTTATCTGATTTTTTTATTGTCTTATTTTTAACTAATTTTTCAAAAACTGATATTGCTACTCCTGTATGAGGGCAATTAAATGTTCCTGTCAGATCAACTTTGGCAGTTGAGCTGGCTAGTTCATCTTCAGAAGATTGTTCAACTATCCCATCAAACTCTTTTAATATCTTAATCGCTTTATTAACACTAACAGGATCGCCAATTTGAATAGCATTTGCTAGAGTGGTCTTTGCAGATACTGGTTCAAAAGATTTAAAATCTTTTAAATAGCTTAGATATAAAGGATTAGCATTTTTAGCTTGAGCACATACTAGCCTAGGCAATTTATCAATTAAACCCAAATCTCTGAGCATCAAAAAACCCTTACCTAAAGCAGAAATATTACCTAGATTACCCCCGGGTATAATAACCCAATCGGGAACTTCCCAATCAAATTGCTGACATAATTCAATACTTATAGTCTTCTGCCCTTCGATTCTTAAAGAATTTATTGAATTTGCTAGATAGATATTATTTTTTTTGCAAACTTCTTGAACAATTTTCATGCAACCATCAAAGTCTGAATCGATAGAAAGTACAGTTGCGCCATTTGCAAGTGGCTGGACAAGTTGTGCGACAGAAACTTTATTTTTTGGAAGAAAAACAATTGATTTTAAACCCGCAGCGGCACAATATGCACTTAGTGCTGCCGAAGTATCGCCAGTTGATGCACAAGCAACGGCTTTAATTTCGTTTCCATTATCTATTAGCTGTTTTACCGCGGAAACTAAAACAGTCATCCCTAAATCTTTAAAAGATCCAGTATGACTATTTCCGCACATTTTGATCCATAAATCCTCTACTCCAATCTGCTTGCCATATCTATCAGCCCAAAATAGATTTGTAGAACCCTCATACATAGAGACTATGTTTTTATCATCTATGAAAGGGACAACCCATTCCTTCTTTCCCCATACTCCACTACCATAAGGCCAGCTTTGTCTTCTGTAACGAGAATCAAATAGATCTTTCCAATAAGTTGAATCATGTTTTTTTAGAGCTTCCATGTCATGAGCGACCTCTAACAGGCTTCCTGTATCAGGGCATCTATAAATTATTTTATCAATAGGAAATTTATTATTGGGATCATCGATACTTTGAAACCAACAATTAAAATTATTTTCCATATCGCAGCTCCTGAGACATTATTTCATATGGAGGATCAACTTTTTCCCATAATGAAAAACTTTCAGCACCCTGATAAGCCAACATATCTAACCCATTAATTATTTTTGCACCTTTTGTTTCAGCTGACATCAATAATTTTGTTTTAGAAGGGGAATAAATTAAATCATAGACAAATTGAGTTTTTTTAAAGCAGTCAGAATTAATTAATTCTGGATCAGATTCTTTCATACCAATGGGTGTACAGTTCACTATTAAATCAGATTCTTTAGAGATTTGATCTACTTCATTTTGAGAAATAATTTTAATATCAGTTTTAAAATTAAAACTTTCTAAATGCTCTTTTAATTCCAGTGCTTTTTCATGATCAATATCAAAAATTAAAAGACTAGATATTTTATTTGAACATAATTTTGAACAGATAGCTTTAGATGCTCCGCCCGCACCTAAAACAATGGCTTTTTTTTCAGCAGGTTCAAAACTATTATCAATAAAAAGTGACCGACTAAAACCTAAACCGTCAGTATTATGTCCGTGTAATTTATTGTCTATTGAATAGAGGGTATTAACTGAACCAATAAGTTTTGCTTCATCAGTTAGTACGTCAATATATTTAATCACTTCTTCTTTATATGGAATCGTTACATTAGAGCCTGAAATAACATTCGATCTCACAAGGTCACAAATATGTTCTACTTCATTTTCATTGGGCGCAAGAGGAACGTAACAAGCATTTATTCCAAGCTTACTAAATGCGGCGTTATGCATATTGGGTGATTTACTGTGGTGAATAGGATTGCCTATAACCGTGTAAACTTTTGAATTACCTGAAATTTTTAAAATATTTTCTTCCAAAATTAACGTCCTTAGTAATATTTTCTATAAGTTTTTCAACTGTTTCAAATTTTTTCTCATTTCTGATTCTAGCAAGGAAATAAATTTTAATTTTTTTGCCGTAAACATTTTTATTAAAATCAAAAATATGGGATTCTATTTGAAGAGAATTTGCATTAAAAGTTGGTCTGACTCCAATATTCGTAATGCTTTGATACGATTTATCACTTATCACAACTTTTGAGACATAAACTCCTTTTTTGGGTAAAAAATTCCACTCAGTACTCAAATTAGTTGTTGGAAATCCTATCAGTCTCCCCCTTTTCTCACCATGAATTACTTTACCTGAGATATGATAGTTTCTTCCTAATAATTTATTTACCTTTTCAATGCTCCCTTTAGAAATTAACTTCTTTATTTCAGATGAGCTTATTACAAGACTATCGAGTCTTTTTATATCTATACTGTGAACTTTGACTTTTTTAGATAATAAATCTTTTAATAGCTTTGCATCACCTCTAGCTTTATGACCAAATTTAAAGTTTTTACCTATAACTATGTCAGAAGGATTATGCGCTTTGTATATATATTCTTTTGCAAATTCTTCGGCACTGAGTTTCGATAATTTATTTGTGAATTTAATTTCATTAATCTTGTCTATACCATAATTTTTTAATAATAATTTTTTTTCTTTATATGGGAGGATCAAATCCATTTCAGTATTATTAATTATTTCTCTTGGATGCGGATTAAATGTAATCAAAACAAGTTTTTGTTTTTTTTGTTCTGCAATTTTTTTTGCTTTACTTATTAATTTTTGATGACCAAGATGTATGCCATCAAAATTTCCAATCAATACCACTTTGCTTTTTTTCATAATTTAAAAAAATTTTAACACAAAAAAAATTAATATTTCTTCCAAAATGAAGGTAATAAAAGCGCTACAATTGTAAAAATTTCTAACCTACCTAATAACATTAAAAAAGTAAGTAAAATTTTGCTCGGGATAGAAAAAAACGAATAATTGGAATGAGGATTAATGCCCTCAAATCCTGGTCCTAAATTAGATATGGATGATAAAACTGCTGACGCACCAGTAAATGCTGAAATTTCAGGCTCAATTAAGTTAATTGCCAGAATTGATAATATGCATGCAAATATAAATAAGAATAAAAAAGACATGACTCCCGATACCACTTCTTCGTCTATTACTTTATTGTTAATTTTTACTGTGTATATAATATTTGGGCTAACCCTTCTTCTAACCTCTTGATATATTCTTTTCATAACTATTATAAGCCTTATCATCTTAACTCCACCAGTGGTTGAACCTGAAGATCCACCTATTATCAAAAAGAAAATTAAAAAAAGTTTTATGTGGCTTGGCCAATCATTAAAATTATATGATGTGAAACCCGTGCCAGTCGAAATTGAAATTGCCTGAAATGCCCCATATCTGAAGGATTCAGATAAAGAGCTGTAATTGTAATAATTATTTAAGAGAAATGCCAGCCCCACTATTAATAATAAATTAAGAATCATATATGTTTTAAACTCAGTATTTTCGAAAATTTTTTGAAAATTTGCAGTGATCAAAAAATAGAAAATTGCAAAACTGATTCCTGATATGAACATAAATATTAAAATTATCATTTCTACTTTAAAATTAGCTAAACTCTCAATACTTAAGGGGTAACTTGAAAAACCACCAGAGGATACAGTACTGAAAGAATGAATAATAGAATCATAAGAACTTAGATCGCCGATAAAAAATAACAATAGATATAATAATAGTGTTATTCCAAAATAAATTATTAGAAGTATAAGCCCTGTTTGATATAGTCTTGGTGTCATTCTTTCTTTTTGAGGACCCGTTCCTTCTTGATCTGATGCTATTTGCATTATTCCAACAGAAATTCTAGGAAATATAATTAAAACCAACAGAATTATTCCTATCCCACCAAGCCACTGTGATAAAGAACGCCAAAATATTATCATTGAATGCTGATCTATATTTGGAAAAACACTAAATACTGAAGCTCCAGTAGTGGTGATGCCGGACACTGATTCAAAAAAAGAGTTTATTAAAATATCGTTATCAAATACTGGAGCAATATGGGGATAAAGAATAGGAATTAACGTTGAAGAAAAAATATAAGGCAAAGATCCTAATAATCCAGCAAAAATCCATACCAAAGTTGCTATAAGAAATCCATCTTTCCTACCCAGTTCTTCATTTTCAGTACTTATTACATTAGATATTTTATTTAAAGCCAAGCTTATAAAAAAAGTAATAAATGAAGAAAATAAAAAAGGTAAAATCTGTATTAGATACGATTTACTAATTATGATTTTGAAATCAGTTGTTATAAAAAAAATAGAAAATATTGGGACCAATAAAAATAAAGAAAAATATTTAACAAAAACCCCGGTTAATTTTAAAGATTGAGAAATATTCATTCTAATATTAAAGATTCAAGCCTTTTTTCAGCATCTTGATCAAGGGTCACAACAATTGCATAATCATTTTCAGAAATTAATCGATCGTCAAGATCCGTAATAAAAGAATCAAGCTCTTCACCTCGGATAATCATTGCGAGAACAATATTTTCAGGCTCATCCTTAAGAGAAATTGCTCTTTTTGATCTAAATTCAAAAATCTTTGTATCTTCGTCAATAATTGTTTCATGTGCAAACTTTTTTCTCATTATATAAGAATTAATCTCGCCAGCTACAGAATATTTGATATTAATCTCTCGCTCAGCACCAATACTGTTTATAATATTTTGATATTCGGATTTAGAATATACAACTAAAGAATTTTTAGCTTTTAATTGATTTGAAAGCAAAGCGCTTAGAACATTAATTTCATCATCTTCAGTTAATGCTAAAAAATAATCACATCCATCATTTACTCCATGCTCAATATATAAATCTTTATTTGTTGGCTCACCATAAATTATTTGAACATCATTCAAAGATTCTGACAATTCTCTAGCACGAGCTTTATCTGAAACTAACATTTTAACATTACAC
This sequence comes from uncultured Candidatus Hydrogenedens sp., assembly GCA_902609885.1. Classification (GTDB taxonomy): domain Bacteria; phylum Desulfobacterota_D; class UBA1144; order UBA1144; family UBA1144. The sequence goes on along the minus strand of CACLTT010000005.1, from coordinate 44,469 downwards.
TTTCTATTTATGAGCTTCTTTGCAACATTTTCAGATATATATGACTCCCCTACAATAAATATATTTGTTATATCTATATCTTCTTTAGCAAAATATAATTTTTCGAATTCCCTTTCGAATTCATCAACTAATAAAACTAGTACAACATCATTTGCTTTTAATCTAATTGTTGTATTATCAGTTTTAACATAATTTAATTTCTCCGCTTGAGCATCCTCTGTTACCGCAATAAACTTCCACTTGTTATTGCCATCTTTGTTTAATGAATGAATAGATCTTCCTACAAGCTCGCTCGTTTCATCAATTTTAACTTTTAGAAATAAAGCTTTTGAATTAGCAATTTTATCTGTTTCCCACGAATAAGGTGTTTCAAATAAATTAACAATCCTTTCTGAAACAATATCTCCAGGATAAAATGTCCTAATTTCAGGGAAACCAAGTCTTCCAGGATAATCTTTATACTTACTTTCTTTTAATACTACAACTGTTTGTATGCCAGGAATTTTTTCAAAATACATCGCTATTAGTAGATTCAATTGATCATCATCTGTACAAGCAATAAAAAAATTAATTGAATTTAAATCAATTTCATTAAAAGTTTTTAAATCAGCTGCATCACCAGATATAGCCATTATATCAATGCTATTTTTATTCTTAAGTTGGTTAATTTTACTTATGTCTTTGTCTATAAGAGTGACATTGTTTTCGATAGATAACTCCTGAGCTAAATATCCTCCTGTAGCTCCTGAGCCTAAAATAATTATATTGTTTGGACTAGATGATGACATATAATTCACCCTTAAAGGGCTTTATTAATATAATCTAATTTGTATACCTGCAACTAATGTTAAATGATTTGTAGAATCATCAAAATCAGTTCCATAGTTATTATATAAATGCACTCCTACGCTCATGTTATCTGAAATTACTCTGTCTACCCCTGCACCAAGTTGAATTAGGAAGTAAGAACTATTATCGTCATTGTTATTTTCTAAATCATTAACTAAAATACCGACACCGACTTCAACAGAAGGAATTATCTTGGGGTCTTCAGACTCAAGTATTTTTTTTATATTTCCTGTTAAACCAAAATTGGTTTCATCATCAGAATCTGCATAATAGATATGCGGTCCAATATACAAATCATCTTTATAAGGAATATCTAGTTTAGTATCTAAGCTATATCCTCCAGGGTTCATAGAAAGTCCGCCGCCGATTGAAAAAATTGGAGTAGGGCCATAAGTTTCATTATAATTAAATTTTTTCTTCACAATGTCTTCATCCTCAGTTGTAAAAGTTTCAACTTGAGTTTCGCTTCCATATTCATTATCAATCTCTTTAGCAAAGTTAATATTTGAAACCATCGCGATAAATAAAATAAAAAATAGAAAATTTAAAACCTTCATTTATTTCTCCTTTTTTCTGAGATTATGTAGCTTAATGTAATCATTGTCAAGAGTATTCTATATCTAAAATATTTAAATTTATATTATTATTTCCTCTGAACGAATCTCGCTGAAGAGTAAAAACAATATCAATGTTTTTCATGTCTGAAGAAGATTTGTTAAAATTAAACCAAATAGCTCGCATTTTATAATTATCTTGATTTAAATACATCTCAAGATGCTTATCCTTCAAAACTCTTGTTGATTCTATTTTGACATTCTTGGATACAAAAATGGGATATGGATTTCCTTTTCCAAAAGGCTCCATTCTCTCGATATCAGAAATTAAGTCTATATTTATTTCTGAGAATTTGACTAATGAATCAATTTGAAGCGGTTCTCCTGCTTCAAAATCATAGTTTGATATTATAGATTCAAATTTATTCTCAAACTCTTTGATTTTGTCTTCATATATTGTGACGCCTGCTGCAGCACTATGCCCACCGAATTGAATTAATATATTTGAACATTGCTCTAGAACTCTGTAAAGATTTAATTCATTTGCCGTCCTAAGACTTCCTTTGGCTATAGAATCTTTTGAGGAAAGTATTACACTGGGTAGCCCATACTTTTTTACAATTCTAGAGGCGATAATACCCAAAACGCCTGGGTGCCAATCTTGAGAAAATAGAACTAATGAAGATTTATCAGGATATTTTTGGAGTTTTATTTCAGCTAGTTTTTCAGCCTCATTGAAAACTTTTTCTTGTATTTGCTGTCTGATTTGATTGTTGGATTGGATAATCCCAGCTAGGCGCTCCACTTCAACATCGTCATCGCTTGTAAGAAGACTTACGGCGTTAGATGCTTTACCAACTCTGCCAGCAGCATTTATTTTGGGCGCTATATCAAATGAAATATCTCGTATGGAAAATTTCTCTTTTTGCTTAGATATTAGATGCTTTAGTCCCTTGCGTGATGTATTTTTAATTTCTTTTAAACCATTAAAAACAAAAATTCTGTTTACACCAATTATAGGCATGCTATCAGCAACTGTTCCAATTGAAACTAGATCTAGATATCTTGCTAAATTAGGCTCAATTTTATCATTAAAAAAACCATTCTCTCTTAAAGAGGACCTAAGTGCAACAATTAAATTAAACACTACTCCAGCAGCACATATTTCCTTGAATGGGTATTTACAATCTTTTAGCTTAGGATTTATTATCGAATATGCATCAGGTAATTTCTCTGGAATTGTATGATGATCAGTAATTATAAAATCTATGCTGAATTTTTTTGAATCCTCAATAACTTGATTTTCGCTAATACCACAATCAGTAGTAATAAATAGCTTGTATCCTTCTGAAACTAATTTATCAATGGAATCAAAATTAATTCCATAACCTTCCTCCAATCTATCAGGATTATACGCTTTAACATCTGCACCTATAGAAAATAAAAAATTATATAGAATAGCAGTCGAGGTAATACCATCGCAATCAAAATCCCCATAGATCACGATTTTTTCATTTTTGCCAACTGCTTGAATAATTCTTTCAACAGATTTTTTAATGCCATACATTAAATTAGGATTTGGCAGTTTTTCCAAAGTTGGTAGAAAGAAATCTTTGGCATCTTTTTGACACAAGACACCCCTATTAATCAAAAGTCTTGAGAACAGACTTGTTATATTTAGCTCTGAATTAAGTTTTTCAATTGTCAGGCTATCAATCTCTTTAAGATGCCATTTTTTTTTCATTACTAATCTTTTAGAGAAGACAAATATTCCAATGCTAGAATGTATCCATGAAAACCAAATCCAGATATTACACCAATTGCTATTGAAGAGATATAGGAATTTTGTCTAAAGTCTTCTCTGCTATATATATTAGACAAATGCACCTCGATAAATTTAGCATTTATAGAGAGCAGGGCGTCCCTTATTGCTATACTCGTGTGCGTAAAAGCCGCAGGATTAATTACAATATAATCATATTCGGAAGATTCTTGTATCTTCGATACTATATTGCCTTCAATATTTGACTGAAAGAAATCTGTTTTAATATTTACTTCTAATCCTTTATTTTTTATTAGCTCATTTATTTTATCTAGAGTGAGGTCTCCATAAACATCTTTCTCTCTTGTTCCCAACATATTTAAATTTGGTCCATTTATAAATAACACATTCATATTTCTAGATTAAAACAAATTACTAATATGTAAAATTTTATTGCCTGATTAAGTATAATTCCGAAATTTTAAAAATGTATGAAAATAAAATATAAAGTAATATAAAAATAATTATTTTTGCAAAAATTGCATAATCATTTAGTAAAACCCATGGTATCAGACTAAAAAATAAATCAATAAGAAAAAGAGTTGTAATACATAAAGCAAGAATTTTTAAAAGATAACCAAGCAAATTGTTAAGGCTTAAATTAATTTTTTCGCTAGATAAATTGTAAAACAAAGAAAAGAATAATACTAATGAGGATGCTGAGGATGCAAGTGCAAGCCCCACAAACCCGAGATCTAATTTGAATGCAAATAAATAGCAAAAAATAATATTCCAGAATAAATTATATAAGGAAAGCTTAAAAGGGGTTTTGGTATTTTTGTTTGCAAAAAAAACTTGCGTAAGTAATCTTACGCCGCCTATGAAGATTAATCCGGAGGAATATGCAAGTAATGCTTTTGAAGTATTATTTGAATCAGATGATAAAAATTCCCCTCTTTCAAATAAAATCTTGCAAATATCTAATCCCCAAAAAATAAATATAATTGCACATGGCGTTAATAAATAAAAAAGAAACTTCATTCTCTCATTTAAATAATCTGAAATTTTTTCTATATGGTTTTTATAAGAAAATTCAGAAAACTTAGTTAAAGATGTGATGGCTATAGATACAGCAAAAATCCCCAATGGAAACTCTAGTAATCTCTCGGAAAGATAGAGATATGTAATTGCACCATCTTCCATGAAAGAAGCAAATTGAGTATTTATTAAAATATTTATATTATAAATTCCAAGCCCTAATACTTGTGGGCCCACAATATATAAGAACTTTATGGTTTTAGTGTTGAGAATATTAGAAAAAGAAGGTTTATAACCGAGGTTATTTATATAAATATATGGTAGCTGGTACAGAAATTGTAAAATGGATCCAAACATAACCCCATAAGCGAGATTCATAATTGTTAAATCAAATAAATAGAAACTTGATAGTAATGCTAGAATAACACCTAAATTAAAAATAGTTGGAGAAAAGGCAGGAATAAAAAACTTACTCTTAGAATTCAGAAGTCCCATATTAAAAGCTGATAAGGAAATAAAAAATATGAATGGAGACATTATTTTTAGTAACTCTGAACTGATGAGAATTTTCTCATCCGTAAACCCAAATGCAAACAATCTGATCAATTCTTCTGAAAAATAAAAAAAGGCTAGGCTAACTACAGAGAGTATCAATATTATTATGCTAAATATATCATTCCTAAATTTTTGAAATGAGCTAATACTAGCACCAATTATTTCATCTTTTAAAAAAGGTACAAGTGTAGAGCTTAGCGTTCCCTCGGCTAATAGCCTTCTAAATAAATTTGGAATTCTAAATGCTACATAAAACGCATCAGTAAAACTTGTTGCGCCAAAAAAAAAGGTAATTATTAAATCTCTTGCATAGCCAAAGATTCTACTTATAAAAGTTAGAATTGCTATATTGATAGTTGAAGAAAAAATTTTAATTTTTGTTTACCTTTAACCTTATAATTAATATAATTAAACAATAAGTCTTAACAAAAGTTAAGGTTTTTAATTTTAGAGGATAAAAATAATGGAAAATATTAAACACTTGGAAGAGGAAATATGGCAATTAGATTTAAAAGTTGATAATGAGATGGAATTCATAGCACCTTATCTTATTAAAGTTGGAGGTGAATATATTATCGTTGATGTTGGGCCAAAATGTGGGATTCCTGAACTTGAAAGACAGCTTTCCTTTTTAGGAGTAACTAAAGATAATCTAAAATATGTTTTTTTAACTCATATTCATTTAGATCATTCGGGTGGTCTTGGAACTTTACTAAAAAATTTTCCAAATACCATGGTTTTAGTTCATAGACGCGGTAAGCCGCATTTAATAGATCCTGATAAAGTTTTATGGAAATCGTCTATTGATACACTTGGATGGGTTGCGGAAATGTATGAGAAACCAGATCCAGTTATGGAAGAAAATATTATAGCAATAAATGAGAAATCTTTTGAAATTAATGTTAATGGTAGTGATTTTATTTGGTATGAGACACCAGGTCACGCAAGTCACCATTTTAGCTTTATGATGTTAAAAAACAAAATAATGTTCTGTGGCGATTCAGTTGGAATGTATATACCTAGTTTAAATGAAGCTTTGGTTCCTACTACCCCCCACCCCTATAGGATAGACTCGGGTATAGAATCTATTAATTTAATGATTAAACAAAATCCTGAAAAACTAGCATTTGCTCATCATGCCATAAGACCCAATGCTGAAGGGCTACTTAGAAAACATATTGATCAATTAAAAGCTTGGCAAATATGTGTTAAGGATTGTATTAATAAGGGAATTGTTGAGGAAGAAGAAATTGCTATAGAGCTCTCAGGAGTGGATATCGAGTCTGCAAGACTATTTAAAGAAAGCAAGAATTTTGGTGGATTAAGAAAAGCTCTTGTTGGAAGTATTACTGGATTTATTCATTTAGTTAATCAGGAATAGTTTTTTTTTGACTTGTTGAATATCCAGATATTTTAAAGCAAATCTCCTCAGAAATCATATTAAGGATTTTTATATTTTCTTTTAATAAATCTTTTGTTGTATAAATAGTAATTTCTGATTTTTTGTATTTTGATGCTCTTGGCCATCCAAGATGTTGATATAAAGAATAGAGATAATTAAACAAAACGATATTTCTCCTATGCTCCAATTCAATTTTTATGTGTGGCACTATAAAATACTATCTTATCTTATTGACTTTATTAAATATTTTTCTTAAAATTGTCTTAAGGCAGATTTTGTCATATTTTGGCATATAGGAGTTAAAAGTGTTCAGAGGACAATATGTTCACTCAATATCAGATAATGGGAGAGTTAGTATCCCAGCAAAATTTAGAGAACTATTAAATGTAAAATATTCTTCTAATACAATTATTGTTTCAATGTTCGAAAACTGTCTTTTGGCTTATCCGAAAATAGAATGGGAAAAATTGGAGTCTAAAATGCTAGACCTACCCTCATTTAAAAAAGAAACTGTTGATTTTGAAAGATATTTAATTGGAAATGCTAGCGAATGCCAACTAGATAGTGAAGGTAGAATTAATATATCTCCTGTATTAAGAAAAAATTTAAATTTTAAGAAAAGTGTTGTTTTTGTTGGAATCTTAACAAGATTTGAAATATGGGATGAAAAGTTATGGGAAAAAAATAGAGAATCAGGTTTTAAAAAATTTCAAAAAAGTAGAGATCAAATAGATGAAATATAATCATTTTTCGGTGTTAGAAGAAGAAGTTTTATCATATGTCGATGATACAAAACCATCTATAATTTTAGATGCTACTTTAGGTCTGGGGGGTCATACGCTATCTATATTGAATAATAAAAAATCAGTATCTAATGTTTATTGTATTGACCAAGACAAATATAGTATTTCTATAGCAAAAGAAAGGTTAGAAAAATATTCAAAAAAAATAAAGTTTATAAATGATAATTTTAAAAATGTTAAATCCCACATTGATGAAAAAGTTGATTATGTGATTGCTGATCTTGGTATATCTAGTTATCAAATAATGAATATGGATCGAGGATTTAGTTTTAATAGTGAAAATAAACTAGACATGAGGATGGATAAATCTCAGATTTTGGATGCATATCAAATAGTTAACTCATACTCAGTGAATAAGTTATCAGAAATTTTAAAGGAATATGGTGAAGAGAAAAATCATTATAAGATTGCAAATCATATATGTAAGCACAGGGAAAGAAAAAATATCTATTCATGCAAAGAACTTTCTGATTTAATAAGCACCCTATCGCCTAAAGGTGGAAGACTGAATTCCTCAACAAGAACTTTCATGGCACTGCGAATTGAAGTCAATAATGAATTGGAATGCTTAAAAGAATTTTTAGATAAATCAATTGAAATTCTAAATTCTGGAGGAAAATTAATAATAATTTCTTTTCATTCACTAGAGGACAGAATTGTTAAAAATTTTATGAAATACTGTGAAAAAAATTGTATCTGTGAATCTACAAAACTAATCTGCGATTGCAAAAAAAAATCTATTCTAAAAATTTTAACAAAAAAACCTATTAGACCAACTCAAGAAGAAATATCAGCCAATCCAAATTCAAGAAGTGCAAAGCTAAGGGTAGGCGCAATTATATGATTGATGTAAATAATATTGGATTGATAAGAAACAAATCCAAAATTTATAAGATAATAAAAACTATCTTTAGTAAATCATATTATTTCTTTGTAATAGTAGCTTTACTATTATTAATAATTTCAACTAGAGCCTACATTACAAAAATAGGATATGAACTTGCAGCCAATAATGAAATATCAAAAGAAATTAAGTTAGAAAATAAAATATTACATTCAGAAATATCAAAACTTAAGTCCAATTCAAGACTAAAAAAAATAGCACAAAAAAATAAAATGAAATTTCCAAAAAAAGAGGATATTAAAATATTGATTTATGAGTAAGTTAATTAATTCATTAAAAAAAGAGGATAATAACTTTATAAAAAGAGTTAGAATAATTAACACTTTATTCTTAATTATATTTTTAATAATAATTGGCAAGATTTTCTATCTTGGCATAATAGATAATGAAGCACCGCTAAAATTTTCTGCAGGTAAAAGTAATCCTTTTATATTATCAGGTGAAAGAGGAAATATTTATGATACAAACGGAGAAATTCTTGCAACAAGTGTAAAATATCCATCAATATTTATAAATCCTAGGCAAATCAAAAATAAAGATAAAGATAAGTACGCTAAAATTTTATCTAAAGAACTGAGTTTAGAATATAACTATGTTAGAAAAAAATTAGATTCTAAAAAATATTTTATATGGATTAAAAGATTAATAGATCCTAAAATTGGAAAGAAAATTCAAAAATTAAATCTGAAATTTGTTGGAATCCAAATGGAGTCAAAAAGAATATATCCATCAGATCATTTAGCTGGACAATTATTAGGGCATACAAATATTGATCAACTTGGAATGGAAGGGATAGAATATGAATATAATAAGTTATTATCAGGTAAGAAAAAAACTATAAATATTTATAAAGATGGAAATGGGAAAGTCATTGCGGGGAATTCAATTAACGCCTCTCCGAATAATTCTGGATCTAATTTAACATTAACGATAAATAGTAAATACCAATTTATATTGGAAGAGGAATTAGAAAAAACGGTAAAAGACTCAGAATCTTTAAGAGGCTATGGAGTTATAATGAATCCAAATACAGGTGAAATTTATGCAATGGCGTCGTATCCTTTTTTTAATCCTAATAATTTTACAATATATGATGAACTATCTAAGAAAAACTTACCCGTATGGAATTTGTTTGAACCTGGATCGATTATGAAGAGCTTCCTTGTTGCATCTGCTTTAGACAATAACAATATTAATGAGACAACTATTATTGATTGTGAAAATGGTAAAAGAAAGATTGGGGGTCATACAATTAGAGATGTAAATCCAAAAGGTAAACTTGATCCAGAAGGTATTCTCAGATTCTCGAGCAATATCGGCGCATCGAAAATTATAGAAAAATTAACAGGTGAAAAATACTATGAATATCTTAAGTCTTTTGGATTTGGCCAAAAAACTAATATTGGTTTGCCTGGAGAAGGTATGGGCTTATTAACTACTCCTGATAAATGGAGTAAAATTAAATTGGCAAATATTAGTTTTGGTCAAGGATTGTCAGTATCTTCATTACAATTAGCACAAGCATTGTCTATAATTGCAAATGGCGGAATTTTTATTGAACCACATATTGTAAAAAAAATTGAAAAGGCTGATGGGGAAATAATTTATTCGTTTAAACCAAAAAAAGAAAAAAGGATATTGAAATATAAAACTACTAAAATAATAAGAGACATGTTGAAGGAGGTTGTTCAAACTGGGTCTGCTTTTAGAGCAAATATTAAAGGTCTTGATGTATCAGGGAAGACAGGCACTGCACAATATGCTGAAAGTGGTAAATATCATAAAAAAAGATTTATGGTTTCATTCATAGGATTTGCTCCAACTGAACAACCTAAGCTCGTCACAGTTATCACAATAGACTATCCAAAAGGCCCTAATGCATATGGTGGTAGATGGGCTGCACCAACTTTTAAAAGAACCATCGAAAAAATTATGATTGATGAAGAGACCACCACAAGGATTTCAGAAAGTCGAGATGCTCCATCGTTTATTGGAAAAGCAAAAAAAGAAGCAATTAGATTAGCGAAAGAAAACAAAATTAAAATTAAAATATATGGGAATGGTTTTGTTAAAAGACAAGAGCCAGCGCCTGGAGAAAAAATTTCATATTTAGAGGAAATTAATATTTTTCTTGAACCTGGAATTTAGGATGTTTAAAACTGAATCTTACCTAAAATTAAAAAAAATATCAGACATAACTAATTCTACTAAAGATATTAAAAAAAATTCAGTCTTTTTTGCAATAAAAGGATCAAATACAGATGGAAATAAATATATTAACGAGGCAATTGAAAAAGGCGCAAAAATTATAATAAGTAATAACAAGAAAGAATTAAATAAAATCAATAATAATAAGATTATAAAAATTTTTAGTGATGATATTAGAAAATTTTATTCCGATGAATGCAGTAGGATAAATAATTATCCATCAAAGAAAGTAAAAATTTGCGGTATAACTGGAACTAATGGCAAAACGTCGATAGCTACATTGCTAAGATACATATGGGGTATAAAAAATTCTGGCTTGATAGGAACGATTGAAAATTCTTATGGTCATCATAAAACTAAATCTAATCTTACCACACCAGATACATTACAACTAAATAAATTAATTAGTAAAATGTCCAAATCAAAAATAGACGAGATCTTTTTAGAAGTATCTTCACATGCTCTAGAACAAAAAAGAGTTTCTTCAATTCATTTTGATACAGCAATATTTACTAACATAACTCAAGATCATTTAGATTATCATAAAACGATGAATAATTATTTCTTGTCCAAACAATTATTGTTTGATTACTATTTAAAGAGAAGTATAAAAAAAAGAAAATATGCCATTATAAATATTGATGATAAATATGGAAAAAGGATTCTTGAAAATAAAATAAAAGGTATTAAATATTTTTCTTATTCTATCAAAGACTCTAATGCGGATTTTTTTTTAAAAGAAACAATTAAAAAAAATATATATAACGAACTATACATCAAAAATAATAAAAATATTTTTTTATTAAAAACGAAAATGTTTGGAACATATAATTTTCAAAATATTTTAGCATCTTTTGCTTATTCGATGATTTGGAAAAAACCATATTATGAGACTTTTGAAAGAATAAAAAAATTTAAGGGAGCAATTGGAAGACTTGAGCCAGTTACACTCAACAAATTAAAAATATTTATTGATTATGCTCATACCCCTGATGCACTAGAAAAAAGTCTAAAAGCCATAATATGTGAATATATAAATCATAAAATTATATTAGTTTTTGGATGTGGTGGGAATAGAGACATTGGAAAACGTAGCAAAATGGGTTCAATAGCTGAAAAATATTCAGATTTTATAATTTTAACCAATGATAATCCTCGCTATGAGATGCCAACAAAAATTATTGGTGATATAAAAAAGGGTATTAAATCAAAAGATAAGGTGATCACAATAATGAATCGTGAAAAAGCAATAATATCTGGTTTAAAAAAATTAAATAATAAATCAGTAATTTTGATAGCAGGCAAAGGGCATGAAGACTATCAAGAGATTAATGGGGAGAAAATGTCTTTTTCCGATCACAATGTTGTAAAAAAGTTTTATAGAAAATGAAAGTATTTAAAAAATATTTAAAAGATTTTATAGAAAATTATAATGATGCAATAAAAATTTCTGAAGATTGTAATTTTGACGAAATAGGTAATCTAACAACAGATTCAAGAAAATTGAGTAAAAATGACTTATTTATTGCTTTGAAGGGTGAAAATTATAATGGAAACGAATACATAAAAGAATGTATACAAAAAGGTGCATCTATTTGCATTGGAGAGATAACCATAGGTAATAGACTTATTAGTGTAAAAAATAGTGAAAAATTTTTAGAGGACTTTGCAAAATATATCCTTTCTTCAGAAGAAAAAATTATTGTGATTGGAATTACAGGGACAAATGGGAAAACCTCAACTAAAGAGTTCACCAACTCTATTATATGTACTAAATATAAAACTCATTGCACTCAAGGAAACTTTAATAATAATCTAGGCTTACCAATTACTGTTTTGAATATGGATGAATTAACAGAGGTTCTGATACTTGAAATGGGTACCAATAGTTTTGGAGATATTGAAAAATTGACGAATATTGCAAACCCAGATATTGCCACTATCACAAATATTGGAAAAGGGCATACGCTAAAATTAAAAAATAAGGATCAAATTTTTAAAGAAAAATTTAATATTACTAAAAATTTTTCTAGAAACTCAACTTTTATTTTTAATTTGGATGATCGTTATTTGAATGAAAAATATAAAGATTTTAATTTTAATAAAATTTCTTTTTCAATAAACCATGATAGTGATTTTAAAGCAATAGATATTAGTAATGATTTTAAGAAATTTACAATCATTCATGAAAACAAAAAAATCAATATCAATTTAAAGGCAGTTGGTATAAGCAATATTTACAATTCTTTATGTGCAGCATCGATAGCCTCAATATTAAATATAGACTTAGAAAATATTAAAGTTGGGCTGGAAAGCTTCAATGGAATTGAAAATAGATTTAAAATTTTAGAATATGATAATGAAAATATTGTCATTAATGATACTTATAACGCCAACCCAAATTCTATGTTAAATGCTCTTGAGATGACTAATAAAATATTTCCTTCAAAAACCAAAATCGCAATTTTAGGTGATATGCTTGAGTTAGGTAAAATTGAAAAAGATGAACATGAAAAATTAGGTATCAATCTTGTAAAAAATAGTTTTGATAGAGTTTTTATCTACGGTAATAATTATGATAATTATAAAAGAGGTATATCTGGAAAAATTGAATTGGAAAAAATTAATAATCATTCCGAAATTGCAAACTACATAAATTTAAAAAAAATAAATGACACTGTTATTCTTATTAAAGGATCTAGAGGATCCAAAATGGAAAATATTTTGGAATATATTGGAGCGTAATGTTTTATTTTTTATTTGAAAATTATTTACACATATTTAATTTTTTAAATATATTTCAATATATTACTTTTCGATCATTAATGGGTGGCGCATTTTCCTTTATATTTATTTTAACAATTGGAAAAAGCTTTATTCAATTTTTATTAAAAATTAAATCTAAAGAGAATATTAATAAATATCTTGATAATGAACATAAACTTAAGAAAGGAACCCCAAATATGGGCGGCGTACTCATATCATTTTCAGTAATGATATCCATAATTCTATTTGGTAATTTAGATAACTTCAAAATATTAATTTTAATTTTTTCATTTCTAGGATTTTTTATATCAGGTTTTATAGATGATTATTATAAAATTAAAAATGGTAAAGGTTTTAATATTAAAACCAAATTAGTTATACAACTTTTAATATCTATTACTGTTATATACTTTATACAAAAATTTACTGGACCATTTCAATATTTAGATAGTCTATTCAACATAGAATATATCACTCTACCTTTTACAAAAGAAATTTTTAATATTGGAATATTATATTATTTTCTAATGATTCTAATTATTTTAGGCTCAGCGAATGCTGTAAATTTTACTGACGGTTTAGATGGTCTAGCTTCGGGGAATTTAATAATTTCATTTACAACCTTGGCTTTATTATCCTATGTTGCTGGAAATTTTTTATATTCATCTTATCTATATATTCCTTTCATAAGTGATGTAGGTGAAATTTCTGTTTTTATATCATGTTTAGTTGGAGCACTACTTGGATTTCTTTGGTTTAACTCAAACCCTGCACAAATATTTATGGGTGATGCAGGATCAATTCCACTTGGTGGGACTCTAGGTATTATTGCAATATTGATAAAGCAGGAATTCCTTCTAATAATAATTGGAGGCGTATTTGTGATTGAGGCATTTTCGGTAATTTTACAAATTTTGTCTTTTAGATTATTCAAAAAGAGAATTTTTCTTATTGCACCTATTCATCACCACTTCGAAAGGTTAGGCATAGCTGAGTCGAAAATTGTAATTAGATTTTGGATAATAGGAGTTTTATTTTCATTAATTGCAATCGCAACAATCAAAATAAGATAATCATGGAGAAAAAAATATTAATTTACGGAATGGGGACAACTGGAAAAGCAGTAAAAAAATTTTGTGAAAATAATAAAATCAAATATTTTACTTTTGATGATAATAAAGATAGGAGAAACAAATTTGAAAAATTAATTAAAAACACATCGAAAATTGTACTAAGCCCAGGGATTCCAAAATCAAATGATAATGTAAAACTTGCTATAAATAAAAAAATTGATATTTTAAGTGAAATCGAATTTGCTTCAGTTTATTTAAAAAAACCACTAATTGCAATCACTGGAACAAATGGAAAAACAACAACTTGTTTATTAACGTATGCATTATTGAAGGATTTGGGTAAAAAGGTTTTCTTGGGTGGAAACATAGGCAAACCATTAATATCATCCTTAGATAAATCAATTAAATATGATTTATATTTAGTTGAATGTAGTAGTTTTCAATTACAATTTATAAAAAATAAATTCAGTCCTTTTATTTCTCTGATAACGAATCTTTCCCCAAATCATCTTGATCATCATAAAAATCTCAAGGAGTATTATGAGTCAAAATACAAAATATTTTCTAATCAAAAAAGAAATTCATATTTTATTTCAAATATAAAAAATATCAAAGATAATAATAGATTTTTTAAATTAAAAAAAATTAATTTTATCAATAGCAGCTTAAATGAGAATAAAAAATTCATAATATATAAGAAAATTAAAATTGATAAAAATAAACTAAATCTAATTGGGAGACATAACTTTACTAATATAATAAATTCATTAGAAATTCTTTCAATTTTCACTGAGCCAAATAAAAAAGCCTTGGATTGCCTTTATAAGTTTGCGCCCCCGCCTTTTAGGTTAGAAAAAATTTTCAACAAACCATATATATACAATGATTCAAAATCAACTTCACCTGGAGCTACCGCGAAAGCTTTAGATTCATTTGACAAGAAAATTTATTTAATTATGGGTGGTAAAGATAAAAACTTAGATTATATGAGTATAAAAAAAATCATAAAAAGAAAAGTAAAAAAGTTGTTTCTGTATGGCGAAAATAAATTCAAAATATCAAAATACTTAAATGATATAAATTATGAAATATGTGTAGATTTAAAATCTGCCGTTCAAAATAGTTTAGATCATGCAAAACCTAATGATATTGTTTTGTTTAGCCCAGGAACCTCTAGTTTTGATCAATTTAAATCATATATTGAAAGGGGGAAGTCGTTCAATTCTTATGTTAGACAATTTACTTAAAAATTTTGACCCCAGAATTATATTTATTTTCTCGATACTGATACTATCGGCTTTTGGTCTAGTTATGGTTTTTAGTTCTAGCTCTGTTTTTGCAATGGAAAATCATGCTGATGCATATTTTTATTTAAAAAAACAAACAATTTATCTTGTTTTAGGATTAATTGCTTTTTCAGTGAGTAGTAATTTAAATACTTTTAACATAGAAAAAAATTATAAATTTTATTATTTTTTGGGTTTTCTAATTCTTTTTTTAATTTTAATCCCAGGATTATCAAAAACTGCTGGTGGGGCATCAAGATGGATAAATATTGCTGGCTTTTCTATACAGCCCATTGAAATTTCAAAGTATCTTCTATTAATTTTTATTTCCAAGCATTTAATAATTAAAAAAGATAAAATAAAAGTTTTTAAAGTTGGAATACTATCTCCATTTATCATATCACTACCTTATGTAGTATTGCTCCTCTATCAGCCGGATTTTGGAAATACAGTCCTATTATTATCAACAATTTTTCTGATGATTATTATTGCAGGCGCAAAAATAAAGCATATTATAATTAGTTTTTTACTTTTAGGTTCATCATTCATATTTTTGATATTTCTAGCACCATATAGAATTAAGAGGCTAATGGCTTTTCTTAACCCATATGAAGATCCTCATGGAACGGGATATCAAATAATCCAGTCTTTTGTTTCATTTGCCAATGGTAAGCTATTCGGTGTGGGGTTGGGAAATAGCTCACAAAAACTTTTTTTTCTGCCACAAGGCCACAATGATTTCATATTTTCCATTATCGCTGAAGAATTAGGTTTTGCAGGATGTTTATTCACAATTTTTCTTTTTTTAATATTATTTTATTCAATATTAAAGCTTTTAAAAAGAAGTAGGGATTTGTTTTGTAAGTATCTAATTTGTGGAATTTTGGTAATAACAACCATACAAGTAATAATAAATATTTCTGTATCTGTTGGTCTTATGCCAACAAAAGGGGTGCCTTTACCTCTAATAAGTTATGGAGGGAGCTCATTAGTTTTTACTCTTGGATCATTGGGATTAATTTTAGGGCTCGATAAAAGAAGAAAGTGAAAAAAAATAAATTTTTAATTTGCTTAGGTGCAACGGGTGGACATATTTTTCCAGGTTTATCAATTGCTGAAGAAATAAAAAAAAGAGATGCTAATTCAGAAATAATATTTATTAATTCAACCAACTATAATGTGGGAATGCCAAATATGGATATCGATTATGAATTAAAAAGTATTTTTATAAAAGGTTTTGTTGGGAAGAAAATAATAGATAAGATCAAATCTGTTTTTTCTTTACTAATAGGAACTTATCAGTCAATCCTGATCATAAGAAAGTTTAAGCCCGATTTTGTAATAGGTACAGGGGGTTTCACCTGGCTACCAGTTTCAATAGCTAGCTTCCTCTTAAAAAAAAATATTTTTATTATAGAAGGTAATTCCGTACCAGGATTGGCAAATAAAATCTCATCAAAAATTTCAAAAAAAATTTATATTAGCTTCGAATCAACAAGAAAATTTTTTTCAAAAAAGAAAATCATGTTAACAGGATATCCTGTTCGTAATCATAATAATATTTCCAAGGATCATAAAGATATTGATATTCTTGTTACAGGTGGAAGTCAAGGATCTAATAATTTAAATTTAAAATTTGTAACTCAAGTAGAAAGTTTAGTTCAAAAGCTTGCAAAAAATGGAATTGATAAAATTTTTATTGTTCATCAAACTGGAATAAATGATTATGAAACAATTAAGAGTTCTTACATTAAACTAAAATCAAAGTATGTTGGGATAGATTTTTTGGTTGAACCATTCATACATAACATTTTTGATTATCTAGCCCAAACAAAGTTATTAATATCACGCGCTGGAGCATCAACAATATTTGAAAGTTTTAGATTCAACCTTCATTCTATTCTTGTCCCACTAATTAATTCAACGAATAATCATCAATACAGGAATGCCATTGAGATGAGCGAAAAGAAGTTAGCAGAAATATGGATTGAGAAAGAGGAGCTTCACAAGTTAACAAATATAATTGTGAATCACTTATCAAGTCCAAAAAATAATGACGTGTTTAAAATAGAAAGAGAAAAAATGAAAAAAAAGAACTCAGCTAATATAATTATTGAGGACATATTGAGAGATTATGAAAATTAAAAAAATTCACTTTATTGGAATTGGTGGAATCGGGATGAGCTCATTAGCATTTTTCTTGACCAAAAAATATCATTTATCAGGTTCAGATATTGGATCCGGTCCAATTATTAATAAACTCAGGAAGTCAGGTGTCAATATAAATATTGGTCATTCAGCAAAAAACATTAATAATCAGGATTTAGTTGTTTATTCATCTGCAATAAATGAGTCAAATGTCGAATTAGTTGAAGCCAAAAAAAGAAAAATCACTTCAATTTCTAGAGGTAAGGCCTTAGCTGAATTCACAAAGAATAAAAAAAATATTTGTATAACCGGGACACATGGAAAAAGCACAAGTACTAGTTTTATTTCACAAATTCTTATTAATTGTGGAAGGGATATAAATGCATTCCTCGGTGCAATAGATAGAAAATTAAAAACAAATTTTATTTATGGCAAGTCTAATACAAATGTGATCGAAGCTGATGAGAGTGATAATAGCTTTAACTATTTAAAACCGGACATATCGCTTATAACAAATATAGATTATGATCATATGGATTTCTATGAATCTAAAGAAAAACTTTTTAAGGCTTTTGAATCTTTCATTAAAAAAACAACTAAGTGTGTAGTAATAAATCTCGATTGTAAAAATATTCAAAAAAATTTAAAAACACTTAATTCAAAAAAGATAACTACCTTTGGTTATAAAAATAAAAAATGTGATTATTACTTTACAGATAACGTTTCAGGGTCATTTGGACTGTATCATAAAAACAAAAAAATAGGGGAAATCTATACAAGCATAGAAGGACTTTACAACCATTATAATCTAATTGGTGCAATAATAGTATGTATAAAGCTTGGGATAAGCTTTAAAAAAATTAATAAATCTCTTAATAAAATTTTGACACCAAAACGAAGATTTGAAAATATTTTTAAGAGTAAATATTTTGAAATATATGACGATTATGCTCATCACCCTAATGCAATTAGCAGTTTAAGAGAAATGCTAAACAAAAGTAAAAATCTTTCTAAAAATTATCTTATATTTCAGCCTCATAGATATACCAGATTCAAAGAAAGTTATTCTGATTTTATAAAAGAAATATGCGAGTGGGAAAATGTAATAGTTACAGATATTTATTCAGCTCATGAAAATAAAGAATTGAGAATTTCCTCTAAAGAATTTGTTAAACAGGTTTTAAGCAAGAAAAAAATAAATATTCAATATATGAATGAATTTGATAAAATTATTGATAAAATGTACGGAATATATAAAAAAAATAAATATAAAACTAAATTAATAACAGTAGGTGCTGGTGATATAAATCAGATAGGTTATAGATTAAAAAATAAAATCAAGGAAAGTAAAAATTATGCAAGATGATGTAAGCAAACTTAACATAGAATTTTATAAAAGCTTTGACTTATCGAAGTATTGCACATGGAGATCAGGATGTTTAGCAGACTACATTTTTTATCCTAAAAACTCATATGATTTGAATAAATTAATAAGTTTTAAAAAAAATTTCTACATGGTAGGTAATGGATCTAATACTCTTTTTCTAAATTTAAATGATACGATTTTAATTAGTACCAAAAAAATGAATTCTATAGAATTTGATGGCGAATATGTAACAGTGGAATGCGGTGCTTCATTAAATGTTGTTATGAATAAGTGTTTAGATAAAGGGTTGTTAGGTTTTGAATTTTCAACTGGTATTCCTGGAACAATAGGTGGGGCGCTAATAACTAATGCTGGGGCAAATGGTGGTGAAATTTCTGATATTTTAAAATCTGTATTTTTAATTAAAAATGGCAAAGAAATAGAAGTTGGTAAAGAAGAAATTGAATTTAAGTATAGAAGTAGTTCAATTAAAAGAAACGAAATCATCACTAAAGCAAAATTTCTACTCCAGAAAGGTGACCCTGATAGAGCTAGGATGCAAATAAAAGAATATTTAAAATATAGAAATAATACCCAGCCAGTTAGGTGGCCTAGTGCAGGAAGTGTTTTTAAAAACCCTTTGCCAAATTATGCTGGATACATTATAGAAAATTTAGGCTTAAAAGGTTTATCGGTTGGTGATGCACAAGTATCAAATATTCATTCTAATTATATAATTAATAAAAATAATGCATCGCCAGAAAATATATTGAGTCTAATTAATGCTGTTAAAGATAAAGTATTCACAGAGACAGGAATTATACTAGAAAATGAAGTAAGAATTATAGATGAAAAATAAAATAAAATTTTATATAGTCTTAATAATAATATCAGTTCCAATATACGGGTTTTTCAATCCAATTTTCACCATCGTAAAGGAAATTGAGATATCAGGCAATAAATTGATAAGTAAAAATGAAATTATTCAATCCTCAGAGTTGGAGAATAAAATTATTACAATTTTCAATAAGCAAAGATTTTTGAACAATCTTTATAAATCTCTAGATATAAAAAAAGTTGATATTAAGATAGAGAGTTATTCTAAGGTGTTAATTCTGATAGAAGAAAGAAAATATACTTTTGCAATTAATCAGCAAGATACAAAGGGCTTGATAGATGAATTTGGCAACTTTCATCCAAAAAAAAATTTAGATAACTTTATAAACCTACCTCTTTTATCTTTAGAGAAAATGGAGGATGCTTCAATAGGTCTTAGCTTGTTAAGCTTGTTAAAAAAATATAAATTAACGGATAAATTTGAAGTATCGGAAATTAAGATAGACCAAATTTTAGGTGTACAAATTTATAGTATCGAAGGTCAAACAATATTGATTGGCACTGAGAACTTTGATGAGAAAATCAAAAAATTAGAAATAATTTTTTCTAAAGCAATTGGCAAGAAGAAAAAAGCAACTTTTATAGATTTAAGAGAAAATAGTAAAGGAGTTGTAAATTATAATCTTTAAGATTATAATGGAAAAAATGGCACAAAATGAAATAATTGTTGGACTTGATATTGGAACTACGAAAATTCTTTGTTTGGTTGCAGAAGTTACCTCGTCTAGTGACGTAGAAATAATAGGTGTAAGCTCACATCCCTCTAAAGGCTTGCAAAGAGGAATTGTCTTAAATATTGATAGCACTGTTCAATCTATTAGACAAGCTATAGAAGATGCCGAAAAAATGGCTGGAACCGAAATTACTAGTGTAATTGTAGGAATTGCTGGTGGTCATATTAGAAGTCTTAATGGACATGGTATGATAACACTAAGAAATAGAGAAGTTACTCAAAGAGATTTGGATAGAGTAATAGAATCTGCAACTGCAGGTGCCCAACCAGCCGATAGAGAAGTCATTCATGTCATGCCTCAAGAATTCATTGTAGATGGAGAAAGAAAAATAAAAGATCCTATTGGACTTTATGGTGTTAAGCTCGAAGCTAAAATTCATATGGTAACTGCTCAAGTTACACAAGCAAAAAATCTAGTAAAATGTGTTCATAATTCTGGGGTAGATGTAGGTTCATTGGTCCTAGAGCAAGTCGCGTCTAGTGAAGCTGTTCTTACGTCTGATGAAAGAGATGTAGGTGTCGTATTGCTAGATTGTGGTGGAGGAACTACAGATATTGCAGTATTTTGTGATGGATCAATTAAATATACTAGCAATATTACTATTGGTGGTGACTTCCTAGATAATGATATTTCATTCGGATTAGGATCATCTAAAATTGTTGCCAGGGAAATTAAGGAAAGGTATGGAATTGCTTCATCTGACTTAATTGATAATGATGAAGAAATTAAAATTGATAAAATTGCAGGCGCGGGAAGAAAAAAAATATCAAAAAATGAGTTAGCAAATATTATTGAGCCAAGGCTTGAAGAAATATTTACAATGGCAAGAAGAGAGATTATGAGATCAGGGTATTATGATATGCTTCCTGCTGGTTGTGTTATAACTGGTGGATCCATGGCAATAGAAGGAGCAGATTATTTGGCCCAAAAAATTCTCAATATGCCAGTAAGATTAGGAGTACCAAATCAAATATCAGGATTAGAAGAGCTTGTATCGAAACCTGAATGTGCTACTGGTGTAGGACTTTTAGTATGGGGCTCAAAAAATGCATCTTCATCTAAAAATCAAAAAATTAGAATTCGAGAAGCACAAGTGTTTAAAAGAGTTATGAATTCAATGAAAACTTGGTTCGCTGAATTATTTTAACAAAAGCCTATTATTTAAATTTCTATAAGATATAATTATACTAAATATAGTGTTTATTGTGTACTTTATATACTATATATAGTAATTAAGGAGCTTTTTATGGCCACTTTTGAATTTTCAGGTGCAGTTTCAGGTTCTCAAAATGATTCTCTTTTTGAAACATTAGGTGCAAAAATTAAAGTTATTGGTGTTGGAGGTGCTGGTGGTAATGCTATTAATTCAATGATATCAGAAAACATCAATGGAGTAGAATTTATATCTATTAATTCTGATTTTCAAGATCTTCAAAAATCCAAATCAAAAAGAGTAATTCAAATTGGAAAAAATATTGCAAAAGGACTTGGTGTTGGCGGAGATCCTACATTAGGTAGCGAATGTGCAAAAGCTGATCAAAATGATATTACTGAAGTACTTCAAGGCTCTGATATGGTTTTTATTACAGCTGGAATGGGTGGTGGGACAGGAACTGGAGCATCTCCAGTTGTAGCCAAACTCGCAAAAGATGCTGGCGCTCTAACTATTGCAATTGTTACAAAGCCTTTCGAATTTGAAGCCAACAAAAGAATTGATCAAGCTGAAATTGGTATAAAAGAATTAACCGATGAAGTTGATTCAATTATAGTTATTCCAAACGATAGATTAAAAGAGGTTCAACAAATATCAGGTATTGTTGATTCTTTCAAAGCAGCAGATAGCGTATTAACAAAAGCAGTAAGGGGGATCTCGGATATAATTGTTGGTTCAGGATTTATTAACGTAGATTTTGCAGATGTTAAAAAAATTATGACTGAGAGTGGCGGAAAAGCTCTCATGGGAACCGGAGAAGGTGAAGGAACATCTCGAGCAGTTGAAGCAGCAGAAAATGCAATAACCAGCCCACTACTCGAGGATATATCTATAGATGGTGCAACTGGTATTCTAATAAATGTTACAGCATCAAGTAATTTTACTATAGATGAATTAAATGAAGCATGTAACCATGTAAAATCGAAAGCTAGTTCAAGTGTAAATTTAATTTTTGGATTAGTTTTAGACGAGTCTCTCGGTGATAAAGTAAGAATAACTGTTATTGCTACAGGTATTGATGGCATGGAGTCTGTAAAAATAGCAAACCAAATTGTAGAGACTGATCCTAATCAAGAAAGTTTTGATTTAGGTGAAAAAATTGATAACATAAAAGAAAATATTTCTGAAATTAATGATCCAAATGGGAATCCAGATTTAGATGATTTGCATCCACTGGGTGATGATGAACATTTTGAAATTCCTGCATTTTTAAGAAAAAATAAAAAATAAATTTTTATTTTTTATTGTTCCATAACGATTCAAGATTATAATATTCTCTAGTTTTTTTATGGAATAAATGAATCATAATATCTCCTGTATCAATTATAATCCAGCTAGGTGAAGAGTGGCCATCTGTCTTAGTAGAAATTTTTAATTCTTTTTTTAGCCTTTCATTAAGATTTTCATAAAGTGCTTTTACACCCCGCTCAGAATCCATGCTAGCAATAATAAGAAAGTCGGTAAAGCTTGATAAGTTTTTAACATCTATGGCTATAGGATCAATGGCTTTTCTTTCCTTAAGCTCCTGTAAAATATAATCAATTATTTTTTGTATTTTTATCATTAATTGTACAAACCATTGTCGATTATATATTTATAAACTTCTATCGGCAATAACATTTTTATTTTTTTTTCATCGAATTTTTTTAAAGCATTTCTGGATTCTGAAGATGAGGCATCAATACTATTTTTCAATGTTAGACGTAAAATTTTTCTCTTGCTCTTTAAATTATAATTAACTTTCATAGATTTATAATTCATTTCATGTGAATATGATTTATCTAAATTTATTATATTACTAATATTCGATTGAAATCCAGGTCTTCCAACTAAAACAAGATCTATTAATTTAAGAATTTTTTTTGATTCAAACCAAGTATGAAAACTATCCGCATAGTCTGAACCTAAAATTAGATAGTAATTATCTTTTTGACTATCTAATATAATTTTTTTTAAAGTTTGATATGTATAATTTTTTTTTACTACAATCATTTTCTATATCAGATATTATAAAATTAATTTTTTTATCTAACGCTAGATTAATCATATTTTTTATGTCTGTAAAATCTGATTTTACTGGATTTTTTTTATAATGAGGATTTGAATTAGGAACTATTATTATTTTATGAAGATTTAAAATTTTTGTAATATTTACAATCAAATTTACATGGCCTAAATGAATAGGATCAAAAGTTCCTCCAAGAATTCCAATTCTCATCAATTAATTCTCACCAGAATTGAATTTCCAATTTTCTCTATTTTATCTATTTCCTTACCTTTAATTTTATTTAGCTGTTCCATTTTGTCCGATAACCCTATTCCACTTTTTCCAATAAAAATTTTAGAGTAATAAATTAACATTTCATCCCATACATTCTCTTTCAAGAAGGATGAAAATACAGTTCCTCCACCCTCAACTAATACTCTTTGAAAATTAAGTCCTAAAAGCTGTTTAAGAATATTTTTTGGAGAAATTTTTTTTAGTTTTATTACAATAATTTTATTTGATTCATAGGTTTTAATTTTTCTATCAGATACTGAAAATTTACAAAAAATTATCGGTTTTTGTAATTTATTTTTTAAGACTTTACTTTCAAGTGGTATTCTTAGATTTGAATCCATAATAATAGGTGTTGGCTGTTTAACCTTATTATTTTTTCCTCTATAATTTAATTTCGGATTGTCCTTAATTATTGTGTTAACCCCAACTAAAATTGCATCATAATTTTGTCTAAGATTATTTGCATGCTCTCTTTGCACCTTATCACCAATAGAATTATTTGATATTTGGTCTGAGTATATTTTTGAATCAAGACTAGAGCAGATCTTTAATGTAACAAATGGTCTATTATTTATTTTAATACTTTCAAAACCTCTATTAATCTCTTTGAGCTTATTCTTTAAAGTAATTTGAGAGACTTTAATTTTATTTGATTTTAATTTCTTTATCCCATTTCCATTTACATTTGGGTTTATATCATATTCTAAAAAATAAACTTGTTCTATGCCTTTACTGATAATAGTATTTACGCAAGGGGGAGTTTTTTTATTCGTATGGCAACAAGGTTCGAGCGTAACGAAAAGTGTCGATCCTTTAACACTTTTTTTTCTTGATTCAGCATCTTTAATTGCCACAATTTCAGCATGGTCACCTCCAAAATCAGAATGAAAACCTTTTCCGATAATCTTTTTGTTTTTAACAATTATTGCACCTACAATTGGGTTTGATCCAGTTTTATTAATACCTTTTTTGGCTAGATTAATTGCCATTTTCATATATTTCATTTTTTGATTTAAATCCATAACTATTTAAAAAGTGCATCTCCAAATTCTTTAGCATCAAAAGGAATCATATCCTCTATTTTCTCGCCTACTCCAATAAATTTAATAGGTAAATCATAGTCATTTGAAACAGATATTGCAAAGCCAGCTTTTGATGTACTATCAAGCTTTGTAATAACAACACCTGTAAGACCAATGGTTTCCTGAAATTTCTTAACTTGCGAAAGCGAGTTTTGACCTGAGGTGCCATCTAGAACTAAAAGTGATTCAGTCGGAGGCTTATTAGTTTTAGAAATAATTATTTTTTCGATTTTAGAAATTTGTGACATCAAATCTGAATTGTTAGAAAGCCTCCCAGCAGTATCTATAATTACAATATCTACTTTCTTATCTATAGCAAAATCAAGGGCAGAAAAAACAACACTTGCGGGGTCTTTTTGATCTGACGAAAAAAATATAGAGTTTGATCTTTCAGACCATATTCTCAATTGGTCAACAGCAGCTGCTCTGAATGTATCTGCAGCAACAAGCATAATTTTTTTATTTGTTATTTTAGATAATAATAGAGATAGCTTTCCAATGGAAGTTGTTTTACCGCTGCCATTTACACCTGAAAATAAAATTACGTTTAACTCATCTTTCAATAGAAGTTCAGAATCTCTCATTTCGAGGATTTTAGTTACTTCATCATTAATTAAGGTCAAAAAAAACTCTTCTGATGAATCGCTGTCAAATTTTTCACTTTTAAGTCTATCCTTTATTTTTTTTATTAATTTTTCTGATGTTTGAATGCTTATATCAGATAATATTAAGGCATCAGTTATTTTTTCATATGATTCTTCATCAATTTCAATCTTATCTCCTAATACAACTGAAACTGTCTGCTTAATATTTGTACTTGATTTAACAAGTTTTTGTTTCACAGATGAAAAAAAACTCTTTATTTTTTTAAACATTAAAAATATTCTGAACTTTTTTAATCAATTTATCAATAAAGATGTTAAACAATCCTAATTCATTTATAATATTATATTGAAATATGAGTGATCAATTCGTCCACCTCCATCTACATTCTCAGTATTCACTTCTTGATGGTGCAATTAAATTTGATGAATTATTTGATGAAGTTAAAAAACAAGGGATGTGTTCCGTCGCTCTAACCGATCATGGGAATCTATTTGGTGCATATGATTTCTATAAAAAAGCAAAAGATAATGGTGTCAAACCTATTGTAGGGTGTGAATTATATATTGCAAAAGATCATTTAAATAAATCTTCTGAAAACAATAAAACTCATCACTTAACTGTACTTGCAAAAAATTTACAAGGTTACGAAAATTTATGTAGTCTCGTCTCAATTGGTCATCTTAAAGGTTTTTATAGAAAGCCAAGAATAGATAGAAAGCTTCTATTTGAATACAGCGATGGATTAATAGTTCTTAGTGGATGTTTAAATGGTGAGGTCTGTCATAATATTCTAAAAGGTAGAAAAGATGAAGCAATTAAGATTGCGGCAGAATACAAAAATATACTTGGCGATCGGTATTATATAGAAATTCAGGGTACATGTTTAAAAGAACAAGTTAGAGTTAATAAAGTTTTGAAGGAAATTGCGAAAAAACTTGATATCAAAGTTGTCGCAACAAATGATTGTCACTATCTTACAAAAAATGATTACCATTCACATGATACATTGTTATGCATTCAAACAAATTCACTGGTTAAAGAGGAGAGAAGATTTAGATTTAATGGTAATGAATTTTATCTAAAATCAAAAGACGAAATGATTGACGCATTAGAGGGAGATCAAGAATCTGTTGAAAACAGTTTATTGATAGCAGAAAAGTGTGACCTAGATTTTGGGGAAAGTAATTATAAATTACCAATATTAGATGAGGATATTGAATACGACGGAATAAGAGAATTTGCTAATAAGTCATTGTTTAATTTAATCAAAAATAATATTATTTCGTCTGGAGATTTAGGTATCTATCAAGAAAGAGTTAACCACGAAGTAAATATTATTGAGAAAATGGGATTTGAAGGATATTTTATGGTTGTTTCAGACTTTATAAATTATGCGAAAAAAAATTCGATACCGGTTGGTCCTGGAAGAGGTAGTGCTGCTGGTAGTCTAATAGCTTTTTTATTAGGTATAACTGAAGTTGACCCAATAAAACATGATCTCATTTTTGAAAGATTTTTAAATCCTGAGAGAATCTCTATGCCAGATATTGATATAGATTTTTGTGGTGAGGGCAGAGACGAAGTAATAAATTATGTTTCAAATAAATATGGTAAAGATAAAGTTGCGCAAATTGGAACTTTTGGAACAATGTCTTCAAAGGCGGTTGTTAAAGATGTGGGAAGAGTTTTAGGCCTATCTTTTTCTGATGTTAATAAACTTACTAATATGATCCCATCATTTCGTGGAAAGGTTTACAGTCTTGAAGATTGCTATAAGAAAGTAAAAGAATTCAGAGAATTGGTAGAAAAGGATAACTCATATACAGAATTATTTAACCTTAGCGTAAAATTAGAGAACTCAGTAAGACATTCTTCAACACATGCAGCTGGCGTTGTAATTTCAAATGAGCCATTAGAAAAAATGATACCACTCTATAAAGGCTCTAAAGATGAAATTGTTACACAGTATGATATGAATGCTGTCGAAGAATTAGGTTTTGTAAAATTTGATTTTTTGGGTTTAAAAACATTAACGGTCATAAAAAAAGCAAAAGATTTCATTAGAATAAATAATAAAGATATAGACTATGAAATTAATACAGCTGATTTAAATGATCCTAAAATATATGAACTTCTTTCAAAGGGTTTAACGAGGGGGATTTTTCAAATTGAATCTTCAGGTATGAAAGATGTTCTGAAAAATTTAAAAGCTGATAAATTTGATGATATTGTTGCCCTTCTGGCTTTATATAGGCCTGGACCTCTTGATAGTGGAATGGTAGATGAGTACATATTAAGGAAAAACGGAAAGAGAAAAACTGACTATCCTACTCCAGAGCTCAAAGAAATCCTGGAAGAAACTCATGGACTATTCGTTTATCAAGAACAAATAATGAAAACAGCCTCAGTTCTTTCTAGTTTTACTTTAGGAGATGCGGACTTACTAAGAAGAGCAATGGGTAAGAAAAAAGCTTCTGAGATGAAAGCACAAAGAGAAAAATTCTTACTCGGTGCAAAAAAAAATAATTTTAAAGAAAAATTAGCCGAAGATATTTTTAATACAATGGAAAAATTTGCTGAATATTCATTCAATAAAAGTCATAGTACTGCATATGCATATATCACTTTTCAGACTGCCTATCTAAAAGCCTACTATCCTTGTGAATTTATGGCAGCCCTTATGACCACAGAGATCAATACCTCAGAGAAAGTTGTATCAGATATAAGAGAGTGCAAAGAAATGGATATTAAAATTTTTCCTCCAAGTATTAATGAGAGTGGGTCAGGTTTTACACCTTTAAAAAATTCCATCAGGTTTGGATTAAGTGCCGTTAAAAATTTAGGTACCAATATTGTTAAGAATGTTATTGATCTTCGAAAGTCACAAGGAGATTTTAAAAATTTATTTGAATTTTTAGGTCTTATGGATTCAAGGAGGCTAAATAAGAAAACATTAGAAAGCTTAATCAGATCAGGAGCGCTTGATGAATTTGGTTTTAACCGAGCAACGCTATTCAAAAATATTGATAAACTTCAATCAAATGTTGGTATTAACAATAAAGATGCAAATCCCGATCAGGAAAGTCTTTTTGATAATGATCAAATTTACCAAATACCTGATCTTGATATAATAGATGAATGGGATATTTTCAATCTATCAAAATTCGAAATTGAGACATTGGGGTATTCAATAAGCATAAATCCTTTATCAGCTGTTGAAAAAAAAATAAAAGAAATTAATTCAAAGAATATAATGGAAATAAAGACTCTTAAAGATAAATCTCCAGTAACAGCTGCAGTTTATATAACATCTATAGATATAAAAACTTCCAAAAAGAACTCCAATAAATATGCTTATGTAAATTTTGAAGATTCAACTGGAATTTTGGAAGGAATTGTATTTAATGATGAAATTGTAAAACATGAATCAAAATTAGAGCTTGGAATCCCATTACTCGTATCAGGCTATATAGAAAATAATGATGAAAATATAAAGTTAATTGTGAATAGTGTAAATGGTAATGAGGCTATTAAAGAGATAAAAAATATCAGTTTGCCCTTAAAAATTAATATTTCAAGAAGTATAACCTTACAAGAATCTAGAAAACTTAAGGAGATTTTTGAAAGGTATCCCGGTGATTCAATCGTTGAAATTAATCTTTCAAGTAGCGGATTAAAAGCTAGAATTGGTCTAGAAGATTGTAAAGTCGAAAACTGTGATAAGTTGAAAGAAGAGATTCAAGGATTTAATTTTTCTACCTATTGATTTTGTTCATCTATTATTTTTTTAATTTGTTCTGGTTCACTAGTTGCTATATAAATTTCTTGATTTAAATTTCCTGACGAGGCGTTAAGCTTACATCCTACTATGATATTTCCAGCGCCTTGAATAACTTCTCTTCCCCATCTAACTTTTAATACTTCCCCCGTACCTTTCCCAACTTTTATAGCTCCTGGGGTTATCAAATTTACAGATTCTAAAGGTTCTATAAATTTTTTTAAAAAATTATCCAAATTCTTGATTCTTCCATGCTTTCTCATTATTTTTCCATCTCTATTTTTTTTTAGCATAACTATTCAATCTCCTCCAAGTCGGAAACAAAAACTTTCTTTTTAGCACCAGAATCAAACACAACCGTTACAACATCTTCAAAATTATCATTATCATTAGTATCAATAAAACCATTCCCGAATTTATAATGAAAAACTCTTTCATTTGAGGTGGATTCGAACATAACATTAATCTCTTCGAGATCATCGCATTCGATAATTTCGTCTAGAAACTGTGACATTGATGCATATGTTATTGATCCAAACATTCTTCTCATTTTACAATATGAGAGGTTTAATGAACTTATAGCTCTTGTAAATGCAACATAACACAGCCTTCTTTCTTCTTCTATCTCACTTGTGGAATACATGGACCTTGAGTGAGGAAATAATCCCTCTTCAATCCCAACAACATAAACACAAGGAAACTCAAGCCCTTTTGATAAGTGCACTGTCATAAGTGTAACAAAAGATGAAGAGTCTATCATGTCATCTGTGGATGAAGAAAGCATAAGTGAATTTAAAAAATCACTTATATCATTAGTCTCAGACGACAATTCAAATTCAGCAATATAATTTAAAAACTCTGATACATTTCCAAGCTTATCATCATCTTTTAGATAATCAAAATATCCTAAATCAATTAAAAATTTTTCAAAAGATTCTGAAATAGATGAAAATTCATTTAAATTTTTTTTAAAATCCTCTATACAATTTCTTAAAACTTCCAAACTTTTTATAATTTTTTTTGAAAGGATATCACCCTCAATAATATTTATTAATGATTTATAGTGATTTTCATTTTCCTGTATTGAAATATTTTTAATTTTTTCTACTGTTTTTTTACCTAAGCCCCTGGGTGGTAAATTTATAATTCGATCAAATGCCATCTCATCATCAGGGTTAATAATAAATTTAAGAAATGAAATACAATCTTTAACTTCAGATCTTTCATAAAAACTTATGTTTCCGTAAATTTTATATTTAACATTAGCTTTTCTTAATTCTTCCTCCAATACTCTGCTTTGAGCATTAGTTCTATAAAACACAGCTATGTCTTCATATTTAAAAACATTAAGATTTTTCAAAATTTCTTTTGCAACGTGTTTTGCCTCTTCTCTGTCGTCATCAAAACTCCATAATTTCACATTTTCTTTTTTAACATTTTCCGTCCACATATTTTTCTCTAATCTTTCAGAGTTATTTGATATGAGATGATTTGAAACATTAAGAATTTGTGGAGTGGATCTGTAATTTTGCTCCAGTTTATATACTTTAGTATCAGGATAAAATTTTTTAAATTGTAAAATATTTTCTATATTCGCCCCTCTCCATCCATATATAGATTGATCCTCATCACCGACAGCAAATAAGTTTTTGTCAGGATTAGAAATAATATTGATTAATCTAAATTGTATTATATTTGTATCTTGATACTCATCTACAAAAACATATTTAAACAATTTTTGAATTCTTTCTTTGAAATTATTGTTAATGGTCAAAAGCTCATAGAATTTCAAAATCAAATCTCCAAAATCCATGGCATTTAAAGACTCTAATTTTGATTGATAAGTTTTTATTATCTGCTCTTCTTTATCATCTTCAAATTCCCATTCATCATAAAGCAAAGAATTTTTTAGGCTGTCAATCTTTCCTCTAATTTTTGCGGGTTCATACTTATTTAAATCTAAATCATTTATTTTAATTATATTTTTAATTATTTTTAATTGATCTGTTGGATCATATATAGAAAAATTTGAATTATAGTTTCCTTTTAATAGTTCAGAGTTGATTCTCAATATCTTATATGAAATTGAATGAAAAGTTCCCATCCAGGGAAAATCTAATTTTGAACTTAGTATTTGACTTATTCTAAAGATCATTTCTTTAGAGGCTTTATTGGTAAAGGTTAAAGCCAACAATTCATTTGTTCCGCACTTTTTGTTTTTAATAAGTGAGGCTATTTTAATTGTTAATACTTTAGTTTTACCAGAACCTGCACCTGCAAGAACTAATGCTGGACCATCTTTATGGTTAATCGCATCTAATTGGTTAATATTGAGTTTTTCATCCAAATTATTCAAAAAATTCTCTAAATCAGTCATTTAATGTTTAAGTTTATACTATTTTCTTGACAAAGTGGCTATCATGTTTATCTTCTAGGGTATTAAATGTTTAATTAATTTTTTTTTGGAGGGTTTATATGAATATTAAACCTTTGTATGACAGATTATTAGTGAAAATTAATAATCCTGAAGAAACTACGGAAGGCGGTATTATTATTCCTGATGCATCTCAGGAAAAACCTCAAGAGGGGACAGTCATTTCTGCTGGTAATGGACGTTTGCTAGAAGATGGAACTGTAAAACCTCTTGATATTAAAAAAGGTGATACTGTACTTTTTAATAAATATGGTGGAATGGAACTTTCTCTTGGTGATGGAGATTATATTTTTCTTAAAGAAGATGAAGTTTTAGGTGTTATTGAGTAATTAAGGAGGTTAAATTATAAAATGGCAAAAGATATTTTATTCGGAACTGAGGCGCAATCTTTAATAAAGGATGGTGTTGATAAGCTCGCAGATGCTGTGAAAGCTACACTAGGCCCAAGAGGAAGAAACGTTCTCATAGAAAAAACTTTTGGTGCTCCAGTAGTTACCAAAGATGGTGTTACTGTAGCAAAAGAGATAGATTTAGACAACAAATTTGAAAATATGGGTGCCCAAATGGTTAAAGAGGTTGCTTCCAAAACCAATGATGTTGCTGGTGATGGCACTACAACTGCAACTGTTCTAGCACAAGCAATATTTCGTGAAGGAATGAAGCTAACCGCTGCTGGGCATGATCCAATGAAGCTTAAAAGAGGTATTGA
Source organism: uncultured Candidatus Hydrogenedens sp. (assembly GCA_902609885.1). Lineage (GTDB taxonomy): Bacteria > Desulfobacterota_D > UBA1144 > UBA1144 > UBA1144. Next base: position 12,021 of record CACLTT010000005.1, on the reverse strand, counting down.
TAAAGCTGTTTCCGCTACTATAGAAGAAATAAGAAAGCTTTCGACGCCTGTTAAAAGCAAAGAAGACATTGCTGCTGTTGCAACTGTATCGGCTAATGGAGAAGAAGAGATTGGTGATATCATTTCTGATGCAATGGAAAAAGTTGGTAAAGATGGTGTAATAACTGTGGAAGAAGGAAGAAGTCTTGATACTACTTTAGATGTTGTTGAAGGTATGCAATTTGATAGAGGATATTTAAGCCCTTACTTAGTTACAGAGCCTGAACGTATGACAATTGAATTAGAAGACCCATTTATACTAATGTATGAAAAGAAAATTGCTAATATGAAAGATTTAGTTCCTCTTTTAGAAGAAGTAGCCAAAACTTCTAAACCTGTACTAATATTGGCTGAAGATATTGAAGGTGAAGCTTTAGCAACTCTTGTAGTCAATAAAATGCGTGGAACTCTTAAGTGTGCTGCTGTAAAAGCACCTGGATTTGGAGATAGAAGAAAAGATATGCTAGCTGATATAGCTGTTCTAACTGGTGGAACAGTAATTGTTGAAGAGGCAGGTATGAAATTAGAATCAGCTAATATTCAACATTGCGGAACTGCTAAAAGAGTGGTAATAGATAAAGATAATACTACTATAGTTGGTGGATCCGGGAAAAAATCTGAAATAACTTCAAGAATTACCCAAATTAAAGCTCAAATTGCAGATGCTTCGGGTGAATATGACAGAGAGAAGCTTCAAGAAAGATTGGCAAAACTAGCTGGTGGTGTTTCAGTAATTAATGTTGGCGCAGCAACTGAAGCTGAAATGAAAGAAAAAAAAGCCAGAGTAGAAGACGCACTTAATGCAACTAGAGCTGCTGTAGACGAAGGTATTGTTCCAGGGGGAGGAGTTGCGTTGGTTAGAGCAATTGCATCTTTAGATAAATTTGATACGGGTGATGATGAAGAACAAGCCGGTGTAAATATTATAAAAAGAGTGCTAGAAGAGCCTATAAGAGGTATTGCTAGTAATGCTGGTGCAGATGGATCTATAGTTGTAGAAAAAATTAAAGAAGGTAAGGGTAATTTTGGGTTTAATGCTTCAACTTTAGGATATGAAGACTTACTTAAAGCAGGTATTGTTGATCCTGCTAAAGTCACAAGATCTGCTATCCAAAATGCAGGAAGTGTTTCATCTTTACTTCTTACAACAGAGGCAATGGTTGTTGAACAACCACAAGAAAATGATGGTGGTGCTGGTGGCCCTGCCCCTGGCGGCGGAATGCCTGGTATGGGCGGAATGCCTGGTATGATGTAATTACCAGAAATGAGAAATTAAAGGGGCCTTGTGCCCCTTTTTTTTTATAAATTGTCTTTTATAAACATATGATAATCTAGCTCTTTAACATATACATTGTTAATTTTATTTAAAACTTTTTTCATACTTTTTTTTGTGTAGTTTTTTGATAGATCTTTAAGACCGTAGCCAATATCCATCCATATATCAGATATATTGCTCATTTTTGGATAAAGTTTTAGATCATTTATTTTTTTCGATTCATTCTGTGCTAGCTTTAAAAAGTCAGAATAAATACATCTGAAGCCAGATCCTTTTGAACCTCTTTTAACAATTATTTGATATGCGAATTTAAAAATATTTGCAGAATCCTTATAATGAGACCATGTATGAAAGTTACCAATCCAGTCTAAAATTGAAAAAATTGAACTTGTACCTCTGAGACTATTTTGCCCATTAATAAAATTTTCAGAATTTAATTTTATGGATATTTCCAACTGTTTTTTTAAATTTTGAAAAGGTTTGAAACTTTCAATCGAAAACCAATTATAATTAAGTGGATATGGTTCTGCTTTTGATGATCTTGCTAAGGATAAGTCTTTTGATGAGACTACTTGAAGTTCATTAAAATTTGTATCTGAAAGATAAAAATTATCCTTTTTACTATCATATCCAACACAAACAACAACATGTCCTGGAAAATGTATATTTGAATTATAATACTTCAAATAATATAAATCTGTCTGAAGAAAAACTGGATGATTTCTTTTTAACTCTAATATTAATTTATCCTCAGCAATTTCATTATTTTTTTCAGAAATCCATTCCACTTTTTTTTTACTTTGATGGGAAAAAAAAATTGGCTCCATATTAGGAGCTCTCAAATGAATAACTTCCGAGGGTTTTGATTTACTAAGTTTATTATAGAAAAAACCCAGTCCGCACCCAATACCAAAACAAATCTCTTCTGGATAGTCAACACCAAAAAAATTTATTACATTTCTTATTGCGGAAGAGCCACAATGTACTCCTGTGAGATTATTCCATTTTAAAATTCGCATCGCATTCCAATAGCTTTAATAATTTTATCTTTAACATATTTTAGAAGAATATTTAAGTTTTCTACGGTATCACTTTCAAAACGCATCGTTAATGCAGGCTGAGTATTTGAAGCTCTTATTAATGCCCAGCCAGATTCATTCTCTAATCTCATACCATCAATCTCAGAAATTTTATAATCTCTAAGATCAGACTGAAATTCTTTGATTATTTTTTCTACGGCAATGAATTTTTTATCTTCTTCAAACTCAATTCTAAATTCCGGGGTTGTAATTACATTAGGAATTTCACTTAAAAAATCTGAAAGTTTTTTGTTTGAACCTGATATAATTTCAATCAATCTTAAAGCTGCATATAATGCATCATCATAACCATAATGTTTATCTTTAAAAAAAATATGTCCACTTAATTCACCTGCTAATAATGCATTTTCTTCTTTAATTTTTTCTTTAATTTTTGAATGTCCAGTTTTCCACATAATGGGTATACCACCAGATTTTTGGATTTCATCAAATAAAATTTTTGTACACTTAACTTCTCCTATTATCTTTGCTTTTGGATTGGAAAGTAAAATAGACTTTGCAAGAATCAAAAGAATAATATCCGAACTAATGAAATTTCCCTCGTTATCTACCACACCCAGCCTGTCGCCATCTCCATCAAATGCAATTCCAATATCGAGTTTTTTTTCTAAAACTAAATCTTTTAAAAAGGACAAATTACTTTCAATAGAAGGGTCAGGATGATGATTTGGAAAGTTTCCATCAGGCTCTTCAAATAAAATATGTGATTCACATCCTAATTTTGTAAAAACTTTTTTTACAAATAAGCCAATAGGTGTATTCGCACAATCAATACCAACACGAATTTTTTTTGATATTGAAATTTTTTTATTTAAATCATCAATATAATTGTCAATCATATTAACTCTTTCCATCGATCCTTTTATAGAAGGAACAATATAATCTTTTTTTCTTATTAATATTTTCAATTCTTGAATTTCATCAGATGAAAGAACATTTTTTCCAATAGATGCTTTAAATCCATTATAATCTGATGGATTATGACTTGCCGTTATCATTATTCCTCCATCAACATCCATAGTGAAAAGTGAAAAATATAATACTGGAGTCGTAACAACTCCGATATCAAATATAGATATACCGTAGTCAATTAGCTTATCTGTAAGAGCATTAAAAATTCTCTCTGATGATAAACGACAATCTCTACCAACACAGATCTTTTTTACGTTAAATTTATTAGAATAAGTAGCGAATGCAGAGGCTATATTACCAACATATTCGTCGGTAAGATCAGTGTCTGCAATACCTCTTATATCATATTCTCTAAATATATTTTCATTCATATTAAACTTTATAATTTAAATATTGCAAAAAATATTCCATAAATTAAAAATAAAAAATATTAAATAATTTTTGACAAAAGATAATGCAAATAATATATTGAATTTACATGATTTCACCAACCTTAGAAAGCTTTAAAAAGAAAATTAACAATGGAAATTTAATTCCAATATTTAAAAAGATTGATTTGGATCTAACAAACCCATCATTAATATTAAAGAATATTTCTTCGGAAGAGAATATCTACTTACTTGAAAGCTACGAGGGGCCATTAAAATGGTCAAGATATAGTTTTATAGGATTTAATCCTAAGTTAATTATAAGTTCTAAAAAAAATAGAATAACAATAAAACAAAACCGCAAGATAAAAAAAATAAATGGCGATATTTTCCTAGAAATAAAAAAAATAATGAAAAAGTATAAGCCTGTAGTATCTAAAAGCCTTCCTAGATTTTATGGTGGTCTAGTAGGTTTTTTTTCATATGACATCATATCAGAAATTGAAAAAATACCCAGAGCTGTTAATAATGATACAAAATTTCCAGATTGTACCCTAATGCTGTCAGACTCATTGATCATTCTAGATAATGTTAAAAATTCAGCAAAAATTGTGGTAAATGTTGAAGTGAAAAAAAATACAAACTTAGAAAAGATTTATAATAGCTCTATAAAAAAAATAAATGATATCGAAAAAAAAATAAAACAAAACTCTAAAATTATAAATAAATTAAGTTTAAATTCATTTAACAAAAAAAATAAAATTCTTTCAAACTTTAAGAGTTCAGATTTTATAAAAGCTGTTAAAAAAATAAAAAAATATGTAAATAATGGCGATGTGATTCAAACAGTAATTTCTCAACGGTGGGTAACAAAATATGAACATGATCCGATTGATTTATATTCAGCTTTAAGAGAGCTAAACCCATCACCTTATATGTTTTATATTAAAAATAAAAATAATTATATAATCGGTGCTTCACCCGAAGTTCTAGTTAGGGTTGATAAAGGGGTGGTGGAAACGAGGCCTATTGCGGGAACTAAGCCGCGTGGAAAAAACAAACTTAAAGATAAAAATTTTGAAAGGGATTTGCTAAAAGATCCAAAAGAAAAAGCTGAGCATATAATGCTTGTTGATTTAGCAAGAAATGATATGAGTAAAGTCTGTAATTATGGTTCAGTGAAAGTAACCGATATGATGTCAATTGAAAGATATTCACATGTAATGCATATCGTATCGAACGTAAAAGGTATTTTGAACAAAAATAATGACTCAATAGATGTATTTAAAGCATGCTTCCCAGCGGGTACATTATCTGGCGCTCCTAAAATCAGAGCGATGGAAATTATTAGCGAACTTGAACCGAACAATAGAGGGCCTTATGGTGGTTCAGTTGGATATTTTGGTTTTTCTGGGAATATGGATATGAGCATTACAATAAGATCTTTCTATATTAATAATAAAGCACTCTATTTTCAAGCTGGGGCAGGAATTGTAGCTGATTCAAATCCAAAGATGGAATTAAAAGAAACAATAAATAAATCAGGGGCAATGCTAAAAGCAATTAATAAAACATATGAATAAAAAAATTAAAGTTTTAATGATAGATAATTACGATTCATTCACATATAACCTAGTTCATTATATCGAAGAACTTAGAGCATCAGTTGAAGTTGTTAGAAATAATAAAATATCAATAAAAAAAATTAAGAATATGAAGCCGGATATAATATTCATATCCCCTGGACCATGTAGTCCTAAAGAAGCAGGAATATCTGTTAAATTGGTTACTGAACTGGGTGGTAAAATTCCAATTTTCGGGGTTTGTCTTGGTCATCAGTCAATTGGCTATGCCTATGGATCAAAAATTATAAAAGCAAAAAAATTATTACATGGAAAAACATCTGACATTTATCATAATAAGATGGGTATTTATGAAAATTTACCCAATCCATTTAAAGCAACAAGATATCATTCTTTAATAATTGACAAAAAAACTCTCAATAAAGACTTTGATATAACTTGCCAAACAAAAGATGGAGTTATTATGGGGATAAAACATAAAACCCTTAGAATTGAAGGAGTGCAGTTTCATCCTGAATCCATTTTAACTACTGAAGGGAAAAGGTTGATGAAAAATATATTGGATAGCATATTTTGAAAAAAGAAGAAATTAAATACTTTATGGAAATTGCTTACAAAGAAGCAATTAAAGCCGAAAAACAAGGCGAAGTTCCTGTTGGGTGTTTAATTGTTTGTAAAGAAACAAAACAAATTATTTCAAAATCTTATAATCAAACTGAAAAATTAAAAGATCCAACAGCTCATGCCGAAATATTGGCAATAAGAAAGGCTTGTAAAAGAAATAATGATTGGCGTCTAGATAGTAGGTTTGTAATATTCACTACACTTGAGCCTTGTAAAAAATGCCTAGAAGTTATTAAAGATGCTAGAATTAAAGACGTTTTTTATGGCGCTAAAAATTTCTCAAAAAAAAAGATTATTAAAAGTCCACGTAGTAAAAATTTGAAGATTCAAAAAATTAGTGAGCAATTAAAGAATTTTTTTAAAAAGATACGATAATTAGGTTTGTAAATCTTTTGGAAAAATTGTTATTTTTTTAAGCTTTCCATACTCTTTTGTTTTATATATTACCTCGGTATTTTGCTCAATTATCAGGTATGCCTCTCTTCTTTCAAATGAATTCATAGGGTTTAGACTGAGAGGTCTATTAATAGCAATAACTTTGTTTATAGTTTCTAATACTTTTTCTTTTAACTTTTCCATTCTTTTCTCTCTATAGGAATTGATATTAATTGACACATAAATACTTTTTCCAACCTGCTTACTCGAAATTTTTGATAATAAAAACTCAAGATTTTTAATCATTTCACCTTTTCTTCCAATTAAAAAGCCTAAATCTTTTTCACTGTTGAGATTTAATAAAATATTTTTCCCACTTAATTCTGAATTAATATTTGTATCGCCAATAAAATGATTAACAATTTCTTTAAAAATTTTTTCAATTGATTGTACATCTATATCTAAATTATCATCTAGAGAATTTATGCTACTATCAGTTTCATTTTCCTGTTTTTCAACTTTATTAAGAATTCTTATAATAGCTTTCCTTGAACCTATTCCTAAAACGCCCGATGATTCCTCTTGCACAACATCAAATTCTAATTCATCTCTTGATATCTTCAATTCTTTGCATGCTTCTATAGCGGCATCAGTAACTGTCTCACCTTCAAACTCTCTTTCAATTGACATAATTAAGCTCCTTGCATTTTTTTAAATTTTTGATTTATATAAATTTGTTGAAAAATAGAAATTATATTACTAATTGTCCAATACAGTATTAACCCTGAAGGTAGCCCCCAAAACATAACTGTAAATAGGATTGGCATATATTGAAAAATTTTTGTTTGGAACTCATCAGCTCCTGGATTTGGTGGGGTCATCTTTTGAGTTATATACCATGATATACCCATTATTAGAGGTAATGCTCTAAATGGTATCCCAAAAATATCGAATAAATTTTCTGGGGATGATAAATCTGATATCCATAGAAAACTAGTATGTCTCAGATCTAAAGAATATAATAAAACATTGTATAGTGCAACAAACACCGGCAATTGTATTAACATTGGCAAGCAACCGCTTAGACTAGACAATGGATTCATTCCTTCCTTTGAATATAATTTCATTATTTCTGAATTTTGAGTTGATTTGTCATCTTTAAATTTTTCTTTAATTTCATCCAGCTTTGGTTTCAAAAGTGCCATTTTTGATTGCATCTTTTTCATGGACATCATACTTTTAACAGTCAAAGGTAAGAACAAAATTCTTATAAGGATGGTAATAAGTATTATCGCAATACCATAATTTTTAATATATTGATTCGAAAAATTTAACAATCTTTCTAGAGGTGAAGCTAACCAATCAAACCAGCCAAGGTCATGTGCTTTTTCCAAACTACCATATTGCGACAAAATTTTATAATCTTTTGGGCCTAAAAATATATCAGATACCATACTATACTGACCATTACCCAATAAATTAATTGTTTTATGACTTACAACAGTTCTTAAAAGATTAGTAGATTTTTTTTCATATTTTAATGTTTTTTCACCTACAGATTCAATTAAATTTGCCACCAAAAAATATTTTTTTGAAAATCCAAACCAACTAATATCATCTATTTCTTTTTTTGGCTCATTTGGTGTAGAATCAATATTCTCAACTTCATCACCGTTATAATATCCAAAATCATAATAGTCTTGAGCTAAAACTTCACCTATTGATTCTTCAAAAAATCTGAATACAAAGTTCTTAGAGGAATTATTTTTAACAATTATTTCGCGAATTATTGAATAGCTATCCTCTGGAATTAAATATCTAATTAAAATTTCTTTATTTCCAAGATTTTTACCAATCAATATCTCGTTAGAGTCTCTTTTAAGAATTTTATCAAATTTGATATTAGTATCTATATTTAAATCTTTAGCTTTTATAATTAGTTGTGAAAAATATTCTCTATCATTAAGAATCTTAATCATCTGTTTGGAATCTGGTTTGGCAAAATATTTTTTTAACTTTGTATTATTAATACTTCCACCAATTAGTGATACCTCGCCTTCAATCAAATTATTAGAAAATTTTATAAGGTCTGATTTGTTTTGTGGTTCAAATTGTTCAATCTTATTATCTGAGATTTCATATGTATCCTCACTTACTGAAAAATCAGATGATTCTTCTGATATGTTATTTTGTTTTATATTCTCACCTTCTGTTTTAGATAAAAAGAAGTTACTGCCAAAAATAATTAAAAAGGATCCCAAAAGAAAAATTATATAATTTATTTTCACTTTTTATCTCCTGGCGGTACTTCATCAATCCCTGATTTGAAAAGAGGATTGCATTTTAAAATTCTTATCATTCCCAAGGCAATACCCTTTAAGGGCCCATGATTATTTATTGCTTGAATTGTATATTGAGAGCAGCTCGGTTTAAACCTACATGTTGAAGGTAAAATTTTGCTGAATGTCATTTGATAAATTTTTATGGGTAAAATAAATATATAATTAGTAATTTTTTTCATTTTTGAACTTTTTAATGATTAAGCCAAGTTCTTTTTTAATATCCCAATAATCTAAATTAATTATATTTTTTGTTACGTAAATTACTACTTGTCTTCCTAATAAATCATTATGATAAAAATTTTTAATAACTTCTCTTAATCGCCTTTTGTATTTATTTCTCTCAACTGAGGATTTAATTATTTTCTTCGATATTATAACATTTACAATTGAGTAATCTATATCAGGACATATATGAACTCTGATAGATTTAGCAAAATATTTTTGATAATTATAGTTTTTTTTTAGTTTTAGTTGAATTCTAGATGTTTGGCTGTTCATTTTGAATAGCGCGATACTGTAAGACTTGATCTACCCTTACTTCTTCTTAAAGCAAGAACTTTTCTACCAGCCTTTGTAGCTAATCTTGATCTAAATCCATGTGTTCTAACGCGTTTTTTCTCGCTAGGCTGATAAGTTCTTTTCATAGAACGATAAAAATTAACATCAATAATTAAAAAAGCAAATGCGTTATTGAAAAGTGTCGTCCAAATCCTGATTGGTGTCTTTGGCAGATGATGAAGTTGCACAATTTCTAGAAATTTCATTCCACTTTTGATTATATATTTTTAAATTTGAATTAGCAGTTTCATAATCATTGTTTGATATTAAATTGATAATTACCCATAAATCACTAACAGAATTTTCATTCTTTAAAGTGAATTCATGAATTACACTACTTATTTCAGCATAATTTAAGACAATCATGCTATCATCTGGAAATTTTTCAATCCAATAATATATTTCTGAAAGACCAAAAGCTAACTCTTTAGTAAAAAGCTCAAATTCGCTTGGAATATCACTATTTGACTGCTTTTCTAAAATTGACTTTGCGTTGTTTAATCTTTTTTTTGACAATACGCAATCTGTATTATAATAAATTCCATCAGGCTGTATTGCCCCTTCGCCTGCATGTGAATAAAAAAATTTTTTCTCACTATTTTCAAACAACAAAAACCAATGTGATGGTATAGAATTTTCTGACTCCATAATATATTTATCCGAATCAATACCAAGAGGAGTTAGGTAATATTCACCGCTTTCGTGTTTTGTGAAAAGGCAATCTTTAATATTATCTGGATCTACCTCTAGATATTTTGAAAGGGAGGATCTATATTCTTCATATTCATTTCCATAAAATACATTTTGAGATGCATTTGGCCCATCCCAATAAAGTTCATGAAATTTTATATACTTATCCCAATATTCTTTTTCTTCAGTGATATTTTTAAGATTTTGATAAACCATTAAAGCAGACTTTTTAGACATTTGTTAAATTTAACAGCCCATTAAAAATTGTCTAGGCCATATCTGGGACCGGCCCTTCTGGTATCGGGTCACTGGGATCAAGAAGCATGTCATCCATAGTACCCCCAGGGGTTAGCATCGGATAAACCATTTCAGTATGATCCACAACAATTTCCATCAAAACAACCCCTTTTGTTGATAGACCCTCTTTGAGAGAGCTTTCTAAATCAAAAGGCGAATCAATCTTAAATGCTTTAGCACCATAAGATTGAGCTACCTTTATGTAATCTGGATTCATATCGAATTTACAACAAGAATAGTTTTTATCGAAAAAGAGAGTTTGCCACTGCCTTACCATTCCATGATGACCATTATTAATTAAAACTATTTTCAAATCTAAATTGTTTGCAACAGCAGTACTAAATTCTTGCATATTCATTTGAAAACTTCCATCTCCACAAATTGCCAAAACAGCGTCTTTTTTCCTACCAAATCTTGCGCCTATTGCTGCAGGGAATCCAAAACCCATGGTTCCCAAACCACCTGATGTAATCTGATTTCGTGGGTTTTGAAAGTCATAATATTGCGCAACCCACATTTGATGTTGTCCAACGTCTGTAACAACTACAGCTTTTCCTTTTGTTATTTTAGATAGCAAACTAATCGCATAACTGGTCTTTATCATCTTGCCTTTCTGTATAGCAATCGTAGGATTTTCTCTCTCCCAGGATTTAATTTTATCAAACCAACTTTTCCTTTCATTTTTATCAGGCTTAAAGTTCAAAGGAATCTTCTTTAATAATTGCTTTATTACTGCTTTAGCATCACCTAGTATAGGACAATGAACTTGAATATTTTTATTTATAGTTGAAGGATCAATATCGATATGGATTACCTTTGCTTTTGGCGCAAATTTTTCAAAAACGCCACCAGTGGATCTATCATCAAATCTAGCTCCAATAGAAATTACTAAATCACTGTCATGCACAGCTTTGTTGGCAAAATAAGAACCATGCATTCCAATCCAACTTACTCGCATTGGGTCATTTGGAGGATAACCTCCTAAACCCATCAAGGTTAATGTGACAGGAATTTTTAATCTATTAGCAAAATTTTGTAATTCTTTGGTTGCTCCTGAAATAATAATTCCCCCTCCTCCAAAAACAATGGGTCTTTTAGCCTTCATGATTAAGCTTGCGGCCTTATTTACATCACTAATTTTGGCTTCTTTTGGAATGGAATAGCCACTAACTTTTTCTATTTTTGGGAAATTGAATTTATATTCTGAAAAAAGCACATGTTTTGGGATATCAACAAGTATAGCCCCAGGTCTCCCGGTAATGGATAAATACAAGGCTTCTCGAATAATTCTAGATAGTTCCGATATATTTTCAACCAAAAAATTATGTTTGGTTGTAGATCTTGATATTCCGATATGATCAATTTGATTAAAAACATTTGACAACTTGTCATTCTCGCTAAAATGGCACACAAAAACAACTATTGGGGCTGAATCCATATTAGCTGTCTGAAGTCCTGTTATAGTATTGGTTCCACTTGTATCTGAATCACAAACCACAACTCCGGGTTTCCCAGTCACCCGAGCATATCCATCGGCCATATGGCTAGCACCCTGCTCATTACCAGAAATTACATTTTTGACTAAATTTTTGAATTTTTTGTCAAAAATCCTATCAATTTGAGGTCCAAAGCTATTTGGTGGAGAAAAAATATGGTCAACTTTGTCCTTAATTAGAGTCTTAAAGAAGATTTCAATACCTTTCATTGTTTAAATTGTAAATTAATTATTAAAAAATGGAAATTCTATTTGCATTTTTTTTATATTCAGTAATATTATATTCGTCTACTTCCGCTATGTAGATTCCTACACGCTAATTTTTTTATAGGAGGCAAATAATTATGCCAAGTCACTTAAAC
>CACLTT010000004.1 GCA_902609885.1 uncultured Candidatus Hydrogenedens sp. | reverse complement strand
AAATAAATATTCTGGGAAAGTTATTGGTCTTCTATTTGAAAAATTTTCTACAAGGACCAGATTATCATTTGAATCTGCAATATCAAAATTAGGAGCTTACCCTCTTTTTATAAATAAGGATGATACTCAATTATCAAGAGGAGAATCTATAGCGGAAACAGCTAGAATGTTTTCTTTGTATATGGATACTTTGATTTTTAGAACTAATTCACATGCAAAACTAGTCAAATTTGAGGACAACTCGAGTATCCCAGTTGTTAATGCTTTATCAGATTTTGAGCATCCTACACAAATTATCTCAGACATATTCACCATAAAGGAATATTTTAATAAAAAGCCATTAAATAAAATTAAAATAGTTTATGTAGGTGATTCAAATAATATTGCAAACTCATTTGCTTATGCAGCAATGAGCTTAAAATTAAATATGACCTTTTGCTGCCCTAATAAATATAATAAAAGTATAAAAAAAATTTTAAAAAATAATTCAAATATTGATATTACCGATGATTTAATCCATGCATCTTCAAAAGCTGATGTAATCTATACTGATGTCTGGACTAGCATGGGGATGGAAAAAGAAAACAAAGTAAGATTAAAAGATTTTAAAAATTTTCAAATTAATGCAAAGATAATGAGTAATACTAATAAAAAATCAGTTTTTATGCATTGCCTTCCTGCACACATTAACGAAGAAGTTACAGAAGAAGTTATTAACTCCAAAAAATCTATTATATACAAACAAGCAGAAAATAAATTGTTTGCTGCAATGGCTGTTATAGATTATGTTTTAAGCTGACTTAGCATTTCCTTTGATCTCCTAGATTTGTGGAAAGTTATAGCAAACCTGTGAGCTTCATTCCTAAGATTTATTAATATGTTTAATGATTCAATATCCTTATCAAATTTGATTGAATCCTTCTTATTTGGTATATAAATTTTATCAATACTCTCTTTTTTTAAGGGTTTTGCAATTGATGCAATATTTATATTTTTTGGAACTAATGGTGAGATTTTATTTAGATGACCTTTTCCACCGTCTATCAGAATTAGATCAGGTTTTTCCCAACCTTCTTGATCAATTCTTTTTAACCTTCTTTGAATTGCTTCTTTCATCATCTCATAATCATTGGGTCCCTTACAATTAATTTTAAATTTTCTATATTTACTTTTATCGGCTTCGCAGTTTGAAAAAACAACCATTGATGCGACAGGATTGGTACCTTGTGTATTCGATATATCAAAACATTCTATTCTCTTTGGGAGTGAAGATAAACTGAGATTCTCTTTTAGGTTTTGTAAAATATAAGCTATTCTCTTCTCGTTTTGAATATTATTTTCAAGACTAACTTCTGCATTTTTTTTAGCAAGCTTTATTAGATTAAATTTTCTGCCTTTAGATATTTTTTCAAATTTAGTATCAGACAGTTCTAAATTTTTCAGATCAATTTTTAAATCATCAAAATACTTAAACTGATTATCAATAATAATTTTCTTCGGTACTGAGGACTTTAAAGAGTAAAATTGCTTTAGCATTTGATATTGTTCATATTGGATATTCTGCATCTTTGATAATGCAAATAGATCAGCTTTGTCGATAATGTATCCACCTCTAAAAAACAATATAGATATTTGTATTTGGTTGTTTTTAGTTATTATGCCTATTACATCAGTATTCTTTAACGATTCAGAATTTCTATATTCATAGTAGTTGTTTGTAGAAAGCCTCTCTAGTTCATCGCGTAAAAAGGATGCCTGTTCAAACATTTCTTTTTTTGCAAATTCTATCATTTTTTCTTCAACAATTTTTTTAAAGTACCCAACCCTACCAGTAAATATATCTTTTAATAAACTAAAGTTTTTAATATATATTGCTTCTAATTGTTTATCGTCACATGGTCCCAAACACATTCCAATATCTTTATAAAGACAAGCTCTTTTTTGATGTTTTATAAATTTATTATTTGTACAGTCACGAACACCAAATATTTTTTGAAAAAATCTTTTTGTTTTCTTGAGATTCTCTGATGATTTAAATGGTCCTAAATATAATGAATTTTTATCTGAACATTTTCTAACTATTGAAATTCTAGGATATTTTTCATTTATTTCTAGTCTCAGGGAGGAATATGTTTTGTCATCTTTCAATAAAATATTATATTTAGGTTGTCTGAGTTTTATTGTCTTATTTTCTAACATTAAAGCTTCATCTTCTGTTTGAGTTGTAATGTAATCTATAGTTAAAGCTTCAAGCATTAGAAAATTTATATTCATTCTTTTATCTTTATTTTTAGAAAAGTAGCTTTTGACCCTATTTCTAAGATTTTTAGCTTTACCTACATATAAATTCTCACCATTTTTACCTTTAAATATATAAACACCAGGCTCATTTGGTAAGGAATCAATTCTTAGCTTCTTTATATCCACAAATTAAGATTAGCTGATTTATAAAATTAAAAAATGATTTTTCTGCGTTATATTAATTTTGATAGTGAAATATTATGCTTAAAAAAGATAGAGCCAAAGTAATTCTTAAAAAATTAAATAAATTATATCCTGAAACAACTGCTCCATTAAAAAGCAAGTCGAATTTTCAATTTCTTATTGCTGTTTTATTAAGTGCTCAATGTACCGATGAAAGAGTTAATAGAATAACGCCAAAATTATTTTCATTAGCTAATACCGCAGCTAAGATGATGAAACTTAAAGTTAAACAAATATATGACATAATCAGACCCTGCGGATTAGCACCTCAAAAATCAAAATCAATTCACGAACTTTCTAAAATAATAATGGATAAATATAATGGTAAAATTCCAAGAAATATTGAAGAACTTGAAAAGCTCCCAGGGGTAGGGCATAAGACAGCAAGTGTAGTTATTTCTAAATGTTTTAATGTTCCAGCCTTTCCTGTTGATACACATATTCATCGCCTTGCTCAGAGGTGGGGATTATCCAAAGGAAAAAATGTTACACAAACAGAAAGAGATCTTAAAAAAATATTTCCTATATCAAGTTGGAACAAATTACATTTACAGATTATTTTTTATGGGAGAGAATTTTGCTCAGCAAGAGGATGTGATGGTACAAAGTGTGATATATGTAAAGTTTGTTATCCAAATAGAAGAAGGGGAATTAAAACAAATAAAGCTTAAAGGGCTCGTAATTAGAGCCCTTTAAAAAACTATTAAACACTGTAATACATTACAAATTCTAATGGATTTGGTCTAGTTCTCCAAGGCGTTATCTCTTCATCCATTTTATAATTAATGTATCCTTCGATAAATTCTTTTGTGAAAACATCACCTTCTAACAAAAATTTATGATCCTTTCTTAATTCATCAAGTGATTCCTCTAAAGCAGCAGGGACTGACGGATATTTAGATAGTTCTTTTTCTGAAAGTTCGTAAATATCTTCCTCTAATTCTTTAGTAGGTTTAATTTTATTTTTAATCCCATCTAATCCAGCCATTAACATTGCAGCGAATATTAAATAGCAATTTCCAGCAGGGTCGGGGAATCTTGTTTCAATCCTTTTAGCTTTAGGACTATCAGAATACATAGGAATTCTGATAGCAGCACTCCTATTTCTAGCTGAATGTGCTAAAACTATTGGAGCTTCATAACCTGGTACCAACCTTTTATAAGAATTTATAGTTGAATTTGTAAAGGCACACAAAGCTCTTGCATGTTTTAAAATTCCACCAATATAGTACAAAGCCATATCACTTAACCCAGCATATTTATTTCCTGCAAATAAAGGTTTTGAGCCTTTCCAAATTGACTGGTGGACATGCATTCCTGAGCCATTATCGGCAAATACCGGTTTTGGCATAAATGTAGCAGATTTTCCATGATTTTTTGCTACATTTTTTACAATATATTTATACCATAATGTGTCATCAGCCATTTTTGTTAATGGAGCAAATCTTAAATCAATTTCCGATTGCCCAGGGCCACCAACTTCATGGTGATGGCATTCAACGTGTAGGCCACATTCTTGCATAACTTTAACCATATCTGATCTAATATCTTGATAGGTATCTAATGGAGATAATGGAAAGTATCCCTCTTTATATCTTGCTTTATGTCCTAGATTAGGAACTTCGTCTTCACCAGAATTCCATTCTGCTTCTTCAGAATCAAGTTGATAAAAAGACGAATTTGGAGTTGACTGATATCTTACATCGTCAAATACAAAAAATTCCAATTCAGGACCAAAATAACATGTATCCCCAATCTTTGTTTTTTTTAGATAATTTTCTGCTTTGGTTGCAATGTATCTTGGATCAAGATCGTATCTTTCTTTAGTTAAAGGATCGGCGACATCACAAATTAAGGATAATGTTGGATGTGCCATAAATGGATCTACAACTGCAGTTGTTGGGTCGGGAAGAATAATCATATCGCTATTATTTATAGCTTTCCATCCTCTAATGCTAGATCCATCGAATCCCATACCGTCTTTAAAAGTACTTGCATCTATTTCTGCAGAAGGGAAGCTGGTATGTTGCCAGCGACCAAATATATCGCAAAATCTTAAATCGACAAACTCGATTTTCTTTGATTTAATTAATTTTAAAACATCACTTGCTGTTTTTGCCATTTTTTTCTCCTTATCAGCGAATATTTATACCGCCGAATCTCCTGTTTCACCAGTTCTAATTCTTACAGCCTGCTCAACAGAGGTAACGAAAATCTTTCCATCACCAATTTTATTTGTATTCGCAGACTCTTGAATTGCTTTGATAACACTATCTACTGTGTCATCTGATACAGCAATATCTAATTGAATTTTTGGGATAAATTCAATTTCATATTCTGCACCTCTATAAACTTCTGTATGGCCCTTTTGTCGTCCAAAGCCTTTTACTTCGGAGACAGTCATGCCAGTTACGCCCACTGCTTTTAATGCTTCCTTAACATCATCAAGTTTAAAGGGCTTAATTATTGCTTGAATCATTTTCATTTTCAAAATCCTCCAATGGGAAAAAAATTGCCATGCAATTAAAGCATGGAATTATAAAATCCCTCTAATAATGCATATTTCAAATCTGGCAATAAGTATGCCATCAAATCTATTTTCTTTCACTAAAAATATATATTTATACGCCCTTTATATCTTTAAAAATATAATATTTTAAATACTTTTTTTGAAATAAAAAATTATAAGTAGTATATTTGATCATAACTGTAAGGAATTAGAAGTTACTTTCTAGAGCTGAATTTTAACCCTGATTTGGCTCTATCCCATGTTCTATCTGTTATCTCTTTTAAATCAGCAACTTTAACTTTTTGAGAAGCAGTCATTGGGAATCCGCCATCAAAAATCTCAATGAATCTCGGAACCATTGCAACTATACACTGCTCAGCCATCCAAGTGCAGAACTCAGCTTCATCAAATTTTTCACCATCTTTTATTATTATATTTAATTTAAGTTCATCATCGGAAATATCTGGAAGTCTTAATCCTACTGCAATTGCATCTTGAATCACAGGGTGCATTAAAGCTAAGTCAGCAACTGCTATGGGATCAACATTTTCACCAGAAACTCTCAGTCTTGAATATCTACCAATAAAGTAATATCTTCCATCTGTTCCAGCAGCAAATAAATCATCAGAATTAAAAAAACCATCATCATCAAAAGCTTCCCTAGTCCTTCTCAAATCTTTAAAATACTCATTTAAAGTTGTATTTGGTACATTTGGTCTTATAAATAATAATCCTTTCGCGGATTCTGGGGGTTTTTCTTCTAAGCTGGGATTCCAATGAGGCTTGATTACCTCCTCAATGTTTTCAGGATTTCGAATTTCTAAATAATACCCCTCAACAGGATATCCACATGAACCAACTCTAGCATCTTCAGGGCTTTTCCAAAGAGGCATCCCCATTTCAGTAGATCCATATCCTTCAACTATTTTAAGATTGAATCTTTTTTCAAATTCTATTAAATTTCTGGGAGCAGGGCCTGCTAAAACAATTCTAACATTATGTTTTTTATCATAATCGCCTGGCTTTGCTGACCAAAGGTATTCTGCGACTGCTCCAAGGAAGTTTGTAACTGTCGCTCCACAGTCATATGCCCATTTCCAAAAATTAGAAGCAGAAAATTTTGGAAAAAAAACTGCAGTACAACCTGCACCTATGGCAGCAAATAAACACATTGCCTGAGCATTTGCATGACCCAAGGATAAAACACTCATTAAAGTATCATTACTCCTAATACCTTGATGTTGTATATAACTTCGTACTGTCATAAGAACTCCACCGTGCTCTCTTACTACACCTTTTGGCATACCAGTTGTACCAGATGTAAACATACATCGCTCTTTATTGGCTATAGTAAGCTTAATGTTCGGATTATCGATACTACCTTTATAAAATGATTCAAATTCTTCACAATTAATATTTCCTAAATTATTTGGAATATTTCCATCACTTCTAGAAATAAAAATTCTTTCTAAATTTTCAAATTTATCAGCAATAGGTTCAATTAAATCAATCGCACTTTTATCAATAATTAAAACTTTCATCTCAGAATAATTAATCACATATAAGAGTCGTTCACCTTTTTCATCTTTATTAACAGGAACTTGAATGGCCCCAGTTTTATGTGTAGCTAGAATAGAAAATACAAACTCGGAGGAATTTAGCATAAAAATTCCTATTTTATCTTCACTATTAATAGAACAGTTTTCAATAAGGTAATTTGCAATTTGATTGGATTTTTGATTGGTCTCTTCGTATGTAAATTGTTCAATAATCCTGCCATTAGCATCACCCATTTTGAACATAGTTTTATCGGGGAAATCAATTGCCCCTTTTTCTAAATATTTAATTAATGGATTCCAATTATTAGTATTATCAAAGGTTCCATGAGGGAGAATTCCTTCTCCCTCATATTTTTTTTCAACTGGTCTAAAAAAAAGTTGCATTAACTTACTTTCTTGCGCTGAATTTAAGGCCTGCTTTGGCTCTATCCCATGTTTTATCAGTGATTTCTTTAAGCTCTGCAACTTTGACTTTTTGAGTTGCAGTCATAGGCCATCCATCTAAAATTTCGATGAATCTTGGTACCATGGCGATAATACATTGTTCAGCCATCCAGGTACAAAATTCAGCTTCATCAAATTTTTCTCCGTCTTTAAGAATTATATTAAGTTTCAGCTCATCATCTGAAACGTCTGGCAGTCTTAACCCGACCGCAATAGCATCTTGAACTGCAGGATGCATAAGAGCTAAATCAGCAACAGCTACGGGATCAACATTTTCACCAGAGACTCTAAGTCTTGTATGTCTTCCGATAAAATAATATCTACCATCTGTTCCACATGCCATAACATCATCAGAATTGAAGAACCCATCATCGTCAAAAGCTTCTCTAGTTCTTCTATCATCTTTAAAATATTCATTTAAAGTCGTATTTGGGACTAACGGTCTAATATAAAGAATTCCTTTCGCTGAATCAGGAGGGGTAGAATCTATATATGGATCCCAGTGTGGTCTTATAACTTCTTGAATATTATCAGGATTTCTTAATTCAACATAGAAACCTTCTGTAGGATATCCACATGATCCTGCTCTTACATCTTCAGGATTTTTCCAAAGCACCATACCCATTTCAGTTGAGCCATAACCATCTATAACCCTAACATTGAACCTTTTTTGGAAATCTTCTAGATTTCTTGGTGCAGGCGAACCTAGCATAATTCTAATTTTATGTTTTTGATCATATTCACTTGGTTTGGATGCATAAAGATATTCTGCAACAGCACCTAGCATGTTTACGCAGGTTGCATCGCAGTCATGGGCCCACTTGAAAAAGTTAGATGCTGAAAATTTAGGAAAAAATACTGCTGTTGCACCAGCACCAATTGCACAAAATAGACATAACGCCTGCGCATTAGCATGTCCAAGCGAAAGAACACTCATAAGAGTGTCATCACTTCTTACTCCTTGTTGCTGCATATATGCTCTAACTGTTAAAACAACTCCACCATGTTCCCTGACAACACCTTTTGGCATACCAGTTGTACCCGAGGTAAACATACATCTTTCCTTATCACTTATTTGAACATCAACTCCTGGATTATCAGACCCAAATTCTTGTAAAGAGTTAAATGGCTCAGCAGGAATATTACCTATCTTTTCTGGTACGCTTGCTGCGTCTCCAGTTACATAAATTAATTTAAGATTTTCAAGCTTATCAGCAATATCTTCAATCAACTGAAGACCAGAGGGATCAACAACTAAAGCTACTTGATCAGAATAATTAATAATGTATGCAAGTCTTTCTCCCTTTTCATCTTTATTGATTGGGACCTGAATACCACCAGTTTTATGAATTGCGAGAATTGAAAGTACAAATTCCGCACAATTTAACATATACATTCCAATCTTATCACCTTTTTTTACATCAACTTTAGAGATAAGCCCATTTGCAACTTGGTTGGCTTTATCATTAGTTTCTTTGTAACTGTATGTCTCAACTACTTTTCCATCACTATCAGCAATTTTGAACATAGCTTTATCTGGATAACTTTCAGCTCCTATCTCTAAATACTTAGTCATTGGTTTCCATTCGCTAGTATTGTCTAGACTTCCATTAGGCAAACCGCCGGGTCCAGTATATTCTGTAGATCTTGTTTTAAATAGTAATTCCATAAATTCTCACTCCTTTTTTTTATGTGAAATACTCACAAATGTTTAAATTTGAATAATATATTTTGCCATATAGATAAAAAAGTTAAAAGTCCTTAAATTCTACATGCCTTAGATATTTTTCTGCAGAAATTAGATATTTTTTTTGTAATTTCACGCTTATCATTTAGATTTTTTTCTATAATTTTAACAATAGCACTACCAATAACTATTCCATTAACTTTTTTCTTTAATTCATTAACATGTTTTGTGCTAGATATTCCAAATCCCACACAAATAGGTTTTTTTGTTATCTTCTTTAATTTCTTTATAAATGGTATGAGATTTTTATCAATTTTACTCCTTGTACCTGTCACGCCCGTAACTGAAACGAGGTATATAAATGAGTTGGATAGGTTGGAGATTGTCTGTATTCTATAGTCTGTACTAGTTGGTGCAACAAGATAGACAAGCTCAAGACTATGTTTATTAACTGACTTCTGTATTTGGTGAGACTCCTCAGGAGGTAGATCAACAACTAAAATTCCATTTGCATCTACATTTTTAATATCCCTCATTAAATTATTTATTCCATATCTTAAAAAAGGATTATAGTAACCAAATATTATTATTGGAGTCGAGAATTCTTTTCTAAATTCTTTTACTATATTTAGAGCTTTACTAATATTAATATTTTTTTTTAATGATCTTTCCGAAGCTTTTTGGATTGTAGGACCATCAGATATCGGATCAGAAAAAGGTATGCCAAGCTCTATTATGTCAGTTCCATTATTTACTAACGATTTCATAATATCTAAGGTTGTTTTTATATCAGGATCGCCAGCAGTTACATAAGATATAAACGAAACTTTCCCTGATTCATTATCAGATTTGATCTTGTTTAATATTTTCATTTATTGGTTTTGCCTATTTTTATTTAAGAAATCATTCACTGATTCAAGGTCTTTATCACCTCTTCCAGACAAGTTAACAATTATACTTTCTTTTTTAGACATTTTTTTTGCAACTTTCATTGCATACGACAGTGCATGAGCTGTTTCAAGAGCAGAAATAATCCCTTCTTTTTCAGAAAAATATTGTAACGCTTTAACAGCTTCAATATCTGTAACTGATACATATTTTACTCTTTTAATATCTTTTAAAAAAGAATGTTCAGGACCGACACCAGGATAATCTAGCCCCGCTGAAACAGAATGTGTCTCTTCGACCTGACCATTATCATTTTGAAGTATGTATGTTTTACTCCCATGAAGGACTCCAACTGACCCCGCACCGATACTAGCTGAGTGGAAACCAGTTTTTATTCCGTTTCCCGCAGCTTCTACCCCAACCATTTTTACAGATTGATCGTTAAGAAAGGGGTAGAATAAGCCAATAGCGTTAGAACCTCCTCCAACACAAGCTATTAGTAAATCTGGCAATTTATTTTGAATTTTAATTATTTGCTTTCTTGATTCTGTTCCTATTACCGATTGAAAATCTCTGACTATCATTGGGTAGGGATGCGGCCCAGCGACACTACCAATAATGTAAAATGTATCTCTCACATTAGTAACCCAATCTCTTAGAGCTTCATTTAATGCATCTTTAAGTGTTTGAGATCCAGATTTAACAGGAATAACCTTCGCTCCTAAAAGTTTCATTCTTTGCACATTGATGGCTTGTCTAAAAGTATCAGTTGCACCCATATAAATTTCACATTTTAATCCTAAAAGCGCGCAGATAGTTGCAGTTGCAACACCATGCTGACCTGCGCCAGTCTCTGCGATTATTCTTTTCTTGCCCATCAATTTTGCTAAAATGGCTTGACCGACAGTATTATTTATTTTGTGAGCCCCAGTGTGTGCTAAGTCTTCGCGCTTTAAATAAATTTTGGCACCGCCAATATCTCTCGAAGTTCTTTCTGCTAAATATAATGGAGTAGGCCTACCAACAAAATTTTTCAACAAATTTTTTACTTCTCGTTTAAATGAAGAATTATTTTTAATTTTTTTGTATTTATTTTCAAGATCGTTGAGGGCTGGGACAAGAGTTTCTGAAACAAACATACCTCCGTAATCCCCAAATCTACCATTTTTATCAGGAAGCGAATTAAAGTTAAATTTATTTTTTGGCATTGTTAATTAAGTTTACAATAGATTCTATCTTTTTTATATTTTTAATCCCAGGTTTTATCTCTGTAGAGGAACAAAAATCATAGAATTCTATACCAGTTTTATCAATTGCATCTAAAATATTTTCTTGATTCAGCCCACCCGACAGAATAATATTTTTTTTATTATCTATATTTTTTAAATTATTCCAGTCAAATTTATCTCCACTTCCACCTTTAATATTCTTTGAAATATTATCCAATAATAAATATTTTGCATTCTTAAACATATTTATATTGTTTGAAAGATTTCTAGAATTACCATCTAATGCTTTAATACAAGGCAATTTAATTTTAAAAATGTCCTCTTCACCCTCATTCCCATGTAATTGAACGTAGTCTAGCCCTATGTTCTTAGATATTGTATTAATTTCATTATTATCAGTATTTACAAATACTCCCACTTTTTGAACTTTAGAATTAAGACCAGATATTATTTTTTTTGCATTTGAATAGTTAATATATCTAGGACTCTTTTTGTAAAAAATAAAACCTAGATAATTAACACCTAGCGTTTGACATTTTGTTGCATCATCTAAATTGGTTATCCCACATATTTTAATTTTCATTAAATATCCTTATATATTCATCTTCCATTTTTTTATTTGAAAAGTTTTTTTGAATAAAATCTAAAGCATTATTACCCATAACTTTTAATTTGTTTCTATTTTCTAAGGCACAAATAATAATTTCTTTAATATCTTGGATATTTTCTGGATCAACATGATAACCCGTTTTTCCATCTATTATTAACTCCTGAGTTCCAGAGTCTTTCGATCCAATTACAGGTTTTGATCTTCCCATCGCTTCCAGTACAACGTTTGGCAGCCCTTCAATTTTATTATTCCAGGTTCTATTGCATAAAATAAAAGCATCAGCAATATCATAATATTTTGTTGAATCTTTTCTATCTATTTCACCAATAAATAAAATCCTATTATCAATTTTTAAATTTTTCGAGAGTTTTTTAAATTTTTTAATGTATTTCCCATCTCCCACACATAGATATTTTATTTTTTTATTTTTAATCTTTGATAAAGCTTTAATGACATTGTCTTGACCTTTGCGTGGAAGAATTCTTGATACTGTTAACAATATAAAATCATCTTCCTTAAAACCTAATTTATTTCTTAAGCTGTAGTCTTTTTCTTTTTTAATAAATTCATCCTCTAATCCATTATAAATTAATTTTATTTTATTTACTTCGTTAAACTCATTGCTTTTTATTAATAAATTCTTAGTGTTATTGCTAACAGCGATTATATACTTTGAATTTTTATATAATCTTTTCATTAAAAATTTTTTATATGCTTTTGAAAGCTTTTTATTTTCTAAAATTGATTTAATCCCAGACCCTGCGATTCTAACAATTTGATTCAATTCCACCTCATTAACTAGACCCCCAACTATTTCAGCCTCTTCCCCTAAATATAAAATATAATCAGGTTTTTCATCTCTGATGCTTTTTTTCAGATAAAAAAAACCCTGAATATACTGTAATAATGGAATTTTTTTAAATTTATCACCGCCTATTAAATTCATTCTTTTAATTTTTAGATTATTTGAGTTACTTGATTTTGTATTTTTATATTTAGGACAACATACAACCACATTAAATTTACCCTTTAAAATATTTGCAATTTTCTGTGATGATGTTGCAATGCCACCCCTGAATGGTGGATATTCATGTGTATAGATCAAAACTTTCACTGAAAATATTATATTTCAAATTACTATTTATTAAAGGTGCTAATTGACACATTTACATCAATGAGTTAGCTTTTGTTAAAGAGGTAATGATGTTTGGATTAGGTGTTCAAGAATTAATTATTATTTTAGTAATAGTACTCCTCATTTTTGGACCAAGCAAGCTTGGTGATATCGGTTCTGCTTTAGGAAAAGGAATCTCTGGGTTTAAAAAAGCAGTAAAAGATGATGATAAAAAGAAGTCCGATGAAGATGAAGATAAAGAAAGTAAAAACTCTTAATTTATTTTTTCTGAGCTAATTCTATTAAAACACTGTTCATGCTTTTTGGATGTGCAAAAGCAACTAATGTATTATTCAAGCCCTCTCTAGGCTTCAGGTCAATCATGTCAATTCCCATATTTTTAAGATGAGAAATACCTTCCAATATATCTGATACCAAATAGCAAACATGATGCATCCCTTCACCTTTATTATCTAAAAACTTATTGATAGGAGATTCAGGAACTACTGGCTCTAAAAGTTCAATAGCAGTTGATTCACTATTTTCAGGAACCATCATTATAGCCCTTACTCCCTGGTCCATTACAACTTCATCATGTTCAATTTTTAAACCCAATGTTTTAGAATATAGTATAGAAGTTTTTTCTGCGTCTTTAACAGCTATTCCAATATGGTAAAGATTTCCAACTTTTAAAACACTCATTGTTCATTAATCATATATAAAAAAAATAATTCATCAAATAATTTCGTACAATTCTCTTTGGTCATAAATTGGCTTAAAGTCTTCTATCAATTTAAATTGGATTTTTTTTATTTCCGAATTATTTTTATGCTTGTTCAGAATGTCTTTCATGTTTTGATAGATTGTAGAATTAATTTTAATAGACACTTTACCCTTTATGTTATTTTTTATAATATTTTCTAAAACTTCGTAGCATACTGATACTTTATCTTGAACTAAACCATAACCATTACAAACTAGACATTTTTCACTAATAATATTTGATATTTTACTGCCCCTTTTTTGTCTTGTCATTTCTATAATACCAAATTTAGACATAGGTAATATTGTGTGTTTTGATTTATCTGGCTTCATAGATTCCGATAATGTTTTATATATTTCTCTTTTTTCTTTTGGTTTTTTAACATCAATAAAATCAATCAATATCAGACCATGAAGGTTTCTCAAAACTATTTGACGAGAAATTTCTAATGCTGCTATCTTATTTATGTTTAATAAAGTTTCTTTTTTATTGTTAAGACTACTACCCGAATTTATATCTACTACAGTTAGTCCTTCTTTTTCTTCAACCAAGATGAAAGCACCATTTTTTAATTTTATTTTTTTGAAAAATATATTTTTGATTTCATCCTCAATATGATATTTCTTAAATATTTCTTTGCTCTTAATTACTAATTTAATTTCAATATTTTTTGAAAGATCTTTTTTTAATTTATTGTATACAAACCTAGAATCTGTTTCGATAAATGTTTTATCATTGATAAACTCTCTAACTAAATTATCTAAAACACTTTTTTCTTGATGAAGCATTCCTAGGGAATCATTTTTTCTAAAATCATTTAATATTTCCCTCCACCTCTTTTTGGTAGAAGCTATATCGTTCTTTATATCTTTTATTTTTTTATTAATTGATGATGTTCTTAATATTATTCCACAATCTTTATTACTAAGTTTTTTCAGTGAGTTAAATCTTTTTCTTTCTTTCTGGCATTCTATTCTTTTTGAAATTCCAAAAAACTTTGGCTTGCTAACAATAACACAATATTTTGATGGTAATGCTATAAAATCTGAAACTTTTGGAGCCTTCCTTGGATCGTAATCGCTGACCGCTTGAACCAAAACAAAATTATCTTTAGAAATCTGATAAGCTCCACTAGATTTGGACATTTCTTTTTGAAAAGGATTAAATTTTGAAAGAAATGCTGATCTTCCTAGACCTATATCAATAAACGAAGCATCTATACCTTTTGCTTTTTTATCAATACTTGCTTTGTAAATATTCCCTCTAATACTTTGCTGAATATCTTCATATTCCATAAAATAATGGATTAATTTGCCATTTTCAATAATGGCAATTTTAATCTGATCTAAAATTTTACTAACTAATATTTTTCTCAAAATCAAAAATTTTTTTTAAAAAGTTTGAAAATAAGATTCACAGCTTCTTCAGGCTCTAAATCTGATTTACTAACCTTTGACATAATATTTTTAACATCCTTATCTAATTTTAAAGATTCTAATTCATATTTCATGCGTTGAAATAATAAAGTCTCAATTTCTGAGACTTTGCGAAGTGTTCTTTTTTTATTCAATTCATTGCTTTGAATCTCATATTCTTTGAAAGAATCTATTTCATTAACAATATTTTTTGTTCCAACATCATTTTCAGCCTCTGCTAAAATTACCTTTGTATTCCAATTTGTATTTTTATGTTTTAATGAAATCATATAATCAATTTCTCTCGCAAGTTTTTCTGCGCCACCTCTATCAGCTTTATTGACAACAAATACATCTCCTATTTCCATTAAGCCTGCTTTCATTGCTTGAACTCCATCTCCCGCCTCAGGAACTAAAGTAACTAAAACACAATCTGAAATTTTTATAATATCTAACTCAGTTTGGCCTACTCCAACAGTTTCAATTATAACAATGTCCATTCCAAATGAGTCAAAAAGTTTTATTATTGCGGATGTGGCACTTGATAACCCCCCCAAATCCCCCCGGCTACCAATACTTCTAATAAATACCTCGTCATCTAAAGCATGCTCTTGCATTCTAATTCTGTCACCTAATACGGCTCCTCCGGTAAAAGGACTACTCGGATCAACTGCTAAGACTGCAACAGATAAATTTTTTTTTCGATAATTTTGAATCAAACGATTTGTCAGGGTGCTCTTTCCCGCCCCGGGAGGACCAGTGATTCCAACCACATAAGAGCTCTCTGTCCTTTTATTTAATGAATCAATAATTCTGAATATCGCTGATTTGTCACTTTCAACTAAACTAATTAGTTTAGACAAGCATACTCTGCTTCCAGAATTTACACCCTCTATAAGATCGTTTTCACTATTTTTCATTAGATAAATTTATAATATATTTAAAATGTTCTTTTTTAATTTCCATAACTGATAATCTTGACTGTCTAATTAAGCCTATATCTTTTAAATTATTATCACCTTTAATTTCTTTTAAAGATATAGGTCTTTTTAATGTTTTATCAACTCTAAGGTCCACAACAACCCATTTTTCATCCTCTGTTGTAGGATCCTGATAATATTCTTTTACTACCTTTGTAATTCCTACAATTTCTTTCCCTTCATTGCTATGATAAAACAGAACTAAATCTCCTTTTTTCATCAATTTAAGATTATTTCGGGCTTGATAATTGCGTACTCCATCCCAGTAAGTTACTTTATCTTTAAGCATCATGTTCCATGAATATTTAAAAGGTTCAGATTTGACTAACCAGTATTTCATATTTTTTAATTTAATTTATTAATTTATTTTTGTAAAATGTAGAATTATGATTTTAATACCAGCGATTGATATAAAAAACCAAAAATGTGTAAGACTCTATAAGGGAGATTTTGCTAAAGAAAAGATTTATTCGGATAGTCCAGTCGAGGTTGCCAAGAAATGGGAGTCGATGGGAGCAAAATTAATCCATTTGGTTGATCTTGATGGCGCGGTTGAAGGTAAAAGCATAAATTATGAAATTATTAAAGAAATTTCAAACTCTGTTAAATGTGAAATCCAGATTGGTGGGGGTATTAGAAGCAAAGAGATTATTAATTCTTACCTCTCTCTTGGAATAAGAAGAGTTATTTTAGGAACCTCAGCCTTTGAAGATGATGATTTTTTAAATAGTGCTGTTAATGAAAATCCAACTCAAATAGCAATTGGTATTGATATTAAAGACAATTTGGTAGCAATCAAAGGTTGGGGCTCAAAAATAAGAATGGGACTAAAAGAAGCTTTAGCTAAATTCAGAAAAAAAAATATAGATTTGATAGTATTAACGTCAGTAGATAGAGACGGAACATTGGAAGGATATAATGTTGAGCTAGTGAATGAATACCTTAAAAACACAAACATTCCACTCATTATTTCTGGAGGAATAAAGAATGAAAATGATTTGAAATCTATTAGCAAACTCGTCAATCAAACAGTTTATGGAGTTATATTAGGGAAGTCTATATATGAAGATAAATTAGATTTAAAAAAGTGTATTGAGGTTTATCAAGATGTTAGCTAAGCGAATAATTCCATGCCTTGATATTGATAAAGGCCGAGTAGTAAAAGGAGTTAACTTTGAAAATTTAATTGATGCAGGTGATCCAGTAGAAATAGCTAAGAAATATAGTGAAGAAGGTGCAGATGAGATAACATTTTTAGATATAACAGCATCAAATGAGAATAGAGGAATTATGATTGAAACAATTGAAAAGGCAGCAGATAAAGTATTTGTACCTTTAACTGTTGGTGGGGGGATAAGGAAGATTGACGATATAAGAAGTCTGCTTTTGGCGGGAGCTGATAAAGTTTCAATTAATACGGCAGCGGTTAATGATCCAATGTTAGTTATTGATGCTGCAAAAAAATTTGGTTCTCAATGTATTGTAGTTGCTGTAGATATTAAAATGTCAGCACATGATAAATGGCAAGTTTTTACTCACGGGGGAAGAAAAGCAACAGGGCTCGATGCTATAGAATGGATAAAAAAAATGCAAGATTATGGTGTGGGGGAAATTCTGTTAACATCTATGGATAAAGATGGTACAAAAGAGGGCTATGATATTAATGCTTTAAAAAAGATAAATGAGTGGCTTAAAATACCCATAATTGCTTCTGGTGGTGCCGGCAGATTAGAGCATATTAGAGACGCTTTTTTATTAGGTAATGCTGATGCAGCTCTTTGTGCATCAATTTTTCATTTTCAGGAATATACTATTTATCAAGTAAAAGATTTTTTAAAAAATAATAATGTGGTGGTTAGAGCCTAAGTGAAAAGTATACGAAAACAAATTGAAGAAAAAGAGTTCGAATTTTTATCAAAATATGCATCATTTAGTTCAAAATCTTTAGGGAGAATTAAAAAAGAGAAAAAATGCTCCCTAAGAACAGATTTTCAAAGAGATAGAGATAGAATACTTCATTCTAAATCCTTTAGAAGGCTTAAAGATAAAACGCAAGTTTTTCTCGCTCCATATGGTGATCATTTTAGAACAAGATTAACTCATGTGCTAGAGGTTTCCCAAATTTCACGAACAATATCAAGATCTTTATTTTTAAATGAAGATTTAACTGAAGCCATAGCTCTAGGACACGATTTGGGCCATACTCCATTTGGACATGCTGGAGAACAAGCATTGAATGATATTCATAAAGGTGGATTTAAACATTATCTGCACAGCCTAAGAATTGTTGATCACATTGAAAATAATGGAAAAGGTTTGAATCTTACTCAGGAGGTAAGAGATGGTATATCAAAACATTCAAAAGGAAGGGGTCCAATAATTAATGAAAAAATAAAAATTAAAACTTTGGAGGGTCAAGTTGTTAGGTTGTCCGACATCTTTGCTTATTTTACTCACGACTTAGATGATGCCCTGAGAGCTGGACTCATAAAAAAAAATAATTTGCCAAAAAAATTAATTTTATTTTTTGGTAAATCTCATTCAGAAAGAATTTCAAAAGTTATTAGTGATACAATAAATAGCACTACTAAAACTAATTTTAAAAAAGTAACTATTTCTCTTGAATTAGAGGAGAACCTTAATCTTATGCGAGATTTTCTATTTGAAAAGGTTTATTTCCATGAGATTTTGAGAAAAAACTTTGATAAAGCTAAAAAAATTTTATCTGATCTGTATCTATTCTTTCATGACGACCCTAATAGGCTCAAAAATGTTTATAAATGTACTTCAAAAATTCACTCTGTTAGTTGTTTGGATTTTATTGCTGGAATGTCAGACGAATATGCTTTAGAAATCCATAAATCAATTTTTACACCCAAAAAATGGTCTTTTGAAGACTTTAAATTTTAGTTATGAATATTGTAGGAACAGTTCCATTTATAAACTCTTTACCACTTACTTTTTATCTTAAAGAGCATAATGTAAATATAAGTTTTTCTAATCCATCCGAAACATTAGATTCTTTAAACCTTAACAAAGTAGACATTAGCCTCTTGCCAATAGCGGATCATCTTGGAAATAAGAATATTTTTTCTTTGGAAAACAAATGTATAAGTGCCAACGGCAAAGTTGATAGCGTTATAATAATAAGTAAGGGAGAATTGAAGGAAATTAAAACAATGTTTCTCGATTCTCGCTCAAAAAGTTCAAATTTATTAGTTAAAGTTCTATTCAATGAGTTTGTTAAAACTACCCCAAATTTTAGCTACTATTCGCCCTCTAAAAATATGACTTTGGATAGTGATTGTGGTTATGTGGTGATAGGTGATTTAGGTTTGGAATTAACATATTCTAAGCCTATAGGGGTTAAAATATTTGATCTGTCAGATCTTTGGTTTAATGAAACCACCTTACCTTTTACTTTTGCGTCATATAATTACATTAAAAAACCTAGTAACGATCTTATAACATCTTTAGAAAATTCATATTTGAAAGGAGTAGAAAATATTGACAATATTATCACCCATATACTTGATTTAAAAAAAGTTGATATAGATAAAATGAATATTGAAACTTATTTGAAAGAGAGAATAGTATATGAATTTACGAGTAAGCATAGAAAGGGAATAAATTTATTTCTAGATTTAGCAAAAAAAATTACCAAAATAGAAAGAAGGGAGTTTAATAAATAATTGACTTACTTTTTTTTTAATAAACGTTAATATACATCGAGGAGTTAAAAAATTTTAAAAAAAGAAATCTTATTAGGACATAGCCCCGATGCAGATGATGCTTTCATGTTTTATGGAATAACTTCTGGAATTATAAGTTCTAAAAAATATGAATTTAATCATGTCATTAAAGATATTCAAACTCTCAACAAAATGGCTATAAATTCTGAACTTCATACAACAGCGGTTTCTGCTAATGCTTATCTTCAAATCCAAGATAAATATAGAATTATGGACTGTGGAGCAAGTATGGGTGATAATTATGGACCAATAGTTGTAGCAAAAAATAAAATTCAAATAAATAGTGAAACTAAAATTGGTATACCTGGAAAACTTACTTCAGCATTCTTACTTTTAAAGCTTTATCTAAAAGATGCAAATTTTATAGAACTCAATTTCGATGAAATTGTTCCTGCTATTGAAAATGATGAAATTGATGCTGGGCTAATAATTCATGAGGGGCAAATAACATATAAAGAATCGGGTTATGAAGTGATTCTTAATTTACCCAGACTATGGTCTGATGAATGTGATTATCCAATACCTTTGGGATTAAATATTATAACTAGGAGTCTTTCAATTGATGAACAAAATGAGATATCTCAAATTATCAAATCTAGTATAAAATATGCTTTAGCTAATGTTGAAGAAGCACTCGATTATTCTATGAAATTTGGTCGAGGAGTCTCTAGAGATATTGCTAAAGAATTTGTTTTAATGTATGTGAATAGTGATACTGTTAATATCAATTCCAGAGGAATTAATGGCTTAAATTATTTTTATTTGAAAGCAAAAAAATTGGGCCTTATAGATGAACTACCTAGGCTCGATATTATTGAAACTTTTTAATTTTTCCATCGATCATTTTTAATCTAATATTTTTGCCTTCTCTAAATATTATTGAATCAAAAGGATCTTGATCTTTTATTTCAAAAGCAATTAAATCAGCTATCTTATTTTCTTCTATTGATCCAATCTTTTTATCCAGACCTAAACATTTGGCACCACCAATAGTCGAAATTGATAATATTTTTTCTTTTAAATTTTCGATATTTAATTTTTTTGAATTTAAGTACAAAAAACTCATCTCATTTACAAAATTTAAATCATTATTACTTGAAAGACCATCAGTTCCTAAACCTGTTGAATGATAGTCCAGAAAAAATTTTAAATCTGGTAATTTCTCATTTAAAAAAAGGTTACTTCTTGGGCACAAAACTACTTTTAACTGATTTTTTTTAATAATATTTTTATCTTCAGGGGATAAATTATTCATATGTATCAAAGTTATATTCTCATTTATGATCCCTAAATCTTCTAAATATTTTAGAGGAGTAAAAGTAGATTTTCTTTTAACTCTTGGAGGCTTTTTTAGTTTATTAAAAATTATATTATCAAATTTATTTTTTTTACCTTTAATAAATTTTATTTCTTCTAGACTTTCTGATAGGTGGGTGCCAAGACCCATGTTATTTTTGGTTGAAAATTTTTTACATCTCCTCCATATGCTTGTATCCAATGAATAAATTGAATGAGGGAATACCTTAAGATTAATCATTTTATTATTACTAACTTTTTTCCCAATTTTTAGTATGTTTTTTTCAAAACTCAAAGAATTTGAATTAGCAATTTCATAAAAATATGAACATCTTAAACCAGATTTTTTTATTATTGAGATGTCTAATCCATTATATGATGAAATTTCGCCAATCGTTGTAACCCCGCAGTTCGCACATTCCGTAATTGCTTCCTTAATTGATTTTTTAATTAATTGATTTTTACTCAACCCTTTTTTTAAATCTATTATTTGGCTTAACCAATCTATAAAATCAGATGAATATTTTAATCTTTTTTTAACCCAATTTAATTCTAAATGTATATGCGAATTCACAAGCCCGGGTATTAAAATTGAATTTTTTATATTTATCTTCTTATATTTTAATTTATTAAGATTTTCGTAATGGTCTATTTTTTGAATTTTATTTGATCTAATGAGAATTGAATAATCTTTTAATATTCCATTTGTTGGGCACCATATATACTTACTATTAATAATTTTATACATTTACTATATATCTATTCTTCCCTCACAGATTTTTTCTACTGGTCCTTCCATTTCTAATTGGTATTTATCATCTATAGATATCTTTAAAATACCCCCCGGCATTTTAACTTTTACCTTATTATTTAAAAGGCCAAGCTTAAAACCTACAGATACAACCGCACATGAACTACTCCCTGATGCTAAAGTATACCCTGCACCTCTTTCCCATATTTCTAATTGTACGGTGGCCCTATTGATTATTTTTGCAAATTGAACATTTATTCTGTTTGGAAAATAATTATGTACCTCAATCTTTGATCCATAATTTTTAGTAATATCTGGAGATATTTTATTTGAAAAAATTACGCAATGTGGGTTACCTACAGATACACAATTAAAAATAAATTTTTTATTTCCTAATTTTATAACTTTGTTTATACAGAATTGATCAGAGCTTTTTACTTTTACAGGTATTTTTTTTTGTTCAAATATTGCTTCACCCATCTCAACTTTGATATATTTTTTTCCCCCTATCTCTTTAACAAATTCACTTGCTGTTAATCCGCCTTGTGTTTCAATAGTAATTTTTTTATTTCTTTTAATCTTTTTATATTCATATAAATAAGCTGAAAATATTCTAAGGCCGTTACCACTTTTTTCGGCTTGAGAACCATCAGGATTAAAAATTTTCAATCCGTGGTCAGCTATATTGCTTTTACAAAGCATTAAAACCCCATCTGAGCCAATACCATAGTTTCTATGACATATTTTTTTAATTTGTGATTTCGTTAAAGAATAACCAGTGTCTTTTCCATCTATAACTATATAATCGTTTCCTAAACCATGTGATTTTATAAATTTTATCATAGAGGTTAGTATATTTCTGATTTTTTATTTGGTAAACATTATATTGTAGATTATTAATCTTTTTTTGTATAAAATTAACGAATGCAATTTAGGGAGGAATCATAATGATTGAAATGATGTATGACGTAAAAGACCGTGTTGCCGTAGTTACAGGTAGTTCAAGAGGTATTGGTAAGCAATGCGCTTTGGCTTTTGCTGAAGCTGGGGCAAAGATGGTTTTAAATTATGTCAGTAATAAAGAAGCTGCTGAAATTACAGCTGAAGAAATTGAAGCCCTTGGAGGAGAAGCTATCGTTGTCCAAGCGGATGTTAAGGATTTTGAATCATGTCTAGCATTAGGCGAAGAGGCTATTGCAAAATTTGGTAAAATTGACTTTTTGGTTAATAACGCCGGAATCAATAGGGATATTACTTTTAGTAGAATGTCTCAAGAAGAATGGCAAGAGGTAATTGATACAAATTTAGGTGCATTATTCAATATGTCTAAAGCCTGCGTTCCACATATGCGTGACAATAATTTCGGATCTATTGTATCTATTTCATCTATTATAGGAGAAACGGGAAACATAGGCCAATCAAATTATGCTGCGACCAAGAGTGGTATGTATGGTTTTACAAAAAGCTTAGCAAGAGAGTTGGCAAAAGATAACATAAGAGTTAATACTGTTTCTCCTGGCTTTGTTGAAACAGATATGTTAGCCACAGTTCCTGCAGATTTATTAGCAGGAATTAAAGATGAAATTCCTTTAGGCAGATTCGGTTATCCTGATGAAGTCGCATTAGCAGTTTTATATCTTTGTTCAACAGCTGGATCTTGGATTACTGGATCCAATATAAGTATGAACGGTGGACACAATATGCTTTAAAGTTTGATTAGCGGCCCCTGGCCGCTAATTTTATAAAAATGTATGTGATGGAAGTTCTAGATAATACATCGCTATATAACCTAATATTATTGTAAATAATCCAAATATACTAAAATATGATATTTTTAATCCACTTAAACCAAAGAATGCTCTTATTTGAATTATAAAAAAGAATACAGTCCATGAGATAACCGAAATTGTTGAAACTGATCCAAACCAATAAGTTCCAATTTGTTCTTTAGATAGTATAAATCCTAATGAAAATCCTAGTGTCATAATTGGAAAAGATATACACAAGATTAAAAAAAGTATTTTTTCTAATGTGGACAAGCTAGGCAATTTATCAATTTGGTTGATTATTTTCATTTTTATATTTTTATGTTGATATATATATAGAAATGCAATTATTGAAGCTATTAATATTAAAGTATGTGATATGAAGTTCGACATTACATGAAGTATTAGAATTTTATTACTAAAGACAGTCGATTCTAAATTTCCAACAAAAATTATTGGTACTGACAAAAGAAAGCATACTGGGGATATAAATAGTGTATACAGATTTTTTATATATTTTCTTAATACAAAAATACTAAAAATCCCTACGATCCATGACGAAACAAATAAATTTGACTCGAGTGTTTTTGATTCAATTAAAATTTTTCCATTTAAAATTAAATAGGTTTGCCCAAGCAGAGCAGAAATTAGCAAAATCCTTGATATCTTTGAGTAATTTAGATTGCCGTTAATGGAATATAAAATATTAGTTACAAAAGATAACAGGAATAATGAAGATATTATTAACATCATACGCCAGAAGCATCCTCATAGTAATTTTTAGATAATTCATCATTAAGTTCATCTAGATTGCCATCTAAAATTTCATCAATTTTATGAAGGGTTAAATTTATTCTGTGATCACTAACTCTTCCTTGTGGAAAATTATAAGTCCTAATTTTTTCGCTTCTATCTCCACCACCTACAAGTGATTTTCTTGTTTGAGACATATCATCAAATTTTTTATTTTCTTCTACTTTTAAAATTTTAGCTCTTAAAATTTTCAATGCTTTTTGCTTATTCTTATTTTGAGATTTTTCGTCTTGGTTTTGTACGACAATACCTGAGGGAAGAT
Organism: uncultured Candidatus Hydrogenedens sp.; assembly: GCA_902609885.1. Lineage (GTDB taxonomy): Bacteria > Desulfobacterota_D > UBA1144 > UBA1144 > UBA1144. The sequence goes on along the minus strand of CACLTT010000004.1, from coordinate 115,488 downwards.
GTGTAATCCTAACTGCTGAATCAGTCTTGTTTACATGTTGCCCTCCTGCACCAGAGGCCCTGTATGTATCTATTCTTAAATCTTTTTCATTAATTTCAACTTCAATTTCATCTGCTTCAGCTAGTATTGCAATGGTTGCTGTGGATGTGTGAACTCTCCCACTAGTCTCGGTTTCAGGTACACGCTGAACTCTATGAACACCACTTTCAAATTTCATATATTTATATATATTTTTTCCACAAATTGAGACGATTGCTTCTTTTATCCCACCAAGCCCAATATCATTTTTATTTATTATTTCCGTTTTCCATCCTTTTCTTTCAGAACATCTTAAGTACATTCTTAATAGATCTGATGCAAAGAGTGCAGCTTCATCTCCTCCGGCTCCCGCCCTTATTTCTAATATTACGTCTTTTTTATCTAGAGGATCAACTGGTTTGGTCTCATCTTTAATTTTTTCAACTATTTTAACTAAATTTAGTTTCAATTCGGATATTTCTTCATTTGCAAGTTCTTTAAAATCAGGTTCATTAAGTAATTCTTCATTTTCAGAGATTGATTTTAAAATAATCTTATATTCTTTATATAGCTCAACAACTCCTGATATTTCATTTCTTTTTTTGGATAAATCTCTAATATCATTAGAATCTATGTTTCCCGAGGATAAAGATGCATCAATACGCTCTATTTCAACCTCAGCTAATTCTAGCTCTTTTATAATTTTTTCGTCAATCATCTCATTACTTGTAAACTTTAAAGTATTCGATAGAATTATATCATGGATATCATTGATATCCTTGATAGTAAAGTTAAGGATACGAATAAAGAAAAAAACGAATTAAAAGAAAGAGTAAAGAGTCTTGAATATGAAATTGCAACTTATAAGAAAAACATTAAGACTCTTGAAACAAAAAATAATTTTTACAAGGACGAACTAACTTTGGTTCTATCAGAGCTAGATGAAGTTGTAAAAAATATAGATGTTTAGTGAGAGAGATAAATTTAGATTTTGTAAATAGAAAATTGGAATTTGAAACTAGCTGTGATGATATCATGGTTAAAAGAATTGAAAATTACATTAATGATGAATATAGAAAATTAAAATTAAAACCAAATAAATTTTCTCAGTCTGACATTTCTCTTTTGCTCTTGATTAATTCGGTTTATGAAGTTCTTTCCTTAACTGAGGAAAAAAATGAAAATTTTGAAAGAATTAAATCAATCTTATCAAAAATTTGATAAAAGCCGATTGAGAAAAAGAGTTTTAAATAATTATAATTCTAGTTTTAATAAAATTAGTTTTGATAAATGTATATCTAATTGTATTAATTTTCTGGAATCAATAAATTTTCAATCTATCGCACTATATTCAGCTACAAAATACGAAATCTCTATTAGTAGGATTTTTTTTCATTTGCTTAACAAAGGCAAACAAATTTTTTTTCCAAAAATAACTGGTGAAAAATTAGATTTCTATTTAGTAAAAGACTTAAATGAATTAACTATAGGGAAGTATAATATTTTGGAACCTAACAGTTCGAAAGCAGTTAATATAAAATATTTAGATTTTATCATTGTTCCGTGCTTAGCAATTGATAAAAATAAAAAAAGGATAGGGTATGGTAAAGGTTATTATGATAAAGCTCTAAAAGGTGTTGATAAAAATAGATTAATTTCTTTGATAGACATTGACTCCTATTTTCCTACTTGTTCTGTAACAAATAAACATGATATTGAGATTGGTCATATTTTTTTAAATAAAAATAGAGGTGAGGATAATTATGAGTTTAATTGATATTGGTATATATTTTTTAGTTTTTTTTACTGGAGCCACATTCCTTTGGTTTCTTGTAAGGTTTAAATTAATCAAAGATATAAGAGATAAGGAAAGTAAAGCGCATTCGATAATCGGCAGCGCTAAAAATAAGGCTAATAGGCTGATTAAGGATACTGAGAGAAAAGTTAAAAATTTTAAAGATTCACATATTAAAAAAATTAAGACCGAGGTTGAAAGAATGGAAAAAGATATTGAATTCCGAAAAACTGATTTAGTAGATAGAGAAAAAAATATTGATAACCAATTAACTGAGATTACTAGAAAAGAAGCCCAGATAGAGATGAGGGAAAAATCTTGTGAAGATTTAATGTCTAAATACAGAAATCGTGAGAAAGAGCTAGAAATGATTTTGGAGGACGCAAAGTTAAAAATTGAAACAATAGCAGGATTGTCTAGAGAGGAAGCTAAAGAGGAGCTAATAAAAGTTGTCGAGAATGAAGCAAAAATAATATCTGCTAGAAAAATCAAAGAGATTGAGAAAAATATAAATGATGATGCAGAATCAAAAGCAAAGGGTATCATCGCATTAGCAATTCAAAAATATGCAGCATCTTACACTTCTGAAAAAACTGCCTCTATAGTAAACTTGCCAAGTGATGATATGAAAGGAAGGATAATTGGTAAAGAAGGAAGAAATATTCGCGCGATAGAATTAAAAACAGGTGTTGATATTATAATTGATGATACACCCGGAGTTGTGACAGTTTCATCACATAATCCTTTAAGAAGAGAAGTCGCTTCAAGAGCTATTAAAAGACTCTTGGATGACGGTAGAGTCCATCCTGGACGTATTGAAGAAATTGTTGATGAAATTGAATCACAATTAGACAAAGAGATCAATAAGTTAGGTGAAGAGGCTATATTAGAATTAGGTATTAGTAATATGCATCCTGATTTAGTAGGCCTTGTAGGAAAGATGAAATATAGAACTTCATATTCTCAAAATATATTAGATCATTCACTTGAGGTTGCCCAAATATGTGGGGTTTTGGCTGCTGAAGTTGGCTTAGATCCTAAATTAGCAAAACGTGCTGGCTTGCTACATGATATTGGTAAAGCCGTAGATCACGAAATAGAAGGGAATCATGTTGATATTGGAGGAGATCTGGTTAAAAAATTTAATGAGCCTCAAGAAGTAATTGATGCTGTAGAGCTTTCTCATACTGACAACCCGGATAGCCTTTATTGCTTATTAGTCCAAGCCTCCGATGCTATATCTGCTGCAAGACCTGGGGCTAGGAAAGAATCATATGAGTCATATGTAAAAAGAGTTAAAGAATTAGAAGATATTGCTTCTTCATTCAATGGAGTAGATAAGTGTTTTGCAATACAAGCAGGTAGAGAGGTAAGAGTTATGGTCCAAAGCGATAAAGTTAATGATGATGAAGCAACAATTTTGTCACATGATATTGCTAAAAAAATAGAAGAAGAAGTTTCTTACCCAGGGAATGTAAAAATTACAGTAGTAAGAGAGGTGAGGGCTTCTGCTACAGCAAACTAATTAAATATTATTTAGATAATGCAACTCTAGCTGCAGCAAGCCTAGCGATTGGAACTCTAAAAGGGGAACAGCTCACATAATCAAGTCCTATTTCGTGGCAAAATTCTATTGAAGATGGGTCACCACCATGCTCACCACAAATTCCCACTTTTAAATCCTTTCTTGTACTTCTTCCTTTTGATAGACCAATTTTCATAAATTCGCCAACACCATTTCTATCAATACTCGCAAAAGGATCTTTCTCTAATATATCAGAATTTTTACCATCTATTGATACTTGAGTTTCTAAATATTTATTGATAAACTTTGCGGCATCGTCTCGCGAATATGCAAAAACAGTTTGAGTTAGATCATTAGTCCCAAATGAGAAAAACTCTGCCTCTTTCGCAATCTCATCTGCTACAGCAGTTGCCCTTGGAACTTCAATCATTGTTCCGATAGTATAATTGATTTTTTTCTTACCAAGTTTTTCTTTAGCAACAGCCTCAATAATATCTTTTTGATACTTGAACTCTGTTACCATCCCAACAAGTGGAACCATTATCTCTGGTTTAACTTTTATTTTCTTTTTCTCTACTTCAACCACAGCTTCAAAAATAGCTTGAGATTGCATTTTGGTAATTTCTGGCATTGTTATTCCTAGCCTACACCCTCTTAGCCCTAACATTGGATTAAATTCGTGTAATTCTTCTACTCTTTCTAGAAGATTCTTTTTTTCTTTAAGGTCATTATTATTTTCGCCTCTTATCTCCATTTCTCTTATTTCCAACATAAGTTCTTCTCTGCTAGGAAGGAATTCATGTAGAGGTGGATCCAGCAATCTTATTGTACAGGGGAACCCCTGCATAGCTGTAAAAAGACCTATAAAATCTTGTTTCTGCATTGCTTTTAATTTGTCTAGATGCTTGATTCGTTCTTTTTCACTTTTTGATAGAATCATTTCTTGCATTATTTTTATTCTATCCTCAGCAAAAAACATATGCTCTGTTCTACAAAGGCCTATTCCTTCTGCGCCAAATTTAATTGCAGTAACGGCATCACTTGGAACATCAGCATTAGTTCTAATATCGAGTGTTCTAAATGAATCAGCCCATTTTAAAATAGTTGAAAAAATATTATACCTCTCAGAAGCAATTTCTCTCATATTTCCTTGCATAACTTGTATTACCTCTGAAGCTACAACAGGGATATCTCCAGAAAAAACTTTTCCTTCAAAACCATCTATGGAAATATAATCACCTTCTTTAATAATTTTATTTCCGACACTAAAACTTCTATTCGCTATATCAACTTTAATTTCCTCAGCTCCTACGACACAAACTTTTCCCATTTGTCTTCCCACAACAGCCGCATGGCTTGTTCGACCTCCTCTAGCTGTTAATAACCCGTGAGCGGCCGCCATTCCGTGAATATCGTCAGGACTGGTCTCTTGTGTTACCAAAACTACTCTTTTACCTTTTTTACCTAACTCTACTGCAGTCTGTGCGTCTAGTGCAACTCGACCAGATGCTGCCCCTGGAGATGCAGCAAGGCCTCGCGTCATAATAACAAATTTTTTCTTGTCCTCTGGATTAAAAATTGGAAAAAGGAATTGTTCAAGATGTTCTGGTTCAACTCTTAAGACCGCCTCTTCTTTTGATATTAATGTCTCTTTTACCATATCACATGCAATTTTTGCAGCAGCAATACCTGATCTTTTACCTGATCTAGTTTGAAGCAAATAAAGGACTTCGTTTTCGATGGTAAATTCAAAGTCTTGCATATCTCTGAAATGCCTCTCTAGTATTTTTGCAGTATTCTCAATTTGTGAATGTACTTTTCTCAATTCTCTTTGCATAGTTTTAATATTCTTTGGAGTCCTAATACCAGCTACAACATCTTCCCCCTGAGCATTTAATAAATATTCTGCAAATAGCTCTTTTTCTCCTGATAGAGGATCGCGGGTGAATCCAACACCAGTTCCACAGTCATTTCCCATATTCCCAAAAACCATCGATTGCACTGTAACAGCAGTTCCTATTTCAGATGGTATATCATATTGTTTTCTATAAAAAATTGCTCTATCGTTATTCCAAGATAGAAAAACCGCATCAATTGCTTTAACTAATTGATCTTTAGGATTTTGAGGAAAATTTTTGCCAGTTTTAGACTTAACAATTTTTTTGTATTCACTTACAAGTTGCTTTAGAGAATTACTGTCTAAATCTACATCATGCTTAACGTTTTTTTTATTTTTTAATATTTCGAGTCTTTTTTCAAATACTTCTTTATCAACTTTTAAAACTACATCAGAAAACATTTGAATAAATCTCCTATAAGAATCCCATGCAAACCTAGGATTCTTTGTTTTCTTAATTACTCCATTTACAGTTTTATCATTTAATCCAAGATTGAGAATAGTATCCATCATGCCGGGCATCGAGAACATCGCACCGGACCTTACAGAAACTAATAATGGATTAACAGGATCCCCAAATCCTTTACCGGTCATGGTCTCTAATTTAATTATATTTTTTTCCGTTTGATCAATGATTTTTTTCGGTAAAGCCTTTTTATTTTTATAAAAAATACTACATACCTCAGTTGAAATCGTAAAACCTGGAGGCACATTAATACCTATTTCTGTCATTTCAGCAAGACCAGCACCTTTACCGCCTAGTATTTCTTTCATATCCCCTTTACCTTCTGATTTTTTATTTCCAAAGAAATAAAGATATGAATTAGATTTGTTTACAGGTGCCATTATTTAAATATCCTCCATAGTTATAAATCTGAGAAGTTTGCAACTCCAGAAATTAATTTTTTAAAACTTGTCAATAGGTTTAGCCTATTTGATCTAACAATCTTTTTTTTATCCATAACCATAACATTATTAAAAAAGTTCGATAATGTTGATGAAGATTTAATAATCTCTTTCAAACATTTTTCAGATTCATCATAATTTGGATTAGCTTTAAAAAGCTTTTCAATTCTTAACATTTCCGAATAAACATTTTCCTCATATTTATTTTGAAATAGCTTTTGATTAATATTTGTTGAATTGTTATCTTTAATAATATTTTTAAGTCTCTTAAATATTTCAGAAGCTTTTACCAAATCTTTAGAACCATTTAGTTTTTTAATGATTGATATTTTCTTTTTAATTTTTACTATGTCTAAAGAATTAAAATTTGAAACTACTGCATTCAAAATATTTACACTATAGCCATTTTCTACATAATAATTTTTTATTCTTTCTGTAAAAAATAACTTAACCCTATCTAAAGATTCCTTGTTATTTATACCTTCTTTTTTCTCAATATGTGAAAAAGATTCTCTAAAAATTTCAATTAAATCTATATTTATATCTAGCTCTTCTAATATTCTAATTATACCTATACAACACCTTCTAAGTCCATATGGGTCAGAACTCCCCGTGGGCAAAAGTTTCATATGGAATGCAGAGCATATTGTATCTAATTTATCCGAAATACTGATGATTTTTGATAGATTATCTTTAGGAAGGCTGTCATCTCTTGTTTTTGGTAAATAATGGCTTGTAATAGAATTTGCAATAATTTTGCTTTTGTCACGGTAGTAATATCCACCCATTATTCCTTGAAGTTCTGGGAATTCGAATACCATTTGTGATGCCAAATCCGCTTTACATAATTCTGAAGTTTTTATTATATCATCTTCGCTTATATTTAAATTTAGCATATCTCTTATTTTTAAGGCCAATTTACTAACTCTTTTGGCCTTATCCCCATAACTTCCAATGCCTTCAATAAAAGTAATATGATCAATTTTTTCTCTTATTTTCTCAAGTCCATTTTTAATATCTTCTTCATAAAAGAACTTCCCATCATTTAGTCTTGCGGCCAAAACCTTCTCATTTCCCTGAATAACTTTATTATTATCCAAGTATGGAGATCCAGCTACAAATAAAAAATTTGGAACAAGTTTCTTCATACTTGAAGTTGAATATATCGAAAAATATTTTTGATGATTTTTCATTATCGAATTTATTACTTCTTTTGGAATTTTTAAAAAACTCTTATCAAAATTTCCAATTAGTACCTTAGGATATTCAGTCAGATTAGATACATGATTAATTAAGTCTAAGTCTGGATTTACATATACCTTTTCTTTCTTCTCTATTCTTCTAACTTCCTCCAAAATTTTATCTTTCCTAGATTTGAAATCTAAAATAACATCATTTTTTTTTAAAAAATTTAAATAATCATCAAAAGATTTAATTTTTCTACTAGACATTTGAGAAAAACGATGGCCAATAATTTTATTTTCTGAAGGTATTTCCATAAAATTTATTTTAATAAATTTCTTATTCATATTCGCAAATATATTTTTAATAGGTCTAATAAATGCAAAACTTTTGTCACTCCATCTCATAAACTTTTTATTTTTTATTTTAGATATTGATTCAATCGTAATTTCTCTAAGATTTTCTTGGTTTTTAGAACCCTTTATTGTTTTTTTGCAAAATAAAAAATTCATTCCATTCTTTTTCTTTATATGAATTTCTTTTTTATTAATATTATTTTTTTTGATGAATGATTCTGCAGGTTTTAAAAATTCTTTTTTATTTGAAATAGAAATATTTTCTGGTGGGCCCCATATTTCTAATTTTTTGTCCTCGGTTTTATTTTTTAAACCATTTATGAATAATACTAATCTCATAGGAGTTCCATACGATCTAATATGTGAATATGAAATGTCTTTCTCTTTCATTAAAACTTCAAAATTACTTTTAAGTTGTGATGATAAATCATTAACAAGTCTAGCAGGAATTTCTTCCATATAAATTTCTAGGAAGAATTCTAATTTTTTATTTTTCATATTTTTCCATATATAGATTAGCTGAATTTTTAGCTAACTCTCTAATTTCTAGAATATATCTAGCCCTTTCCGTTACGCTTATACTTCCTCTTGCATCTAATAAATTAAATAAGTGTGAGCACTTCATACAATAATCATATGCCGGTAGTGGAAGGCCTTTATTTATTAAGTTCAAACATTCTTTTTTAGAATCATTAAAAAATCTCTTTAACATTAAAATATCTGCAAACTCAAAATTATATTTAGAAAATTCATATTCTGTTCTGTGGTGAATATCTTTATATTTTATATTCTTTGACCAATTTAAATTAAAAACACTGGATACATTCTGTAGATACATTGCAATCCTTTCAGTACCATATGTAATTTCAACTGTGATAGGATCTAAATCAAAACCACCTGCTTGTTGAAAATATGTGAACTGTGTAATTTCCATTCCATCCAACCAGACTTCCCAGCCTAAACCCCAAGCACCAAGTGTAGGCGATTCCCAATCATCTTCAACAAATCTAATGTCATGTTTCTTTGTATTAATTCCTAAAAATTCTAAACTTTGTAGATATAAACTTTGGATGTTATCAACTGATGGTTTAATAATGACTTGGAATTGGTAATAGTGTTGCAGTCTATTAGGATTTTCTCCATATCTTCCATCAGTAGGCCTTCTACATGGCTCAACATAAGCAGCAGACCAATTCGATTTTCCTAGACACCTCAAAAAGGTTCCAGGATGGAAAGTTCCTGCGCCTTTTTCAAGATCATAAGGCTGTAAAATTACACAACCTTCTTTAGCCCAAAATTCTTGTAATTTCAAAATTATATTTTGAAAATCCATAAAAAATAATAACATCAAAGAAAGTTATCTTCTATTTAATTGTTTGAATGATATTAGAAATGTCGAATTTAGAACTACTAACTATACTAGCAATATTTTTTTTTGGTTTTTCAATATTAAAGAGTCCAAGATTTATGTTCATGGGTTGCAAATCCTTCTTGTCTTCCTTCGAAATATAGTTTAATAGAGTTCCGATGGCTGTGGTTAGAGGAAATTGAATAGGTTCAAGATTTTTAAAAACTCTAACTGCATTAACTCCTGCTACTATGCCCATTGCGGATGATTCAGTATAGCCCTCAACACCAGTTAGCTGGCCTGAAAAAAAAATATTCTTATTTTTTTTTGTTTGTAATGTGTTATAAAGTTTTCCAGGCGAATTCAAATATGTATTTCTATGAATACTGCCAAACCTTAAAAATTCTATATTTTTGAAAGCAGGTATTAATTTAAAAACTCTTTTTTGTTCATTTACTTTCATTTTTGTTTGGAAACCTACTATGTTCCACATCGATTCACTTTTATTTTCTTTTCTTAGCTGTATCACAGCATAAGGTCTTTTTCCTGTTTTAGGATTTATTAAACCAACTGGCTTCATAGGTCCAAATCTTAAAGTATCTTCTCCTCTAGCAGCCATAATCTCAATAGGTAAACAGCTTTCGAAATATTTTATTTTTTCAAAGCTATGAAATTCAGTTTTTTCAGATTGAATTAATTCAGAAATAAAATTTTTATATTCTATTTCATTTAATGGACAGTTGATATAATCTCCCTCTGACTCATCATATCTTGAAGCTCTAAAAAAATGATTTTTATCAAGAGAATCATATAAAATAATAGGCGATATGGAATCATAAAATGCTAAAGATTTAACTCCAAAGAATTCTTCTATGCTTTTGGAGAGAGTATTTGAAGTTAAAGGACCGCTAGAAATAATAAGCGGTTTATCAATATCAAATGGTATTGTGGTAAATTCCTCGTTAACAATTTCTATAAACTTATTCTCATTTATCTTATTTGTTATGTATTTCGAAAAGCCTTCGCGATCTACTCCCAAGGCTCCACCAGCAGGCACACGATTTTTTAGTGCAGATTCTAGAACTATTGATCCCAAACTTATCATTTCATTCTTTAAAATCCCAGCTGCTTTTTCGAGTGAATCTGATTTCAGAGAGTTACTGCAAACTAATTCAGAGAACTGAGGTGATTTATGAGCCTCAGTAAATTTTTTTGGTTTCATTTCATAAATTCTTACGGGAATATTTTTTTTTGCTACTTGCATGGCTGCCTCACAACCAGCTAGTCCTGCACCGATAATTGACACACCATTAAATAATTTCAATTTATGCTTGTTCACCAATTAAAGAATTCTGTGTTGCTTCAGTAATTTTTACATTAATCAATTTTCCAATATTAGAATCATCTAGATTTCTAACATTTACTACTTTATTATGGGTTGTTCTTCCATATAGATCATTTTTATTTTGTTTACTGTAACCTTCAATTAAAACTTCTGTGATTTTTCCAAGATTATCACAATTTTTTTTGAAAGTAATTTCTTTTTGTCTCTCTTGAAGAATGGATAATCTTTCTGAAGCTTTATCGTCTGGAACATGATATTCCATTTTTTCACCGGGAGTTCCAGGGCGAACTGAATATTTAAAAGAATAAACAGTATCAAATTCAATAAGATTTATTAAGTCCATTGTTTCTTGAAAATCTTTTTCACTTTCTGAACCAAAGCCAATAATGATATCTGTAGATAAAGCAATGTCAGGTATTACATCTCGCAACATTTCAATTCTTTGTTTATACCATTCAATTGAATATGTTCTGCTCATCTCTCTTAAAACTTTATTAGAGCCCGACTGTACTGGCAAATGGAGCTGTTTACATACTTTACTATTCTTTTTCATAGAATATATCATATTTGAAGTTATGTCTTTGGGGAATGATGTAGTAAATCTAATTCTTTCAAGTCCATTAATTTCTTGAAGATTATCAAGTAGGCTTGGAAATCTTAATTTATTATGTTTCCAAGAGTTTACTGTCTGTCCAATATAAGTTATTTCTTTTGCACCTAATTCAACCAAATACCTAGATTCAGAAATTATTTCATTAATTGGCCTATTAATTTCACCTCCCCTGGTTGTCGGCACAATACAATATGCACATTTTTTATTGCATCCTTGTTGGATGGAAACAAAGCCTGCAACTTTATCTTTTTTATGATATGGGGTTATATCAAATACGTCTTGAACATCCATAGATGTCTCAATAGGACGGTGATTATTCTCACTTCTGATATCTTTTATAATCTTTGGTATTTGAGGAATACCTCTAGGCCCTAGAACAAAATCTAAATATGGCATATCTTTTAAAAGTTTTTTACCGTAAAGCTGAGCTACACAACCAGATATGCCTACTATAAGTTCAGGCTTATTTTTTTTAAGTTTGTTATATCGACCTATTGCACTTACAGCTTTATGATCAGCTTTTTCTCTAATCGCACACGTATTGATAATTATAATATCTGCATTTTCAGGCATATTTGTGGGGGTTGCATTTAGAGCATTTATTATTCTATCAGAATCATACTCATTCATTTGGCATCCATAAGTTTCAATAAAAACAGATTCTTTTTTCATCTAGAAAATTTTAACAATCTTTAAATTTAATGCAATAATTTCGAATTGACTAATTTTCTTATATTTAGTACCATTCATAGATGTTCCAGTGGACGAATGATATTAATTCTAAGCAATGGAAAACATTCATCGCAGCTTTTTTTGGCTGGACATTGGATGCAATGGACTTACTTTTATATGTTTTTGCGTTTAAATTCATAGCACAAACATTTGATATAACTGGAACTCAAGCTGCTTTACTATTTAGTATTACTTTAGCTTCTTCAGCTTTAGGTGGAATTGTTTTTGGAATAATTTCAGATTATGTTGGTAGAGTTAAAGCCCTGACATATTCAATTTTAATTTATTCACTTTTCACTATGCTTTCAGCTTTCTCTCCTGATATCTTCTTTTTTGTGGTCTGCCGCTTTCTTCTAGGATTAGGAATGGGTGGCGAATGGGCTTCTGGTGAAATTTTGGTTGCAGAAAGTTGGCCTAAGCAACATAGAGGTAAAGTAGTCGGCATGGTTCAAAGTGGTTGGGGTTTCGGATTTATTTTTGCCGCAATTTTAGCAACTTTTGTATTACCCGTTGATGACTTTAATTTAAATATGATTCCTTTTGTAAATACTGACTTTCCTGTTGAAAGTTGGAGAGTTCTTTTCTTTCTAGGTGTAATACCTGCATTTCTAGTATTTTATGTCAGAAGAGTTTGTGAGGAACCCGAAATTTGGAAAAAATCTGCGGAGGAAAGATCTAAAACAAAACAAGAATTTACTTTTTTTGAAATTTTTAATTCTAAAGAAATCAGATCAATGTTAATAAAAGCAACATTATTGACAAGTTTTTGCATGATATCTTATTGGGGCTTAAGTTATTTTGTACCTAATTATCTGGCAAGTCCCGTTTCTGAGGGAGGTGCAGGTTTAGGAATTGTCAAAGGTTTTGGATTTACTATTCCACTTAACATAGGAGCAATTTTAGGCTGCATTTCATTTGGTTTGATAAGCGATAGAATTGGAAGGAAGACAACCTTCGGTACATATCTATTGATTGTTGCTTTATTAGTTCCAATTTTTGGAAATATAGTGCAAATTCAGGAATTTTTGGGATTTATATCTCTAGATGCATTAGTGCTTATAATTGCTCCATTATTAGGATTTTTTGCAACTGGATTTTATTCTGGTTTTGGCGCAATATTCGCAGAAATATTTCCAACTCGAGCGAGAGGTACAGCGCAAGGATTTAGCTATAATGTTGGAAGAGGAGCCTCAGCAATTGCACCCCCTTTATTTGCTTTTGTTGCTGTAAGTTCATTCGCATTTATTTTTGATGGTGAAATCATTGGGAATGGAAGAGCTTTAATGACAGCATCTGTATTTGCAATATTTGCATTTTTAGTTCTTTTATTTCTTCCCGAGACCAAAGGTAAAGATCTAGAATAATTTTATTTAAAAAAAATTGTTAATTTTATATTAATTTGGTATGTTATTTGCATAAAAATAACTATAAAACATAAGGAGGGTTATATTTATGCGTAAATTAACTATATTTGCATTAGTACTAGTTTTTTTAGCTTTACCAGTTAAAAATTCTTTTGCTGCTGATTCTGCAATTCCACTAACCTTCTCAGGGTATGTTGTAACTGAAGGTACAGCAAACTTTGGTGATAATGGTGGAGATAACGCAAACAATTTCTATACTTTTAGCGATGATGAGTCAACTTTTACTCCAAGCGCTCAATTAGGTGTAGCGAATGATTTCTTTGTAATAGATGCGTTATTTGGTGCAATGGCTGGCGATTTAGGTACTAGTGATGAAGAATTTTTCTTACATCAAGCTTACGGAGTAGTTCCAGTGGGTGCATTCACAGTAATGGTTGGCCACATGGATACAATGCTTGGTAACGAGGTAATAAATCCTGGAGACAATCCGAACATTACAAGAAGCTTCTTATTTGGATATTCTATTAATTTCCAAAATACAGGTGTTAGAGCAATGTTTGAACCAGGTATGTTAGCTGATGAAGTTTATATCGGAGTTAGCAATGGTTCTGACGTCATCTATGATGAAGGTTCAGATCAACAGAAAATTATCGAAGCTGCTGCAGGTTTAACTGTAGGAGAAGGTAGTCTTTTCTTAGCTATGAACTACGGTAATGACGGATCAGATGCTAATACAATTCAGCAAACTTATACAGCTGTATTTGGATATCCATTAGCATTCGCTGACCTAACGGTTAACGGTGTTTATGGTAAAGAAACTAAATCAGGTTCTGCTATTGATGGAGAATGGTTTGGATTCGCTACATATCTTTCAAAAGCAATTACAGACACAATGTCTGTAACAGTCAGATATGAATATTTCCAAGATGAAGGTGATACTAAATTAGGTTTTGATGATTTAGATTCATCATTTGTTAATGCAAGTGATGACGGTACATTAGAGAGTTTCACAATTACTCCAGAAATGGCAGTAGGTGGTGGAGTTCTTAGAGCTGAATACAGAATGGATTTTGCTAACTTCAAAGCTTTCCAAGCTGGTGAAGGTTCTACACCTCAAAACAAATCACAAAAAACAGCATCGCTACAATACATCGTAGCATTCTAAATTGCTAATGACTTGTGGAGCCTTTGGGCTCCACAAGCTTTCTTGATTAATAATTTTAATTATATAAACTTTTCGAATCTTGATTTGCCCTGATAGCTCAGTCGGTAGAGCAGAGGACTGAAAATCCTCGTGTCGGTGGTTCGATTCCGCCTCAGGGCACTTCATGTTTGAAAAATAACTACTATGTCTGTACAATAGTTTTATGCATAAAGAATTCGGTAACTTTTTAAAATCTTTGAGAAAATCAAAAGGTATTACTCAAGAGAATCTTGCAAATGGCATTGGAGTTTCAACTGTATATATTCATCAACTTGAAACAGGTAAGGTAGATGCCCCATCTAAAACTAAATGTTTTGAAATTTCTAAGGTTTTAAATGTTTCATCTGAAAATGTATGGAATAAAGCAAAAGATCACAAATTACTTAGGTTTCTTAATAAAGAAAAAATAATATCCTCATTAAATGAACCAATTACTAGTTCAGAAAAGCTTTTATTGGATCTTTTTAGGAATCTTAATTCTGACGTTAGAAAAGATTTTATAGGTATGATATATATGCTATTAAAGTCTGATAAAAGAGTTTCTAAAGAGGTTCTTCAAAAAGTTTACGAACTATCAAAAAGTGCTTAATGTATTATTTACGTAGATTTTTAATAATTTTTATTATTCAAATAGTAATTTTTGCTTTTATATCAACTATTTTTATATTTAATTTTAATCTTGAAAGAGAATCCCTCAAAAAACAATCTAAACAATTTACAGAATTAATAGCTAAGCAAGCGGGAATTTATTTTACTGCAAATGAACAAAAAAATACAAAAGGTTTTATTTCGTACTTAGATTCAAATATAGGAATTGATGAGCTTTCATCTGCTTTTGCTATAACAAAACCAAATATAATATCAATATTTTTTTCTGATGATATTATTTCAGGTAAAGTTGATGCTGGGGTAAATGAAAATTTTCAAAAAGATGATTCAGCTGAGATTAATAAAGACGAAAAATATTTTTTTAATAATAAATATGTAGCAATAAGACCTTTCTATGCGGCTGATGAAAAACCCATGGGTGTTGTTAGAGTTGAAGTAGATAACATACCTTTAATTTTAAGAACATTATCTACTAATGCTGTTTTTTATTTATTATTATTTTTAATACTTAATAACCAAGCATTTTTATTTTATTTATGGACGAAGAAAAAGAAGCCACCAATAACTGATACCTCTTATATTAAAGAAAGTTCTATTGGATCAATAAAAATTATGCAAAAAATTATAAATCAAATTATTGAGGATCATAATAATATATCTGATGAAAAAAATAAAAATTAAAAAATTTATTATTGTATTTTTTTTAACATTTATTTCTTTTACTACATATTTAAATGCAAACTCAATAAATAATTTAGTTGTTCTAGAAACAATAAACTCAGAAAATAAATTTGAATATTCGGGTTTTTTTATAAATAAATCCTCAATTCCTATTCACAATATTTCTATTAGGTATATAGCTAAAAGTAAAAATGGAGAAGTTATTGAAACAAGATCTGTTTTATTGTTGAATAGTGATAATTATCCTTTGCAGCCAGGAGAAAAGTTAAATTTTAGTTTTGTTGTAGATTCAATCCCAAAAACAATTTACAGTAAGAAATTGTATTTCTATAACTAATAGGATATAAATAAATTTAAATATGTCTAATAAAATAAGAATTCTAATAGCTAAAGCAGGATTAGATGGTCATGATAGAGGGGCAAAAATTATAACACGAGCTTTACGTGATGCAGGATTTGAAGTAATTTATACTGGACTCCATCAAACCCCAGAGATGATTGCCGAAGCTGCGTTACAAGAAGATGTTGATGCAATTGGAGTAAGTTTATTATCAGGAGCTCATAATTTTTTATTTCCTGAAATTATTAAAAACTTAAATGATAAAGGCTTAGGTGATGTTGTTATTTTTGGGGGAGGGATTATCCCCGATGAAGATATTCCAAAACTAAAAGAATTTGGAGTAAAAGAAATATTTGGTCCTGGGACATCAACAACTGAGATGATAGAATGGATCAATAAAAATGTTTCAAAATAATTATTCTTTGCCTATAAGATTAGTTATAAATCCAACAAATAATGCGATTCCTACTATAGATCCTACAATTTTAAAATATAATGCTAGGTCAACATGAGAAGCTTTATATACTCCAATACCTACTAGGGTGAATAATATTGAGCATACTAAAATAGAACCTAAATAATCTCTTCTTAACATTGTAACTCTTAGAAAATAAATATAATATTAATATCTTATGAAATCAAATACTAATGTATCTGTTTTTGGTGGCGGAAGCTGGGGAACTTCACTGGCAAACTTAATTGCTCATAATTCAAGAAAAGTTAAAATTTGGGTAAAAGAAACGTCTGTATGTGATTCTATTAATAAACTTAGAGAAAACAAACTTTTTCTTCCAGGCCATAAATTATCAAATAATCTTGAAGCTATAAATGATATTAAAGATAAAGATTTTTTGGATTCTAATATTTATATTTTTACGATTCCAACACAGTATATTCGTCCAATATTATTAAAATTAAAAAATCAAATAAATCCAAAATCAATAATTATCAATGCTTCAAAAGGAATTGATATAAAATCTTTAAAATTTATTAATCAAATATTCACCGAGACAGCTAATATTGATAATAAAAAATATGTAACACTCTCTGGTCCTAGTTTTGCAAAAGATGTTGTTAGTGAATTGCCAACAGCTGTAACTCTTTCTTCTAAAAGCAGTTCGTCTCTTGAGTTATCAGCAGCATTATTTGAAAATACAAATCTAAAAGTATATAGATCTAATGATGTTATTGGAGTTGAAATTGCAGGTGCATTAAAAAATGTTATAGCAATTGGCGCGGGAATTATTGATGGAGTAGGAAACACTGAGAGTACAAAAGCTGCATTTATAACTAGAAGCTTATTTGAAATAAGACAGTTTTCAAAGATTCTGGGTGCAAAAGATTCAACTTTCTTGGGACTTTCAGGTGTAGGTGATCTAATGTTAACTTGTTATGGAATACAAAGTAGAAATAGAAATTTAGGTTTTATGATTGGAAAAGGTATGAAAATTAAATCCGTATTAAAATCTTCAAATTCTATTGCCGAGGGATATTTTACATCTAAAGCATTTATAAAACTTTCAAAAAAATTTAAGTTTAAAGCACCAATACTTGAGTCAATCTATGGAGTTCTATATAAAAATGTCAGTCCTGATAACCTAGTAAATAATATAGTAAAAAAAGGTATAATTTCGGATATTTAGACTTCATTTTTACCTATAAAAATGTATAATATTCATATTAATTCCATGGAGACTTTTTACAATTTCTATTGATAAAAATATTAAATCTACAGAGATATATGATGAATTAAAAGATTCATATTTAAGTTATTCATTGAGCGTAATAATTGGTAGAGCTTTGCCAGATGTAAGAGATGGTTTAAAGCCTGTTCATAGAAGATTGTTATATGGAATGAAAGATTTAGGTCTTGAATCAAATAAATCATACAAAAAATCAGCCAGAGTTGTAGGCGATGTAATGGGCAAGTTCCATCCTCATGGAGATAGCGCTTTATATGAAGCATTGGTTAGAATGGCCCAAGATTTTTCCTTAAGATACCCTCTTGTTGATGGGCAAGGTAATTTCGGTTCAATTGATGGTGATCCAGCAGCAGCAATGAGATATACAGAAGTAAAGCTTGCAAAACTTACTTCAGAAATATTAGAGGATATTGAAAAAAATACAGTCGATTTTATTGAAAATTATGATGGGTCTTCAAAAGAACCCAAAGTTTTGCCATCAAAGATTCCTAATCTTTTACTGAATGGTGCCTCAGGAATTGCTGTTGGAATGTCAACAAATATACCACCACACAACTTTAAGGAATTAGCAAATGCAATAATAGCTCAAATTAAAAATCCAAAAATTAGTATTGAAAAATTAATTGAAATTATTCCTGGCCCAGACTTTCCGACAGGCGGCATAATCCATGGTTCCAAAGAAATTATAAAACAAGTCTATTCAACTGGAAGAGGAATAATTAAATTAAGAGGCAAGGCTTTTATAGAAACAGAAACAAATGCCATTGTTATTACTGAAATTCCATATCAAGTTAATAAAAGTAAATTAATTGAAAAAATAGCAGATCTCGTCAAGGATGAAAAAATAAAAGGAATTTCGGATATTAGAGATGAATCTAACAGGGATGGTATGAGAATTGTTATTGATCCAAAAAGAAATGATGATCCTAATGTGATTTTAAATAATTTATTTTCATTGACTCCATTGAGTACGACCTTTGGGATTATTCTTTTGGCAATTGATAAAAACAAGCCTCAATTGCTAGGACTAAAGCAGATAAACCAGTGTTTTATAGACCATAGATTTGAAATAATCACTAAGAGGTTTCTTTTCGAGCTGTCTAAAGCAAAAGATAGATTACATTTGCTGGATGGTTTTAAAGTTGCTTTAGATAAATTAGATCAAACAATTAAAATAATTAGATCTTCTAAAGAACCTAGTGATGCTAGAGAATCCTTAATTAAAAAGTTAAAAATTTCTGTTATTCAAGCCAATGCAATACTCGATCT
Organism: uncultured Candidatus Hydrogenedens sp.; assembly: GCA_902609885.1. GTDB lineage: Bacteria > Desulfobacterota_D > UBA1144 > UBA1144 > UBA1144. The sequence goes on along the minus strand of CACLTT010000004.1, from coordinate 96,601 downwards.
AAGACTTCAAAGGCTTACTGGAATGGAACAAGAGAAAATATTTGAAGAAAGAAAAAATTTGATCACGCGGATCAAAGAAATAGAAAAAATACTATCTAGTGATGAAGAAATTAATAAAATTATGATTGATGAATTGAAAGAATTGATTGATTTGTACGGTGATAGCAGAAGGACAAACATAGATGATAGAGATCTTGGTGGAATTTCAATTGAGGATTTAATAACCGAAGAGGACATGACAGTCACGCTTACACACGAAGGTTTTATTAAAAGAACATCTGAGAAGCTATATAAGAGTCAAAAGAGAGGAGGTGTTGGTAGAACTGGTGCTACATCAAAAAATAATGATTTTGCTGAACATGTTTTTGTCGCATCAACCCATGATTATGTGATGTTTTTTACCAGTTCAGGTAAATGCTTCTGGAGAAAAGTTCATGAGCTTCCTGAATCAAGTCTTACAGCAAGAGGGAGAGCATTAACAAATATACTAGAATTGTCAGAAAATGAAAAAGTTAGATCTTATATTTCATTAAAAAACTTTAAGCAAGACAAGTTTTTAATAATGACTACAAAAAGTGGAATTATAAAGAAAACAAAGCTGGAGGAGTATTCAAGGCCTAGATCTAATGGAATCATTGCTATAAATTTAAAAAATAACGATGAGCTAATTTCTGTTAGAACTAGCTCCGGCGATGATCAAATTTTAATTTCAACGCATAATGGTCAAGCAATTAGATTTAACGAGCACAATGTTAGGTCAGTTGGTAGAAATAGTATGGGTGTAAAAGGTATAAGTTTAAAAGGCGATGATTATGTCGTTAGCTCAGAGGTTATCAAAGATTTATCATCACAAATATTAACTATAACAGAGAATGGATTCGGGAAGCGAACAGAAGTTGAAAAATATAGACTAATTGGAAGAGGCGGCAAGGGCGTTACAACTCTTAAAATTACTGAAAAAACCGGAAGTATTATAAATGCTTTTCAAGTTAAAGATGGTGATGATATTATATTGTTATCATCTGTCGGTAAGGCAAACAGACTTAAATCTTCTGATATCTCAATAATTGGTAGAGCAACTCAAGGAGTAAGGCTAATGAAATTAGAAGAAGATATAAAAGTTGTAGCTGCTGCAAAAGTTGATGAGAAAGAAGATGACGACTAATATCTGCGAAAAATTAAAAAATTTATTTGAAAAATATACTAATTATAATTCGTTTGCATGCTCCTCTCAAAATAAGTTTGGTTTAAAACTGGATATTGTTCAGGATGGGGAACTCTGCTATTCAGATTTTAAACTTAATAGACTATATACAGGATTTCCAAATATTATCCACGGAGGGGTTCAAGCTACTATAATTGATGAAATAGGATTTTGGGCAATGTTTAATAAATATAAGACTGTAGGATTGACAACAAAATTATCAATTGAATATTTAAATAAAGTTGAGCCAGAAATAAACTTAAAAGCATTAGTTACCAAAATTGTTAAGTCTGATTTGGATGTCAATGTCGAGGTTCAAATTAAAAATAACAATATGATTTTAGTTGTAGGATTTTTAACTTATAAGCTCATTAATGATATTTTACTTAAAAGGTATTTTGGTGAAAAATTTTATATGGAGTTTTTAAAAATTAAAAATGAATATAATTAAACTATATGATCACGAATTATCAGGAAATTGCTATAAGGTTAGATTATTATTAAGCCAATTGTCTTTGGATTTTGAGAGTATTGAAATAGACGTCTTTAAAGGCGAGAATAAAAAAGATTTTTTTAAAGAAATTAACCCTGCTATGAAAATTCCTGTAATTAATGATGGTGGTTTAATCTTAAATGAATCCAATGCAATTCTTTTATATTTATGTGATAAGTATAAATCTAAATTAGTTTCTAATTCTATAGAGAGTAGGGCTAAGATTTATTCATGGCTTATCTATAATAAAACATCTGTTGATCCTTTTTTAGCTAAAGCCAGAGCCATTAAAAAATTTTATCCAGATGATAAGCAAGACCTAAATGAATTAAAATATTTAAAAATTGAAGGAATTAAGTCTTTAAAAGTAATAGATAATTATTTAAAAACTTCTAATTTTTTTTCCAGTGAATATTCAATTGCAGATATTGCGATGTACCCTTATATAAAATTATCATATGAAGGAGAAATTTTCTTAGATGAATATGAGAATATTTTAAAATGGATAGAAAGAGTAGAGAATACTGATAAATTTACACCAATATATTAAAAAAAAGCGGGAAACGGGGCTCGAACCCGCGACCTTCTGCTTGGCAAGCAGACGCTCTAGCCAACTGAGCTATTCCCGCAGACTAGACATTCATTAATTATACTTCTATATTTTTTATGTCAATAGGATTTACAATGAAGGAAATTAGAGAGAATTATTTAAATAAAGTAAGAAGAGTTATTATAAAAATTGGATCAAAAGCTCTATCTAATGGAAAAAATAAAATAAGCAGAAGAATTATCCAAAATCTAACAATATCAATACATGAATTAAGAAAAAGGGATATTGAGGTAATATTGATTACTTCTGGAGCAATTTTAGCAGGTAATGAATATTTAAATATCAATGTTAAAAATACTAATATTATTAAAAAGCAGGTTTTATCATCGCTCGGTCAAATTAAACTTATGACGATTTATTCAGAATTTTTTCAAGAAAAAAATATTCTTGTTTCCCAGTTACTCCTAACAAACGATATTTTTCAAAATAGAAAAAGATTTTTGAATGCAAGAGCAACTATTTTAGAATTATTAAAAATGAATATTATTCCTATTGTCAATGAAAATGATACAGTTTCAATTGATGAAATAATGTTTGGTGACAATGATATTCTTGCATCCAAAGTAGCTTCGATGGTTGATGCTGAATTTCTTATTTTATTGACTGACATTGATGGGCTTTATAATGGTAATCCAAAAAAAAATAAAAATGCAAAACTAATCAATTTAATTTCTGAAAAGGAGTTTGATAGTAAAATTTTATCTGACACAGATGATAATATTTCTGCAGGTGGAATGACTTCAAAGATTTATGCCGCATTAAATGTTTCAAAATTTGGTATACCAACAATTATCGCAAATGGTATGAAAAAAAATATTATAAATAAGATTTTTTCTTATAAAGATATAGGAACAATGATTATTCCGTCAGATAAATTTGTGAAGAATAGAAAAAAGTGGATTGGTATAGGTCTAAAAACATCAGGAAAGATTTTTATTGATAATGGTGCTGCTAGTGCAATTATTCATAAAGGAAAAAGTTTATTACCTTCGGGTATTAAAAATGTTCAAGGCACTTTTGAAAAAGGACAGCAGGTTCTAATAATAAATGATTCAAATTCTGAAAATATTGCAAAAGGGTTGATCTCATATAGTTCTACTGAGTTAAATAAAATAATCGGTAAAAAATCTTCACAAATTGAGAGTATTCTTGGGTATAAATATTCAGATGAAATCATTCATAGGGATAATTTAATTATTGAAAAGACTATATAAAATCTAAAAGATTTTCACTGTCTGGGTCTTCTGTAGGAACTTGTTTTTTAAATTGTAAGCTATTTTCCTTTTTTTCAATTTTTATATTACCTGCCTTTGCTCTATATGCTACAAATTGAGATCCATAGGTTTCTTTTGATATAGTATTTAATATAAATGGAAAATTTTTAGACCCTATAAAAATTGAATGAATACATATTCCTAATTTTTTTGCTCTTTCTCTTTCACGTTTTACTTCTGTATCACCAGAAGTGGGTATACCGTCAGTGATAAATAATATATGTTTATTTCTTAACCCTCTACCTTTGAAATCTGATATTGCATCCTTTAAAGATTCTTCATAATTTGTATTTCCCGAACATTCGGTTTTTGATGCTTGTTCAAGAATTGTCTCATACTCCTTAGTGAAAAATTTTTCTTCAACTATCGTTTTATATGATTTATGATTAAATTCGATATATCCAACCCTCATTCTTTTTGTTCTGGCTAATTCAATAACAGCTTTAACAACCGAGGATGACCACTCACTATATACTCCCATCATTGAAGTGCTTATATCTCTAAGTATTGCAATCTCTCCTCCCATCATTTCTTTCTCTCGTTGATGAACTCTTGGTAATTGAGGTGATAAATTTTTAGACCATATTGCTGCATCAATAGGATCAACATCATCAATTTCATAAAATGAATTCATTCTTTTGTATCTTCTTGGTAGCCCCCCAGGATAATTTCCTCTTTTTGCTATACTTCTTTGTATATTGCCCTCTAAGACTTTCATAACAATTTGAACATTTTGTGCGATTTCTTGATTTTCCTCGGTGCCTACTTTATTTGCATCAGTATCTCCAGATCGTTTAGATTTTGTAGCATATACTTTTTCGGAAAGTGGTGTATTGTTCATATCTCCTTCTCCATCATCTTCACTTTTATTGGATGGATTAGTAGGAATTTTCTCATCGGAGTCTAATGGTCTGGAATTATCTTCACTAGTCAAATTATCTTGTAGTTCATCAAGCGCCTGCATAAAAGAATTCTCAGCATCACTCATTTGTTCTTCCGTTAAATCGGAATCTTTATCTTGATTATCTCCGGCTTGTTTATTAGGAGAGTCCTTCTCATATTCCCCGCCTTCTTTCTTCTGTTTATTCTCTATTTTTTGGTCTTTTTTTTTTGGTTCTCAAAAGATTCTAGTTTTTGTTCAGCTGCTTCTAGTATGTCTTCGGGGACTCTGAAAGGAAGAAGAAATCTGAGAACTTTTAAATCAGACAAGTCTGATTCATCCCTATTATTAATTACCGCATTTGCTTTAATAAGCTTTAATGATTTTACTAAAAATGTTCTATCGGAAATAACAGAATTAGTTTCGTTTAATCTTTGGTCTTCAACTAGCCAATTAATAAAGGAAGCTAAACCTTCTTGAACTTCGACTGGTATCACAACTTTTTCTTGTTTTTTGAAACTATCATCAAGAGCTTTTTTTCCAACTTTTGCTATAAATTCATTAGATCCAGATTTTGTAGAATATAAGCTGATAATTTTTTTTACATCATCCCATTGCTTAGAATAAGAAATACCTTTTGAATTAACTTGGATAACAAATCTGTCTAAGTTAGCAGGATCAAGAGGTTCGTTATAGTATTCATCAGCTGTAGGGTTGCTGGTGGCGATTGCAGTCAATAGTGGAATATTTTCATCACCATATTTTCTTTCATTTAAAATCCTTAAAAGAACATTTAAAGACTCACCAGGAGCTCTTGAAATATCATCAAGTAAACAAATATCTGAAGTAAGAATCCCACCTTTGATAATGTTCTGTTTAATAATTTCTCCGTCATTAGTATTTTCACGTGAAATTACCAAATCCCCAACTAATTCAGACAATCTTGTATCCCTATGCATTTGATAAAAGAAAAAGTTTAGTTCAGCAGATTTAGAAACAATTTCTGAAAGCATGGTTTTAGCCGTTCCAGGAGGACCCTGTATGTATATATGTTCTCTTGCCACTATACCAAGCAGTAATGCAGTCTTTACTTCATTATGGCCTACTACTAATTCATCGAGTTCGGACTTTAAAGTTTCAAATGGATTCGACATGCTATTAACCTACGGGAAAAAGCCCATTATTAAATTTACATCAATAAGGTTTATTTACAACTTTTTTTAATTTATTAAAAATGTAATTTATGATAAGTTTTTTATATGAAATTTGAGAGTATTATTGGGTACAAATTTAAGGATAAAGCGCTTTTAAAGCAATGTTTAACTCACAAATCCTTTTCAAATGAATTTAGGGTTCCAAATAACGAACGTTTAGAGTTCTTGGGGGATTCGGTATTAAGTGTCATTGTATCAAAATATTTATTTTTGAAGTTTTCAAATTATTCTGAAGGTAAATTATCTATTATGAAAAATCAATTAGTAAGTAAAAAATCCTTAGCCGATTGTGCAAAAAAATATAAATTTCATAACTATTTATTATTAGGTAAAGGTGAAATTAAAACTAATGGTAAAAGAAAAGATTCAACTTTATCATGTATGTATGAAGCTGTTATTGGAGGCATTTTTATTGATTCTGGAATTTTACAATCCGAAAAGTTTATTAAAAAAACTTTACTAAATATTGATTTTAATAAATTTAAATACTTTGATTATAAATCTCAAATACAAGTATTTTTTCAAAAGAATTACGGTTATGTCCCAATTTATAAAACATATTCTATAACCGGCCCAGCTCACAAAAAAAAATACAATGTATCCCTTCATGACAGAAAAATAAAATTATCTTTTGGAGTGGGAAAAACGAAAAAAGAAGCACAAAATAATGCAGCTAAAAAAGTTTTAATTAAATTCAGTCAGATTTAAATAAATTTTGAGAAATTTTTAAATCTTTTAATAGTTTATCAAAATCTTTATTATTTATTCCTAATTCATCAGTTGTTTTTTTCTTGTCCCCTTTAAATTTGATCAATGTGCTTTCTATGATTGTAGTTTTAACTTTTCTCAATATATTTTGATACTTATTTTCTTCAGATTCATCTTTGGTTAAAATTGTATCAATTAGTAGGTTATAGTTTAAATTTGCAAAATTATCTGATGAAACTTCATATATTTTTGGAAAATGATCATCAATATCATCCGCAGTCAAATGAGAATTGTTAGACATAATTATCAATTTTTTAATTGTATTTTCTAATTCTCTCACATTCCCGGGCCAGTCATATTTCATAAAAATTTCAATTATTTCATTATCAACAGTTTTAATTCCATTATTGTGATCAGGATATTTTTCAAGGAAATATGAAATTAAATGTGGAACATCCTCTTTTCTATCTCTAAGAGGGGGAATATCAATAGATATTGTATTAAGTCTATAAAATAAGTCATCTCTAAATTTTTTTTCATTTATTAATTCTTCAAGATTTTTATTTGTAGAGGCGATTATTCTACAATTAAAACTGGTTGGTTTTTGTGATCCAAGCTTATAAAATTTTTTTTCTTCTATAACCCTAAGAAGTTTACTCTGTAAATCAATTGACATATCACCAATTTCGTCAAGCAATATTGTTCCGTTATCAGCTTCTTCGAATCTTCCTGACTTCTTTTTTTCTGCTCCTGTAAATGCACCTTTCTCATATCCAAACAATTCACTTTCTAATAAATCTCCTGGTATAGCAGTAACATTTACTTGAATGTAAGGACCTTTATTGTTGAGGCTATTTGTATGAATTGCTCTACCAATCATTTCCTTCCCCGTTCCAGACTCACCCCTAATTAGTACAGTATGATCACTGTTAGAAATTTTTCCTATATCTTTGAAGATTTTTTGAATAGATGACGATTTACCTACAACTTCAAAATTATCTTTTTTTATACTATCAATATCATTTTCCAAATTTTGAATTTGTAAATTTTTTAAATAATTTTTCATTGCCCTTTCTGCTAAAAGTAGTAAATCACTATTTAGATTTATGGGCTTATCTAAATAATCATATGCGCCCAGCTTCATAGAATTAATTGCATTATCCATATTATCTTGTGCAGTCATAACAATTATTGAAGAGTTGTTAGAAATTGATTTAATTTTATCGAAATAGTCCAGAGATTTTCCATCAGGTAAATTAATATCCAAAAAAATCATAAAATATTCTTTTTTCTTAAGCTTTTTATATGTCTCAGAAATTGAAGAGGCACTATCAATATTAAATCCCTCTTTTTTTAGAAACAAATCTAGGACTTTGATAATGTTTGGTTCATCATCAACTATTAAAATATTTTTTTCCATAGTTTAAAATTATACTCAAAAATCTAATTTTCTGGTAAATAAACTGTAAAAATAGTTTCTTTATTTATACATACAGCTTCAATGTACCCATCAAATTTATTTATGATTTTTTGACTTATAAATAATCCGATTCCCTGTCCACTCTTTTTGGTAGTAAAAAAGGGTTTAAATAGTTTCTTAATATCTGATTTACTAATACCTTTACCATTATCTATAATTTCAATTATTATAAAATTTTTCTTGTTCAATTTATATTTTTTATTTATCTTTGTTCTCACTGTGACAACACCCTCATTGGGGATTGAATCATAAGCATTTTTTATCAAATTTATGAATACAATTTTTAATAATTCTTTATTAGCTTTAATATTTAATGATTCAGTAAAGGTTTCATAAGTTAATGATATACTTTTATTTTTATTATCAAGTTCACAAATTTTGATAGAATCTTTTATAGCTTCACCAATATCAACAATCTCAAAACTCTCTTTATTACTTGGTTGTAAATATTTGAATGTATTTACAAGCTTTGATAACCTTTCTGATTCACTTTCGATAATTTTAGAACATTCTATAATTTCATCTTTTTCGACATTAGTACTATTAATTATTTGAGCTGCGCCTTTTATGCCCGCTAAAGGATTCTTTATTTCATGAGCTAATCCATGAAAAAGTTGACTCATGATTTTCTCTTCATCATCAAATTTATTTTGCTTATAAAGAACGTTTCTTCCCTCTAAATTGAACAATTGAATTAGAACATATTCAAATTCTGTTTTTTTATTGCTCATAAATATAGTAGGATTAATAAATATATGAACATTAATTTCATTTGAAAACTTATCTATCAGAAAGATATCTCTCAATATTTTTGGAGATTGGCTTTTTATACATAATATTATCTCATCAAAAATTTTCTCACCAAAAACATTTTTAAATTCCATTTTTTTTATTTGTTTTTCAGAATATCCAATTAGACTTTGTGCTTCCTGATTAATATATTTTAAATTTAAATCTTTATCACATAACAATAGTCCTTCGAGAATATTCTCTAATGCCAAATTCTCAAAGATATTATCATTATTCAATTTTAATCCTCAAATGGTATTAGTAATGGATTTTTGGAAATTATAGATAATTTGTCTAATTGGTTTATTACTTTATTTATTATTTTATAGCTTGTATTTTTTGTAGTTATTATTACAGGCACATCTTTTATTTTTTTATTTTTTGTATCTTGTAGAATTTTCTCAATGTTTATTGAATATTTTGCAAATATAGTAGTAATTTTTGCAAGGTTACCGGGATTATTTTTAACATTTAATCTTAAATAAAATTTACTTTTTAAATTATCAATATTGAAAGAGCTATATTTTTTTAATGATTGCCTTGAGGATTTATAATATGACGAGGTTTTTATTATATCACTTATTATTGCACTTGCTGTCGGCATCATTCCTGCACCATAGCCATATTTCATAATTGGACCAAGATTTTTAGAATCAATTAATATAGCATTAAATTCTTCATTAACATTTGTAAGTGGGTTGCTATTTTTTAATAAAGCTAAATGTACTCTAAGATCAACTTTATCTCCTTTGATTTTTCCTACGCCGATTAATTTAATTTTATATCCAAGTTGATTAGCGGTTTCAATATCAATTTTTGATATATCTTCAATTCCGGAAATATGAAACTTTTCTATTTTTGCATCGAACCCAAAGCAACTTCTAGATAATATTGCTACTTTATGTGCAGTATCTGTACCATTAATATCTAATGTTGGATCTGATTCAGCAAATCCCAAATTTTGTGCATTTTTTAGCGCCTCATCAAAATCAACTCCATCGGACATTAATGATAAAATATAATTGCAAGTACCATTCATAATTCCATAAAAAGATTTAATATTATTAATATTTATCGAGTTTTCAATTGAATTAAGGATTGGAATTCCACCGCCAACACTAGCTTCATAAAGTAAATGCACATTTTTCTTTTCTGCTAGCTTATGAAGATAGGTACCATTTTTTGCAATCAGAGCTTTATTTGCAGTTATAAAGTTTTTTCCTGAATTAAGACAATCAATAGCAATTTTATTTGCAATAGTAGTACCACCTATCAATTCAACAATAGTATCAATATTGGCATCATTTATTAAATCAGAGTAATTATTAGTAAAAAATTTTTTTTGAATTTTAAGTTTTTTTCCTAAACTTTGAGATATATCACATGATTTGACTAAATTAATATCAATATTATATATTTTTTTTATTCTATTTTTTTGTGATTTTAATAGTTTATAAACACCTTCGCCAATAGTGCCCAAACCAATAAGTCCTAAATTAATTTTTCTCATAATTGAATTTTAAATAGATTCTTATATTCTAACAAATTATACTTATGTTTAAAAATCTGGGGCCGTAGCTCAGCTGGGAGAGCGCTTGGATGGCATTCAAGAGGTCGAGGGTTCGATCCCCTTCGGCTCCAAACCTAATATTCAATTTTACCAATATTTATTAATAACATCGCGAATTCTTTTTACTCCTTCTCGGATATCTACGATTGATGTTGCATATGATATTCTGATATTTTTATCTAATCCAAATTCAATACCTGGCACAACTGCAACTCTTGCTTCATTTAAGAGAAAGTTAGTGAAATCTACTGAATTATTTATTTCGATATCTTTATATCTCTTACCGAAAAAACTTGATATATCAGGAAAAACATAAAAAGCACCATTTGGTATGGAGCATTTAATTCCATAGATCTTATTTAATTCATTACATATATAATTTCTTCTTAATTCAAATTCATTAATCATTTTTACAACTTCATTTTGATCTCCAGAAAAAGCCTCTTGCGCAGCTTTTTGAGAAATTGAAGTTGGATTTGAGGTTGATTGTCCTGAAAGATTACCCATAGCAGAAATTACACCTGAATTTCCAGCAGCATAACCAATTCTCCAGCCAGTCATTGAATAAGTTTTTGAAACACCATTAACCAAGATTGTACAGTTCTTTATTTCATCACTAATTTGGATAAATGAGGTATGTTTTATACCATCATATAAGATTTTGTCATAAATTTCATCTGAAACTACAATTAAATTATTTTTTTTAACTATTTCAGAAATTTTGATCAACTCAGTCTTTGTAAAGGTTGATCCAGTAGGATTAGAAGGATAGTTTAGAACTAATATTTTGGTTTTAGGAGTGATAACATTTTCTAATTGCTCTGGAGAAAACTTAAAATTATTATCTTGTGAGGTATTAAGTACTATAGGTGATCCACCAGCAATTCTGACCTGCTCAGGGTATGAGACCCAGTAAGGTGAAGGAATTATTACCTCATCCCCTTTGTCTATTAAAACTTGAAATAAGTTGTATAGAACATGCTTGGCTCCCGATCCAACAAATATTTCTTTAGGTTCATAAATTACTCCATAATCATCTGAAATTCTGTTAATTATAGATTCTTTTAACTCTAAAGTTCCTCCAGCAGCAGTATATTTAGTAAATCCATTATCGATAAATCTTTTTGCATAGTTTTTAATATTTTCAGGTGTGTCGAAGTCAGGCTCTCCTGCACCAAATCCTATAACATCAATTCCATTTGCTTTCATTTCCTTTGCCTTAGCAGTTATTGCTAAAGTGGCTGACGGCTTCAATTCTTTTGCAAGTTTAGAAAGTTCCATTATTATTTCCTTTTATTCAAAATTTTTTTAAGCTCTGATTCAACAGCGGCTGGGATAAATTCTTTAGCACTTCCACCAAGCTTTATTATATCTTTTATTAATGAAGAACTTATGTGAGCAAAATTAGCATCCGCAACCATGAAAATTGTTTCTATAGTAGAATCTAGTTTATTATTAGATGTTGCCATTTGTAACTCATATTCAAAATCTTGAACTGTTCTCATTCCCCTTAAAATAGTTTTAACTTTTTTCTGGTTTGCATATCTAACTAACAATCCTTCAAATTTATCAACAACAATTTTATTATTATTTTTAAATATTTTTTTTATCACTTTTACTCTTTGATCAATATTCATGATTGATGATTTGCTGGAGTTGACGGCTACTGCTACAACAACTTTATCAAAAGACTTTGATGCGCGTTTAATAATATTTATATGCCCGTTAGTTAATGGATCAAAACTACCTGGATATATTACAGACCTTTTCATTATTTCTCACAAAATGTTATATATTTATCTTTATATTTTTTTACTCTATAACTTGAAACATCTAATTTAATTTTTTCTTCCATTGGATGCTCACATACTATAATACCCTGATTTTCTAAAAGCTTTAAGGCAGTTCTAATGATACCATTTAAGCTTTTTTCATCAAAATAATCATATGGAGGATCAATAAAAATTAAATCATATTTATAATTTCTTTTAATTAATTGACGAGTTGTTTCTGAAAAACTTTTATTTATAACTTCAGCCTTATTTTCAAAAGAGCATTTAATAAGATTGTCTTTAATATATTTAGTTGATATATTGCTCTTATCCACAAAAGTAACAAATTTAGCTCCCATACTCAAGCTTTCTATTCCTAAAGAACCACATCCGGCAAACAAGTCTAAAATATGATAATTATTCACATCTTGAATTATATCAAAGATCATTTTTCTCACTTTTGATGTTTTGGGTCGAACATTGCCACTTGATGGAACTTTAAGTTTAAATCCTTTCTTTGTACCGTTGGAAATTTTAATCATTAGTTGATTTGTTTATATAGCTTTTCTGCTTTAATGACAAGTTCTTTCATTAAATACATGCTACTTTCCCAAAACTTACTATCATTTAGATCTATTCCAACTTTTTTTACTAATTTTTCTGGAATTTCAGTTGAACCAGAGGAAAGTAAGTTCATATATTTATTAACAAAACTTTTACCCTCTTTATTATATTTGGCGAAAAGGCCATGAACTAATAATTCCCCAAAAGAGTATGAATAACAATAAAAGGGGGAATGAATAAAATGTGGAATATACATCCACCAATTTTTATAATATTCTGATATTTTAATTGATTTACCGAACATTTTTTTATTTGCATTAACCCAGAATTTATCAAATTCCTCAGATGCGAGCTCACCACCAAGTTTTCTTCTGCTGTGTATAGATATTTCAAAGTTTGTCATTACTATTTGCCTAAAAACTGTTGCAAAAATATCCTCTAGTTTCGAACAAATTAAGTATAATTTTTGTTTGGGAGAATTTAATTCTGATAATAGTTTGTTGAAAACCAACATTTCCGCAAAAACACTTGCAGTTTCAGCGGTTGTTAGAGGAGTATTTTGTTGAAAATATCCGTTTTTTCTAGAGAGATATTGATGAATTCCGTGACCAAGTTCATGAGCTAGTGTTGTTACATCTCTAATTTTACCAGTAAAATTCATTAAAATATAAGGATGAACTGAGGGCACACAAGAATGGCTAAATGCGCCAGCACGTTTCCCATCTCTGATATTGAAATCAATCCATTTTTTATCAAAAAATAAAGATGCAACTTTTGACATTTCTGGCGAAAAAGAACTAAAAGAATCAAGCACGATTTTCTTTGCATCTTTGAAAGTATACTTTTTTTGTGATTCACCGAGGGGTGCGTACCTATCATAATCCATGAAGTTCTTAATTTTTAGGATTTTGGACTTTAATTTATAATATCTATGAACTAGAGAATTGTTTTTATCACATGCAGCAATAAGAGCATTTACAGTTTTTATGTTTATTTCATTTGATAAATTTCTAGAGTCTATAGGATTTTTGTAACCTCTAAGATCATTAATGATTTTGCAATCACTTAGGATTTGATTAAAAATGAAGGTTATTAATTTTTTTTCAGAATTCAGACCTTTGGTCAATCCCTTAGCCGCTTCGGTTCTTATTTTTCTATCCTTATCATATAGTAAAGATAATGTTTGTGTCTCAGATAGTTTTTTATTCTTTCCTTTTATTTTTACATCGAAGATTATATTATTTAAAGTTTCATCAAAAAGTCTATTAAAAGCTCGAGATGAGGTTAGCGCTTTTTGATCTAAAATTTTTTCCTCAGATTCGGATAAAATATATGGTTTATATTTTCTTTCTGATTCAAGGAGATTTTTATATTTCAATAAAATTTTTGTATCATAAATTCTCTTAGCATTTTTAGAATCAATATTATTCCAATCGATAAAGAAAAAGATGAGATTTTTTCTAATTTGTGAGACTTTTTCACTAGTTGACTGATAAAACTGAGATATCTTTTCATTGTTTGTATTGGCAGCAAAATTTAATGAAGCATAAGATGATAATTTACCTAGACCCTCATATATTTTCTCAAGTTCCACTATGGCTTTATGTACGGTCTTTGGGTTTGATTTATTTTTTATTTTATTTTTATAAGATTTATTAAATTTAATTGAAAGCTTTTCAAGTTTTATAAAATCATCAGAAATTTTATTTGAGTTTATATTTTTATATAAGTCATTTAAATTCCAATCCATTATTTACTTAGCTCCTATTACTTTTTTACATATTTTACTAATAGTTCCATTATCAGAAAATTCACTCAATTTCTCAATAGAATTTTTTATTAATATACCAAGTTCTGGTTTGGAATCACTAAATAATTTTTTACTCAACTCATTTATTTTATTTTCTAACTCTTCATCTGAAATTTGCTCTGGCATATATGATTCTAAAATTTTTAATTCTTTTAATTCATTTTCCATTAAATCTTTTCTATTACTTTCCTTGTAAAGACTTATGGCTTCTTTCCTTTTTTTGGCTTCTTTTTTAAGAATTTTTGTTATCAAAGATTCATCATTTTTTGAATCAGAATTATTAAAAATAGAAATAAGACCCCTTAGAGTATTAATTTTTACTTTGTCTTTATTTCTCATCGCTGTCTTTAAATCTTCTTTAATTATATTGATCATTATAAGTTAAATATCATCCAAAAATTTATTTTTTAAATCTACTATTGCTTGAACTATTATAACCCATCGGTAATCTATTAAGAAATATGTCGATTAAATTAAAGCTAGAAGATTTAGGTGTAAAGGATTCAGGTAAAGGTTTTGCGAGAATTCCTACCGCATTAATGCAAGAACTTGGAATAGAGCCACTTGATGTTGTGGAAATTTTTGGAAAAAGAAAATCAGCTATTCGTTTAATGCCCTCACCAGATACAAAAAATAACTACATAAAAGTTGATGGGATTACTCGTCAAAACATAAACATGAGTTTAAATGATTTTGTTACTATAAAAAAAATTAATGTAGAAAAAACAAAAAAAATTGTATTATCTCCTACAAATTCACAATCCCTGTTATTCAATGATGATTCTAAAATTTTATTAAACAAAATAGACGGACAAGTTGTAACTTCTGGGGATTCCATTAGTACAACCATGCCTGGAGGCAAAGTTGAATCTTTTAAAGTAATGGCTCTTGCACCCTCTGGTTCTTCAATTATAAATTCTAAAACCAAAGTTGAAATTAAAAGAGTAGATTCGCAAAACAAAGAAAACATAACGTCTTATGATGATATTGGTGGTCTTGGCGAACAATTAAAAAAAATTAAAGATTTAGTTGAATTACCTCTTAAGCATCCTGAGATATTTTATAGGCTAGGAATTGATGCTCCTAGAGGAATTCTATTAGCCGGGCCCCCCGGGACAGGTAAAACACTACTAGCAAGAGCAATTGCTAATGAATGCGGTGTAAATTTTAAAATAGTTAATGGACCAGAAATTGTTCGTAAATTCTATGGTGAAAGTGAAGCACTACTAAGAGAAATTTTTCAATCTGCTGCAGATAATCAACCTTCAATTTTGTTTATTGATGAGATAGATGCAATTGCGCCCAAACGGGATAGAGTGCATGGCGAGGTAGAAAAAAGAATTGTTGGACAGTTGCTAGCTTTAATGGATGGGTTAAAAGATAGAGGTAAAATTATAGTTTTAGCAGCTACGAACTTGCCAAATTCTATTGATTCTGCTTTAAGAAGACCTGGTAGGTTTGATAAAGAGATTTTTTTAGATCCACCAAATTTTGAAGGAAGAAAAGAAATTTTCAGTATTCATTCCAGAGGAATGCCTCTAGAAGATGATATTGATTTTGATTTATTGTCATCTTTATCCTCAGGTTTTGTCGGAGCTGATATTGAAATGGTTTGCAAAGATGCGGCCCTAAACTCAGTTCAAAAACTGCTTGGAGCGACTGATATCAGTTATGATGAAGTTGATCAGATTAGAATAAATCAAGATAATTTTTTATCTGCATTATCAACTATTCAACCCTCTGCAATAAGGGAAATATTTGTCGAAACACCAAAAGTAAAATGGGAAGAGATTGGTGGTTTAAAAGAAATCAAGGGAACCCTTGAAGAAGTTATAATTGACCCTCTAAAAGTTTCATCTGACTCAGTTTTACCTAAAGGTATTATGCTTTATGGACCTCCGGGTTCCGGTAAGACTATGATCGCAAAAGCATTGGCAAATAATAGTGGTATGAACTTTATATCGATAAAAGGTCCTGAGCTTTTATCCAAATACTTAGGGGAATCAGAACAATTGATTAAAAATTTTTTTAATAAAGCAAGACAGGTCTCGCCCTCAATTCTTTTTTTTGATGAGATTGACTCTATTTGTTCTTCGAGTTTAGAAAAGTCCTCTGATTCAGTAACAAGCAGAATTTTAAGTCAAATTTTATTAGAGTTGGATGGTTTCTCAGAATTAAATAATGTGGTAATTCTTGCTGCAACAAATAAAATAGAAAAAATTGATAAATCTTTATTGAGATCCGGAAGGTTTGACTTATTATTAGAGACTCCTTTGCCTGATAAAAATGAAGTCAGTGAGATTCTTCAAATAAAGATAAAAGATAAAGAAATTATTTATAATTGTGACAAGAATTGCTTAAACAAATTGAAAGATTTTAATGGTGCTGATATAGACACGATGCTAAACCTTGCTGTACAATTTTCTAATAGTAAAGAACTTTCAAATTATGGGGTTAATAAAGCTATTGATGAAATTTATAAAAGAAAATCATTTATCATTTAATGTTATTTTTTTAATTTTTATTATTTTTTCTACAGTTTTACCGACAAAGATAAATTCTACTGAAAATCCAAATTTAAAACACTTTGATGTTAATGAAATTGAGAATTTGATTAAATCATATAATTTTGAACCGTATTTTGAAAAATATAATAAATATTCAAAGGCACTAGTTGGAATCCCGTATGTAAGTAATGTTTTAATTGGTTCAGAAAAAAAAGATGAAGTTTTTGTAATTGATCTGAATAAACTTGATTGTTTTACTTATGTAGAATATGTACACGCATTAGCAAATTCAAATAATTATCAAGAATTCAAAAATAAAGTTAGAGAGTATAGGTATTATAAAGGTGAAGTAGACTTTTATAGTAGAAATCATTTTTTTACTGACTGGATTAATTTTTTAGGGGTTAGTAAAGTTGAAGGAGCAGATTTAAAAGAGAAAAAGACATTAAATAAAAAAAACGAAACAGAAAAATATTTAGAAGGAATTCCCCTTAAAGAAAAATATATTAATTATTTATCTTTTAAAAAAGCCACAAAAATTATTTCGGATTTAAAAGGTTCTAAAAATCATTATATAGTTGGAATTGTATCAGATAGGATAGGGCTTGATGTATCACATGTGGGGTTTCTTTTGTGGGATAAAGAAGGGAATGCTATATTTAGGCATGCATCTAGTAAAAGTAAATATATGAAAGTTATTGATGAGGATTTTTTAGAATATATAAAAAATAAGCCAGGTATAATTATCTTTGAAACTAAATAATTAATTATTTAATAGAGGTGTGAAATGGGAGATTTAACCAAAAGTAAAGATATCCAAAATAATATGTCTGATTCAAGGCAATTGACGAGCTTAGTAAAAGAATTACAAAATGCTATCAGAAATGTTAAGTCTGTGGAGGACTATTTGACAAGAGTTTCCCAAGCTAAAGATTTATTAGGAAAAGACGTTGGATCTTTATCAGATGAGATAGATAAAAATAAAACTCAGCTAAATGATTCGTTAATTCAAATGGGTAAATTTGTTAGTGATGTTTTGGATTCCATAGAAATTTCTGAAGACGAGCTCGATTCAGCTGCTAAACAGTTGGAACTTTATACAGAAAGTAAAGATGATGCAATTACATACGCAAAAAAGGAGTTAAAAACACAAATAGAGGACTCATATTGGCATAAATATTGGAGTGGCTTAATAAAAAGATTAGAAAATTAAAGCTCTGGAATAAGTTCGTTTCCTACAATTTCCATTGTTTCTAAAATTTCATCAATATTAGGTGATATAAAATCTAAAACAACTTCTTTTATTCTCAAGTCTTTATATGCAAGTATTTTATCAAATACTTCATTTTTTTGTCCAATTAACGCGGTATCAGGATTATTACCGTTATCTTTATCACTTGTAAATAGTATTCTATTTCTCAAAGATATATTATAAATTTCCCTGTTAATATTTACTTTCTTTTCGTCAGCATACTTTTCTAAATAAAATATTTTGTTTTTTAATTCTTCGGGACCAAACCATATTGGCTGCCAACCATCAGCATAATCCACTGCTCTTTGAATGGCTCCATCAGCATTTCCACCCATCCATATTTGTAATTTATCTTGCATGGGTCTTGGTTGAAATGAAACGTTCTTGAATGTATAAAATTCTCCCTCAAAAGGATCTGGATTCTCACTCCATAAATTTTTAAGAATTTTGATAAATTCCTCGGTTTTAGGAATTCTTCCCTCATAAGGAACACCCAAAATATCAAATTCTTCTTTCATCCACCCGGGAGCTACTGTGCAGATTAACCTACCGTTACATAAATTATCTAAGGTAGAAAGCATTTTGGCTACAATTATAGGGTTCCTATAAGGCAATATAATAGCACTTGTACCAAGAGTAATTTTTGATGTATTTTGAGATATAGCGGTAAGCATTATAAACGGATCAGGAAAAATATCAGAAAATCTACCTTTCCATTCTTGTGGAATTATTATATGATCACTTGCCCAAACTGACTTAAAGCCAAGCTGTTCAGCCTTTATTGCAATTTTGAGCTGATTATCTATATCAATATTTGCAATAATTGGTAAAGCAATACCTAAATCCATTTTTCTAGTTAAACCCTTATACACTCTTTTTGTTCTTTCCTAGTTAAACCCTTATTTTCTTTTTTGTCAATTATTTCATTTATAATGAAAAATAGATTTATATTTTAATTAGGTAAAAATGAAAAAGCAAAATTTATATTCTTTATTAAAAAATCATAAAAAAAATATATTTTATGGAATCATCGGATTAACAATGGTAGATATGATGCAACTTATTGTACCGATTTTAGTTGGTAATGTTATTGATGCTATATACTCATCTGATGAATCGAAGCAAATTATTGATATTATTAACAACAGCGCATTTTATCTAATTATATGTGGATTTATAATGGCAATTTTTAGATTTGTTTGGAGGTTTTTCCTCTTAGGAACATCTAGAAGAATAGAAAAAACTCTAAGGGATAACTATTTTAGTAAGATTCAAAAATTACCTAAAGAATCATATGAGAAAAATACAATTGGAGATTTCATGGCACGAGGTGTTAATGACATTGAGACTATTAAAATGGCCTGTGGTTTTGGAATTGTTGTTGCATATGATGGGATTGTTTTGTTGACTTTTATATTTATTTCGATGTTTTTTATTTCTCCAATATTTACGTTATATGCCTCAATACCTTTCATAATAATGGGAGTTTTAATATTAAAATATGGAGATTTAATTGAAACATTATTTATAAATGTTCAAGCTTCTTTTTCAAAATTAACAGAAGAAGCAAGAAAAATTATATATTCTATTCGTGTAATCAAATCTTTAAATGTCCAAAAAGATCAATTAAATAATTTTAAAACAAAAAGTAGAGAATATGAGAAGGTTAATTTAAGCTTAGTTAAAATTTGGGCTGGCTATCAACCATTAATAACTTTCTTTACAGGTGTTTCAATTTTTATTTTTATTTTTATTGGCAGCAAGATGGTATATCAAAATGAAATATCAATTGGAGAATTCTCATCTTTAATGGTTTATCTAACAATGCTGGGTTGGCCAGTTGTTGCAATGGGTTTAGCAGTTGATTGGTTAAAGAGAGGGAACGCATGTTTAATAAGAGTTAATTCAATAATTTTACAAAATTCTGAGATTGACGAATCAGATTTAAATGAAATCGGTTTAATTCAAACAATATCATTTAATAAAGTCGATTATCTAGAAAATAATAAAAAAATTCTTGAAAATTTAAATTTTAATATCTCCCGTGGTTCGTCATTAGGCATTACAGGTAAGACTGGGTCAGGAAAGACTTCAATAGCAAATCTAATTTTAAAAAATATGTATTCAAAAAATATCTATTTTAATGACATAGAGATTAACAATATTAATAAAGATTCAATAAGAGAGAAAGTACTATTTGTTCCCCAAAATCCAGTAATATTTACTGGAACCATAAAAGATAATGTTACTTTCTTTACAAATGAAGATAATGATAATAAGGTCTTGAAATGTCTTGAAATTAGTGGCTTTATTAAGGATTTAAAAAATTTAGATAAAGGCTTAGATGAGCTAGTGGGTGAAAGGGGTGTAAGCTTATCAGGTGGTCAAAGACAAAGGCTTTCAATAGCAAGGGCACTATATCAAGAACCAGAGGTTTTAATTATTGATGATACATTATCCTCTTTAGATGTAGACACAGAATTACAAATACTTAAAAATTTAAAAAAAGAATTTAAAGAAAAATTTTTAATAATCATATCCTCAAGAATTTCCACAATCTATTCTATGGATAATATTTTAGTTTTAGATTCTGGGAAAATTGTTGAATCTGGGAATTCTAAAGAACTTAATGAAAACAAAGGGTTATTCAGAGAACTCTTAAATATACAAAAAATATTGCCAGGTAATTCGAATGCATAAAAGTCCAAAAGATAAAAATATTTTGTTCTGGTTAATTAGCTTTGCCCAACCATTTAAACTTTGGATCGTTTTAGCATTTTTTGCAATGTTGATAGTTGCATCTTTTGAATTGTTAATACCAATAAATATTAAGCAGGTTATTGATGGTATTGTTGAATCAAAATCTTCATTAAATAGTATTAAAAATCATTCCTATTATGTTCTTTTGCTAATATTTGGCGTCTTTATTTTTAGTTCAATATTTAGCTATATATTAAATATTACTGGACAAAAAATAATGCGTAATATAAGAGATAGTGTTTTTGATCACGTATTACTTCTCCCACAAAACTTTTTTGATAAGCAAAGCGTTGGAAGAATAACCACTCGAGTAACAAATGACGTAAATGCACTCAATGAATTTTATACTAATGTGCTAGTTCAGTTTCTTAAAGACATATTGGTTATATTTGGAATTGTTTATGTGATGTTCAATTATAATTCAACCCTTACCTTTTTGATGATTTGTATAACAATAAGTATTATATGCTTCGCTTTTTTATATCGAAAAAGGCTAAGAAGGGTTTATACAAAGCTAAGATTAACAATCGCAAAATTAAATTCTTTTATAAATGAATCAATTAGAGGAATTAACCTTCTCAAAATTTACAATAAATCTGAGCAAAATTTCACAAGATTTGAAAAATTAAGTAATGAAAATTTTGAAGCAAATATGGAACAAATGTATACATTTGCAATTTTCCGCCCATTTATAGAGTTTATGTCGGTCTTCTCTACCGCTGCTATTATTTGGTTTGGGGGTAGGGAGATAATATCTGGTAATTTGTCGGTTGGGGAATTACTTGCAATCTTGTTTTTCTTAAGGATGATTTTTAGACCAATTCTTGACTTGGCTGATAAATATAATATCTTGCAATCTGCTTTAGCTGCTAGTGAAAATTTATATGAAATAGTTCAAGTGAATCGAGAAGAATATGGCGAAAAAATTTTTCCAAGTGATTTTAAATCCATAAAATTCAATAATGTTTGGTTTTCATATAAGGATGATAATTGGGTTTTGAAAGACTTTAATCTGGAAATTAAAAAGGGGGATTCTATATTATTGCTTGGATCAACAGGTTCAGGAAAAACAACAATAATAAATTTACTTTTGGGTTTTTATCAACCTCAAAAAGGTGAGATACTAATTGATGATATACCTTTGAAAAATTATAATTTCCATTCAATTAGAAAAAATTTTTCTGTGATAATGCAAGATACACCATTGTTTAATATAGTTTTAGACGATGAGAATATTAATAGTATTACATCGGTTAAATCAGTAGGTGAAAAACAGGTTAGTAATGTCAAAAGAATACTTGAAAAACCATTTCATGTAATAATACTTGATGAGGCAACATCAAATCTTGATTTAGATTTAGAAAAGGATATTAAGGATTATTTAGAAAATATCAAATCTAAAACCTCAATATTAATTGCACACAGACTCAACCTAATTAGAGATGAAGATAAAATACTTATTCTACATAATGGAAGGTTAATAGAAACAGGTAAGCACATAGACTTGATATCTTTAGACAAGGAATATTCTAAAATTTTTAAATTTAATGAAGAGTTTTTTCAATCCAAGCTTTAAATGTTGTCGTTTTTTGTTATAAATGTATAATTGATTCTTTAATCGGGGTGTAGCGCAGCTGGTAGCGCACCTGTTTTGGGAACAGGGGGTCGGAGGTTCGAGCCCTCTCACCCCGATTTATAAACCTTTAGTTTTATAAATTATTTCTGTTTTTTTGTCGCCCATTTTTTTCAAAACTATTGCTTTAATTTTATTTTTTCTTATAAATTCTAGCATTTCATTAACACTCATTGATATAATGGCAGTAGATAGTGCATCTGAATATATTGGATTATTAGAAATTACAGAAACAGATAGATTTTGATATTCCTTTAACTTTTTTGTTTTCGGATTGATAATATGAGATAGTTTGCCACTTTTATAATTAATGAACTTTCCATAAAGAGATGAAGTTGAAATAGATTGATTATTTAAATTGATTTCTTTAAATGGCTTAATTTCTTTCAAAGGCTCATTAATATAAGTCTTCCATTTATGATTTTTGGAGATACTGGTAATATTTCCACCAAAATTAATTAAAGCATCGTCGACACCTTCTTTTTGCATCATATCTATAATTTTCTTGAGAGCATATCCCTCAGCTATTCCACCAAAATCAATTTCCAAACAATCTATTTTTTTTGAAATAAAAAAATTATCATAATCAAAAGTTAGATTACTCCATCCCCCGCATTGATTATTTTCTATTGGTTCCTGTTCAGCTACATTCACATTATTATAATTTAATTGCGATGTTATTTTGCCAAAAGTCACATCAAAAAAACCTTTTGAAAATGAATTATACTTTTTTGAGATTTTTAAAAGCTCATTAAATTCAGGGGATATTTCAGTTTTAATATTTTTTTTTGATAAATTAAATTTAGATAATTCAGAACTTGAATCGTAATTATTAAATATGTTATTTAAATGATTTAAAATAGCGATTGCATTATTTGTAATTTTGTCTAATTTGTTGGTTTCTAGATCAGATTTAATCAATATGTCAAAATTAGTCCCCCAGAATATAAAACTTCTTTTATATTCCGAAGAATATGAGGAAAATGTAAATATAAAGAAAGCAAACAGTATATATTTAAGTTTTATAACTAACCTGTTATTCCCATTTTTTTAAACAGATCTAAATCATCGTATAAATGTTTAATCCAATAGCTTAATTCCTTTGATTTTACTGAATCATTTGAATTTTTATCAACATATTTTTTCATCAAAAGGGCTAGATCTGTATTAATATCAGAAGAGGCAATTTGATTTTCAATAAATGATGCTTTATCCATTAATATTTCTAAATTTTCTTTTAAATAATCTTTACTAATGTTTTCATTTTCAGACAATATGGATTGAAATTTTTCAATTTGAACTTTTAAAGGTTCAAAATCAGCATTTGATTTTAAAGGACTAAGAAATAGAATAAGAGCAGTTAAAGTCAAAAATTTTTTTAATTTTATCATATTATGGACCTCCATTATCCATAAATTTATCTTAGAAAAATTACAAGTCAAATACTTTTCATTTATATCCTTGATTTTATAAATACTTCATATATATTTAAAGACATTGTGGATGTCACATATCCATAATATCTACTTACAGGAGGTAGGTTAAATGAATAAATTATTTTTAATAATTCTTATTCTTATTGCCCTTCCTTTAGCCAGTTTCTCTCAAACTCTAGAAGAAAGAGTTGATATTCTTTCAGAAGAGTTAGAGCAACTGAAAAGGGGAGGATTTGGTGGTGAAATAGGATCCCAGTATGGTTTTGGTCCTGCAGCATCAAAGGTATATAACACATCATCTGGTTTGTCTATCGGTGGTTATGGTGAAATTGTTGGTAAGTTTTATTCAGCTGAACAAAAAACTGACCAAACCGATGCTTATAGAGGTGTTTTTTATATAGGTTATAAATTTACAGATGAATGGTCGTTAAACACCGAGCTTGAATTTGAGCATGGTGATGAAGCGTTCTTAGAATTTGGATATTTAGATTACACGCCAAAGAATATGAATGGTCTTCTAGGTTTTCGTGCAGGTTTGTTGCTTTTACCAACGGGTATTATTAATGAACTTCATGAGCCAACACTTTTCCATGGAGTTTACAGACCTCAAACTGAAACTACTATGTTACCAACAACCAATAGAGAAGTTGGTGTAGGTCTTTTTGGAGAAACAGAAGGGAAAAAGCTTGAGTATAAGCTTTATTATCTTACATCTCTAAAAAATCCTGGAACAAGTGCTAAAGGTAATACTAATAAAAGTTTTAGAAGTAAAGGTAGTTCATCAACTGCAAACGAATTAGCTATTACAGGTTCATTAAAATATAATTATAGTGAAAAATTGGTAGTAGGTGCTTCTTATTATAGAGGTAGCATACAACCTTCAGGTACAACTGCTTCTGCATATGATATGAATGATCCAGCTTCAAGAGCTGAATGGCGAACAATCTATATAATGGGTGAAGCAATGGGATTTGAATATAGAGCTTTATATACAAATCACAAACTTACTAACATTGATAGATTTAATGCTTATATAACTGGTGCTGCAAATACTAAATTTGGAACAAAGCAAGTTGGTTATTATTATGAAATTGCAAAAGACATGGGCCATATGATTGGTTCTAGTTGGTATGTTGCACCATTTTTCAGATATGAAAATTTAAATTTTCATAAGAAAACTGATTCAAGCGCAACTGCAAATAGAAGTTACCAAGATCTACAATATTGGAATTACGGTTTAACCGTTAAGCCAATAGCAAACGTTGTATTAAAGGCTGATGCATTGAGACATACTAATCCAGGTTCAAACAATGATTATACTCAATACAACCTTGGTATAGGATGGATATTCTAATAGTGACTGAAATATACGCATAATATATTACCCGAGTGCTATCTGCCCAGCTCTCTCACCCTCGTCGATTGGTCACCGACATTAAAGCCTTAAAGCAGATAGCACTTTATAAGAAGCTAGTTATATTATTAATATGTTTAGATATTTTTTAATCTTTGTTTTAATTTCTTTACCTGCTGCAAGCAACGTAAAGCTTAGTGTGGAAGATGCTCTTAACAAATATTTTCCAGGATATGAAATAAAAAATAAAAAACTATTTTTATCTAATGATAATATTGAAAAATTATCAGCTAAAGCTGAATCAAAATTTTCAAATAGAATATTCAGCTATTATGAGGCAAGTAAAAATGGTCAAAGAGTATATACGGCATATTTGATTACACATAAGCTCAGAACCAGAACTCAAACAATGTTTATTGTTTTTAAAACAAATGGTGAAATGAAATCAGCAGAAGTTATTGCTTTTTATGAACCTGAAGAATATATAATGACACAGCCATGGCTTAAACAATTTGTTAATAAAAAATCACAACAAATGCCAAATACAAGTGAAGTCATGAGAGTTTCTAATTCTACAATATCCTATAACGAAACAACTAAAGCCATAAGAAGAATTGCAAATGTAAATTCTTTTATATACGATTAAGGTTATAATATGCGCTTTTTCGTGACCAAAGATTTAAATAAAAATTTTGCTTTAAAATTAATAATTCTTTTTTCATTGATTTTTTTCATCGGTTTAATTGTTACAAATTTTCTTTTCATGACAAAAATAGGCTTCACAATACAAGAAATAATCAATTACTACCTCGGTAACCCTGAAACTTTTAGACAGCCTAAAAGTTATGGATCAATAGTTGAAGAAACTCATTTCCATCTTTTTGCAATGGGTATAATTCTCCTTACATTAAATCATTTAATGTTGTTTAGCAATCTCTCAAACATAACTAAAATATGGATCATTATAATCTCTTTTACAGCTTGTTTGTTAGATATTGCCTCTAGTTGGCTTGTAAGGTTTATATCTGCTGATTTTGCTATCTTAAAACTATCCTCAATGGTAGTTGAACAAATATCATTACTTGCATTAATTTATATTATTACAAAATCTATTTTTTTCTCTGAGAAAAAAGCCGTTATCTATGATAAATAATTCTTTTATTAAATAATTTGCAAAAATATAAAGCTAGTGTAATTTACATTGATTATTCGTTTTTTTAATTCGAATAAATAAAGCGCCACTAGCTCAGCTGGATAGAGCAACGGACTTCTAATCCGTAGGTCGGGGGTTCGAATCCCTCGTGGCGCGTTTTAATGGTGGGTGTAGCTCAGGGGTAGAGCATCGGTTTGTGGTTCCGAGGGTCGCGGGTTCAATTCCCGTCATCCACCCAGGTTATTGATATGAATTTTAGATATATTTTTTTAATTATTTTAGGCCTATTTTTCTTAAATTTTTTATATAAATATTTTGTAAATTTATCTGAAATTTTTGATAAGCTTTAAGTAGTATATAGTGAATTTATTTTAATATACTCATGTCCTATATCATTTGTTAACATAAAAGATTCATAATTTCCTTTTTTTAAGTCAATTTTTATTTTAATTTCTTTTTTTCTCATTATTTGATTTATTTTTTTTGATAACTTTAGACCCAGACCATTTTTCACTATTAATTTATCGCCAATATAGATATCTATGGAATTCTGATCAATATATTTAATCTGAGTTGAACCAACAGCTGATATTATTCTTCCCCAATTTGGATCAGACCCAAATAATGCGGTTTTAAATAACAATGAATTTGCTATATTTTTTGCAATTTTTTTTGAATCTTTAGAGTTTTTTGCACCTTTAACAATAATTTTACAAATTTTAGTTGAGCCTTCCCCATCTAATACTATATCTTTTGATAATCCATAAAAAATATTTTCAATGGATTTATAGATTTTATTTGCTTGCGGGGATTTATCATTTATTTTTTTATTTCCAAGCAAACCATTTGATAATCCTAATACAGTGTCATTAGTAGACATTTCTCCATCAACACTTATACAGTTAAATGTTGAATCAACAGCTCTATTTATAAAATTTTTGAATGTTTTTGTATCAAATTTAATATCTGTTAACAAATAACAAAGCATGGTTGCCATGTTGGGATGTATCATTCCCGCACCTTTTGCAACACCTATTATTGAACCTTTTTTTGTACCAATATTTATTTCGCTTTTTTTTATTTTATAATATTTGTCGGTTGTCATTATTGCTTCCGCAAAATCTTTAACATTTTTTACATGAAGATTATTAAATAATCTATCAAAATTATCGGTAATTTTATTTACATCAAGTTGTATACCAATAATTCCAGTTGAAGAAACAAAAAAATTATTTTTGTTTAAATTTGTAAAATCTGCTGCTTTATTGATTGTCTTTTCGACAGCTTTTATTCCCTTTATGCCTGTACATGCATTGGCATTTCCACTATTAACAATTACTCCATATATACCATTATTTTTTATAGTTTTTTTTGAAACTATTAGCGGGGCAGCTAAGATTTTGTTTTTTGTGAAGACAGCATGTGATATACATTTTTCAGATGACATTATTAATCCCAAATCCTTTTTCTTAGATTTCTTTAAACCACAATTTATCCCTGAAAATTTAAAACCTAAAATATTTTTCATGTTGTCCTTAAGTATTTAACAGAATTGAATATTTTTCCAGAATGATATTCACAAAACCTTGATATCAGGAAAAGAAGTATTTCCAAAGATTCATAATTATTACCTAGTTTTTTTATATTTATTGGGCTTTTTAGATTAAATATTGAAGAATTATTATTACTTTTACATTTTAAACATACACTACCTCCATTTTTTAGATCAAAATATTTTATTAAAGTCATATTTTTCTTACATTTGTAACACTTTTTAATTGATGGTTGGATACCAAGAATTTTTAAGTATTTATTTAAAGTTTTAATAGCTATTTTGATTTTTTTTATTTTCTCACGAGAGTTAATATTTAGACTAAAGAATTTTAGAACCTCATATATTTCTAAATTAGGCTGCTCATTTATTTCAAATTTATTTATTGCTTCTAAAATTAAAGCCTGAAAAATAGAAATATCCTTATCAAAATTAATAAATCTATTTTCATCATTAATGTCGATTTTTATAAGTGAATCTAGAGAGCCAAGTTTTTTAGCTTTTATAAATTCTATATCATACAAATTACCAATTTCTAATTTACCTTGAAATCTTTTCTTACTGGTTCTTGCACTTTTTACAAACAAATTAATTTTTCCAAATAATTTTGAGTAAAAAGTCACAACATAACTTGAGTCTCCTGACTCTTCTTTAGAAATTATTAATGCTTCAGTTTTTTCACTCATAGTTACATTATTAATAATGCGATTAAGAGATAAGCAATTGCTGAGAATAAATCATTAGCCATAGTTACAAACGGCCCAGAACCATTGGCAGGATCAGATTTAATTTTATCTAGCAGAATCGGAAACGATGCTCCAAAAAAAGCAGACATCAATGAAGCAGCAGATAAGGATAAAAAAATTACTTTAAAGAAATCAATACCTGCTTGTTTAGTACCTGTTAAAAAATAACCAGTTAATCCAGCTACTAATCCACATATAACTCCTAAAATTGAAGATAATTTGAGTTCTGATAATATAACTTTGAAAGTTTGAGCAACATTTATTGTTCCAGTACCTAAAGCTCTAATTACAATAGCTGAAGTTTGTATTCCCACACTTCCCCCAGTAGCCATAACCGCGGGCATAAAAGCAGCTAATAAAATAAACTTTTCCAAAGTAGGCTGGAAGTACATAGCAATTATGTATGCTATTATTAGTTCTCCAATCAAAGTAACAATTAGCCAAGGTAGTCTCGACCTTGTTTTGGATATAATTCCTGAATAAATTGGATGATTGTATTCGTTAATACCAGCTAATGCAAAAAGGTCTTCTTCTGCTTCTTCATTAACAACATCTAGAATATCATCAGAAGTTATTCTCCCTATTAATCTTTGATTTTTATCAATTACAGGTAATGAAACCAAATCATAATCGGAAAAAATTTTACTAACATCCTCTCTATCAATTTCGGGCTCTACACTTATCACTATTGGTTCCATAATATTTTTTATTTCAGATGAAGGAGTCGCTAGGACTAATGCCTTTAATGAAACCGTACCTACCAATTTATCATTTTCATTTGTAACATAAATCAGATAAAAATCAGGAACATCTTCAGCTATAATTCTAATCCAATTGATTGCATCTTTTATTAATGAACTATCTTTAACTTGAACTAATTCTGTTTGCATTATTCCTCCTGCAGATTCAGGATCATATTGAAGTAACGATTGAACTTCAGATGAATCTTGTGGATTCATATCTTCTAAAATTTCTTTACTTTTTTCATCTTCCAAATCTGATATTAAATCAGCAGCATCATCAGATTCAAGGTTTTCTATTGCACTTAATATAGATTTATTATCTAGTTCATCTAAAACTCCAGTCCTAATGTCCTCTGGCAGTTCAAGTATTATTTCAGCTAGATTTTCACTACTCAAAGACTTTAATACTCTACATATATCATTTTGTGAAAAACTAATAATTATACTGGCAATTTCAGCTGCATTTCTTTCTGATAATTCATTATTAATTAAGGTTGCATTATCATCACTGAGTGCAGATTTAATTTTATTAATTGTTTCGGTATGCATATATCACCATCAATAAATTTGTTACTATATTTTAATGTTTAACTTCAAAAATACTAGGTTAGCTTTCGATTTAGTTACAATTTCTCATACAGTCTTTGTGCTGCCCTTAATTTTTTCAGGATATTTATTTACTTCAAAAGAGTTTATTTTTATAGATTTACTTCTTATTACAATTGCAAGTTTTGGAGCTAGGAATATAGCCTTTATATTTAATAGATATACTGATAGAGAAATTGATAAAAAAAACCCAAGAACATTATCAAGGCCTATTCCATCTGGAAAAACTTCAAATAAATTTTTAATAAGCTTTTTTATTTTATCTTTTTCAATATTCATAATCCCTTCATTAATTTTATGCAAAAGTACTTTATATTTAATTCCTATACCTATAATACTATTTTATATTTATCCTTTTTTAAAAAGATTTACATACCTATGTCATCATTTCTTGGGTTTAGTTCTATCTTTATCCCCAT
Source organism: uncultured Candidatus Hydrogenedens sp. (assembly GCA_902609885.1). Taxonomy (GTDB): domain Bacteria; phylum Desulfobacterota_D; class UBA1144; order UBA1144; family UBA1144. The sequence goes on along the minus strand of CACLTT010000004.1, from coordinate 66,072 downwards.
TAGCGGGATTTTACGTTTATGATTGTTCAACTTTAAATATTTTTGATATACTTCCACTGTCAATTTTTACCTTTTTTTGGATAAGTGGATTTGACATTTTATATGCTCTACAAGATTATGAATCTGATATAAAAAATAAAATATTTTCAATTCCCTCATATTTTGGAAAAAAAAGAGCAATATTAATTTCTTTCATATCATTTATTCTCGCTATATTTTTATTATCGCATTATCAAACTATTGTTTTTGATAGATCAATTTTTGGAAAATCTATTATTTTACTTATTCTGATAAACTTCATCTCTCAAATATATTTTTCAAATAAAGGTAATTTCGATTTTTTTAGATACAACTCATACATAGGATTTCTAATTTTATTATTAACAATATCGGATATATTTAATATATGAGAACTATAATAGGAATAACCGGGGCATCAGGGTCAAACTTTGCTGTAAACCTTATTGAAAAATGTCCTTCAGAGAAATATCTAGTAGCTTCTAAATGGGGAAAGCGTGTTATGCACGAAGAATTAGGGCTTAAATTCGAGGAGCTTAGATCAATGGTAGATAATACCTTCTCTGATAGTGATTTAGCTTCTCCTTTTGCTTCAGGCAGTAATTATTTTGACTCTCTAGTTATTATACCCTGTTCAATTTCTACACTTAATAAAATAGCGTCTGGAATTTCAGATAGTTTAATTACAAGGATGGCTCAAGTTGCGTTAAAAGAAAGAAGAAGGTTGATCATAGCTTTGAGAGAAACTCCACTTGATTCCATTACATTAGAAAATGCTCTTAAATTATCTAAAGCTGGAGCAATAATTGCACCTATTTCCCCTGGGGTATATATGGGCGAGTCCTCCATAAAAGATATGGAAAATACTTTTTCTGAAAAAATCTTAAGTCTTATAGGTGTTCACCCCGATAAGGGATGGAGAACTGAAAAGATTAAGGATGAGTAATAAAAATTTTGATGATTTACAATCATATTTAAAGTTTCTTGACAGAATAGGAGATCTGAAAATAGTTAATTCAGAGGTTGACCCTGAACTTGAAATAACTGAAATATGTTCTCGTACAATTGAGGAAAATGGACCTGCTTTACTATTCAAGAATGTTAAAGGATCAAAATATCCACTTGTCGCTAATCTATTTGGAACAAAAGAAAGAATGGATCTTTCCTTAGGATGTGACCCAAAACAATTAGGCCAAGAACTATTAAATTTTGCGCAAAAGGCAGTACCACCAAAATTATCAACACTAATGGAGTTTTTACCTTTTATTAAAAGAGGTTTAAATTTTGGTTCAAAAAAAATTGCTTATAATGCAGATTGTCAACAAGTTCAAGGTGGTGATAATCTAGACTCTTTACCAATCCTAAAATGTTGGCCAGAGGATGGAGGCAGATTCATAACATTAGGTTTAACTATTACCGAAAGCCCTATAAATAAAAAAAGAAATATGGGTATGTATAGATTGCAGAAATTTGATGATAAGACCTTAGGAATGCATTGGCATCCTCACAAAGGAGGAGCAGCGCATTATCATGAATCGTCATCAATTGGCACCTCATTACCAGTTTCAATTGTTTTAGGTGGAGATCCTGCACTAATTTTCTCATCAATAGCGCCACTTCCAGAAAATATCGATGAAGTCTTATTTTCTGCTTTTTTAAAAAATAGAAAAATTAATTTAGTAAAATCTAAGTTTTCAGAAATAATGGTACCCGCCAATGCAGAATTTATAATAGAAGGAAAAGTTCCTCTTGGTAGAACAAAGCTAGAGGGACCATTTGGTGATCATTTTGGATACTATTCAATGGAATCCCAGTTTCCTTATTTAGAAATAGAATCAATTACTAGAAAAAATAATCCAATTTTTCCTGCTACTGTTGTTGGCAGACCACCCAAAGAAGATATGTATCTTGGTATGGCTGCTACAGATATATTTGGTCCGTTAATAAGTTTAGTAAATCCAGAAGTTGAAGATTTATGGGCGTATTATGAAGCAGGTTTTCATAATTTATTAGTTTTGTCAGTTGATGAGAGATATCCAAAAAATGCTGTTAAAGCCATGATGTCAATCTGGGGTACTGGGCAGTTATCACTTACAAAATGTATAATAACTGTTCCCAAATTTGTAAACTCAAGAGACATCATTGAAGTATTTGGATACTTAGGTGAAAACTTTGATCCCCAAAAAGATTTAACACTAATCCAAACCACACCCTTGGATACGCTTGATTTTACAAGTGGAAAAATGAATGTTGGAAGTAAAGTAGGATTTAACTGTATTGGTGAGGGGAAAAAACTCCCATATGATGCTTTTAAAGTTCCAGAAATTGAAGATCCCAGAAAAAAAATTAACTTTATTTCAGATTATAGAGTCATAAATAAAAATATAATTATAATAAAAATAAATATTGATAAAATTGAAGCCATTTCAGGAATTAAAAATAATGATTTGTTAAAGGAATTTAAATTTATTTTTATTGTTAGTGATGATGTTGAAATTTTTTCAAATGTAGAAATGTTGTGGGGAATTTTTACTAGGTTTGATCCATCAATTGACATGTATTTTAAAGATGTGGCAGTCGAGAAATCCTCAGTTACATTTAAAGGACAAGTTGTAATAGATGCAACATTTAAAGATTGGTACCCTAATGTAATAGATATGAATGAAGATGTAAAAAATATGGTGAACAAAAAATGGAAAAATTATTAAATGGGTTCGAAAGTCTTTGTTTTGATCAAAATCTCATAAAAATAAAAAATAAGCTTATTGCTGAAGAAAGGTTAGATTTTAATGATGCTAAAGCTATAATGGAAACTCAGGACATAAACTCCTTAGGAATTTTATCATCATCAGTTAAAGAGAAAATGCATGGAAAGAAAGTTTATTTTGTTGTCAATCGACATATAAACCCATCAAACGTATGTGCCATATCATGTAAGTTTTGCGCATTTGGTAAACCAAAAGGGCATTCTGATGCTTATGAAATGAGTATGGAAAAAATCCTTTCTCTTGTAAGTAATGAGCTAAAAGAAATTCATATTGTTGGTGGATTACACCCTGATTGGGAATTTGAGAAATATTTGGAAATTGTAAAAGAAGTAAGTAAAGCTGCACCCGATGCACACATTAAAGCGTTTACAGCTGTTGAAATAGACTGGTTTTCACAAATATCTGGTAAAAGTATTGGAAAAGTAATCTCAGAATTAATGACTGCTGGCGTTGATGCATTACCTGGAGGTGGTGCAGAGATTTTTTCACCCGAAATTAGAAAAAAAATTTGTACTCCTAAAACTACAGGTGATTCATGGCTTGAAATTCACCGTGAAGCACACAAACAAGGTTTGCCCTCCAATGCTACAATTTTATACGGACATCTTGAATCCTATAATGATGTTATTGACCATATCTCTCGTTTAAGAGATTTACAGGATGATACAAATGGTTTTTTCGCTTTTATTCCAGTTTTATTTCAACCATATAATACAAGACTAAGTAAAGTTAAACCTTTTCCTTTTTCATATGATCTAAAAGTCCACTCTCTTGCTAGATTATATTTAGATAATTTTCCATACATAAAAGCATATTGGATCACGCTTGGCGAAAAAGCTGCCCAGGTTGCTCTTCATTATGGTGTATCCGATGCTGATGGAACAATAGTTTCTGAAAAAATTATCCATGATGCAGGTGCAAAATCTGAAATTGGTCATACAAGAGATTTTTTTGTAAAGATGATTAAAGATGCAGGCTATTTGCCAGTTGAAAGAGACGCTTTATACAACGAGCTTAAAGTATACGAATAATTTCTTATATTTTTTAATAGGAAATAGACTAAAAAACATTTTTAATGTATAAATAATAGTTCTTTAATGGCGGTGTAGCCAAGCGGTAAGGCGACGGTCTGCAAAACCGTTATACCCCGGTTCGAATCCGGGCACCGCCTGTAAAGCGATCTAATATAATAAATGTTGATAATTATTCTATAAATCTGGTATATTAAAAGAACCATGGGTCATGGCTATAAAGACCCTCATAGGGCATGAGTCAAAAGCCCTCCATAAGTCATGGATTAAAAGACTCGCATTGAACATGCGTCAAAAGTTCAAATATCTTATTGGAGGTATTTGATATGTTGAAGACTGTTCAAAAATCTAGCAGAGGTCGTGTTGTAACAAACGTGCATAATTCTGCTCTAAAAGCTTTTCAAAAAGTTAAAAGAGCAAAAATGCAGAAACTTCTGTTCACTAGATTAATGCTAACTATGAGTTAGTCATAACCCCCTTGGTTAAACACCAAGGGGTCTTTTTTTAGACAATTATAAATAAAATAATCCCTAACATTATTAATGTACAACTTGAAAATTTGTTAATTTGTTTCAGGTTTTCGAAAATTGTTTTCGATTTTACAGCAAATGTTATAAAAATTACTATCAACGAATATACAATAAAATCTATTAAAGTTGCTATGGAAGTAAAAATAATAATTTTTTCCAAAGTTGTATTATTATTTATAAATTGGCTAAATATTGAACTAAAAAAAATAATCACTTTTGGATTGAGAATTGCTATTGTTAATCCTGAAACAAAACTATTTACGCGCATAGTTTTGTTTGTATTTTCTAAATCACCACTAGAATTTAGAAATATTACTCCTAAATAAATAATAAAAATACATCCTATTTTTTGAACTAATATAAAAATTTTATTAAATTCTTCAATTAAAATTGCTAGTCCCGTTACAACGATAAAAGCATAAAAGCAAATTCCTAGAGCATGGCCAATACAAGCTTTAATAGCTTCTTTTCTTCCTTTATTTATTGCAATTCCTGAAATAATTAATAAGCTAGGTCCTGGAGTAATTGCGCCTAAAAAGCAAACGCTTATTATAATTAATATATCATTGACTTGCATTAACTAAGAAACTTATGGGAAAAGACCCATCTCAATGTAGGTATTGGCTATCTTCTCAATGCCTAATCTATAAGCCGCTTGGCGATATGAAATGTATTTCCCCGTAGAATTTCTTTTCTCTGATAATTCCCCAAAAGCCTGAGTCATAGTTTCATTTAATGCATTATTTATCAAATCAATTTCCTTTAAATTATTATTTCCCTGATTTTCGATTCTTCCCCATCTGACATGATTTAAATTTTTTAACCATTCAAAATAAGAAACAATGACACCTCCAGAATTTAAATAAAGATCAGGCAAGACTATTACACCACTATTAGTTAAATATTTATCTGCCTCAAAGGTTACAGGGCCATTAGCACCCTCTGCAATTATTTTTGCTTTAATCTTATACATGTTTGTTGCATTAATTACTTCCTCAAGTGCTGCAGGAATTAAAATGTCACACTCTTTGTAAAATGCAAACCAAGGGTCTTCAGATGTTTCACATGTCTCAAAATCATGAATTTTATTTCCTTCCTTAAGCCATTCTTTAAGCTCTGAAGGGTTTATACCTTTATCGTTATATATTGAGCCATTGTATTCGCAAACTCCCGTAATAATAGCGCCAGCCTCGTATAAAAATAAAGCGGCATGATATCCAACATTTCCAAAGCCTTGAACAATAATTCTTTTTCCTTCAATACCTGATTTAAGACCAGCTCTAGAAATTTCTCTTTCATCACTTAATAACTCTCTAATTCCAATGTAAACTCCTCTGCCAGTTGCTTCAGTTCTACCATTCACACCTTCCTGGGTAACGCTCTTTGATGTAACAGATGCAGCTGAATCGATATTGGAATTAGATAAAGTTTTAAATGTACTATATATCCAATTCATTTCCCTGGATGTTGTTCCATAATCAGTTGATGGTACATAAGTATTTGGTCCTAAAGAATTTCTAGAAAAAAGTTCAAAAGTATACCTTCTAGTAATTTTTTCAAGCTCATTGTCCGTATAGTTTTTTGAATCTACTTTAATACCTCCTTTTCCACCACCAAAAGGTACATTTACAAGCGCACATTTAAAGGTCATTAAACTGGCTAGTACTTTAACTTCATCTTCATTAACCAAACTACTATATCTAATTCCACCTTTTAATGGGCTTCTATGATGGCTATGTTCACCATGCCAAGCGTCTATTACTTCTATCTCACCGTTATCAAGGGTTATTGGAAATCTAAGATGATAAACAGAGTCACATGATTTAATTTGATCGGATAAACCCTTAGGTATATCAAGGTGTTTGGCCGCAGATTCATAAAACTCTTCAAAACTCTGAAGAAAATTCATTCTTTTAATATATCAGAATATTGATGATTTTTTAATTAATATTGAAATTTTTTGGTTGGTATGAAGATTGCGGTAAAATTGATAAATAAGGAGTTGTCTGTTAAATGCTATTTAATGAAATGCTTAATAACGGTTCTATAAGAAAACCATATAAGAAAATTGATAAATGGATTCAATCATTCAAAGATAATTCTTATGAGAAAAAACATCAAGAAGCACAGAGGATTTTTAAAAGAATAGGGATTACATTCTCAGTTTATGAAAAAAAATCACCTGAAGAAAGAATGATACCTTTTGATATGATACCAAGAGTTTTTACTGCTAATGAATGGAAAGTTATTGAATCAGGAGTTAAACAAAGAACAAAAGCCCTGAATCTTTTTTTACATGATATCTACAATGGCGCTAATATTATTAAAGAAAAAATTATTCCTGCAGAATTAGTTTATAAAAGTCGTGCATTTGAAAGTTCAATGGTTGGTTTCAGTCCTCCTAAAAAAATATTTTCCCACATTTCAGGTATAGATATTGTTAGAACTTCTTTGAACAAGTTTGTGGTTTTAGAAGATAATTGTAGAACACCGTCAGGAGTTTCTTATATGATGCAAAATAGAGAAATTATGATGACAATGTTTCCAGATTTATTTAATGATAATATAATTGAACCAATTGATGACTATCCTTTAAGTCTAAGAAAGATGTTATCTAGTATAGCCCCACTAAATTGCGATAAAGAGCCAATTATTGTTGTCTTAACACCTGGTTCATATAATAGTGCTTATTATGAGCATAGTTTTTTAGCTGACTTAATGGGAGTTGAATTAGTCGAGGGCGAAGATCTATTTACTGAAAAAGACAAGGTCTATATGAGAACTGTAAGAGGTCCTCAAAAAATTGATGTCATATATAGAAGGATTGATGACCCTTACCTTGATCCGTTGTGCTTTAATCAAGATTCTTTAATTGGAGTTCCTGGAATCATGAATGCATACAAAAATGGAAATGTTACTATCTGCTCAGCTCCAGGATCAGGAATAGCAGATGATAAAGCTATATATTCTTATGTTCCAGATATTATTAAGTTTTATTTGAGTGAAAAGCCAATTTTAGAAAATGTTAAAACTTGGAATTGCTCTAGAGAAAAGGATTTAAAATATGTCTTGCAAAATATTAAAGATCTTGTTGTTAAAGAAGTTCATGGCTCAGGCGGGGTTGGAATGTTGATTGGACCAAAGGCAACAAAAAATCAAATAAAAAACTTTGCAAAAAAAATAAGAAATAACCCAGAAAAATATATTGCACAACCAACATTAGATTTGTCAACATGCCCAACCCATACAAGTAATGGTTTAGCTCCAAGACATGTAGATCTTAGACCATTTTGTTTAATGGGCAGACAAGTTGATGTTGTTAAGGGGGCTCTTACAAGAGTTGCATTAAAAGAAAATTCTTTAGTAGTAAATTCTTCTCAAGGCGGAGGAGTTAAAGATACGTGGGTTCTTAGAAAATAATGTTAAGTAGTACTGCAGAAAAATTATATTGGGCATGTAGATATATTGAAAGGGCTGAGATGACCTCTAGATTACTTGATGTAGCTTATAGAATTAGTTTAACAAGTAATAAAAACAACGAATGGGAATCAATTTTACTTTCAACTGCAGTAAAGGATGAATATCTTTTTAAAAACTCAAAAATTAATCAAAGAAAGGTCGAAAAATTTTTATTTTTTGATGAAACAAACGAGTCTTCAATAAAGAATTGTGTAAGATTTACACGCGAAAATTTTCGTAAAGTAAGAAATAGAATTACACGTGAGGTATGGGACGTGGTCAATTCAACCTATCAAGAACTCCAAGATTTAACTTCTGGTAGATACAAATCCTCTGAAATACCAAACCTATGTGCATGGATTAAGCAAAGAAGCAGTATGTTAAAAGGTGCAATAATCAGCACACAATTATCAAGTGATTGCTACGATTTTATGAATTTAGGCTATTACGTTGAACGAGCAGATAACATTATTAGGTTTATAGATGTTAAAAATTTTATATCGCCAATGAGTAATCAAGAAAATGAAGATAATGATTACGAATGGGGAATATTGTTAAGAACTCTTGCAGCTTATACGCAATTTAGACTTTCTTATGGTGTAAATATGTCTCAAGAAAAAATTGCGCATTTTTTGATTTTTAATAATACTAATCCGAGATCTCTTTTTCATTCATTAGAAAATATTAAGATTCATTTAAAGAACTTATCATCTTTTTACAACTTGCAATCCAGAGCGTTTTCGACTTCAAGAAAAATTATTTCAAAATTATCAGATTTAACAGTTCAAGAAATATTTGATAATGGATTTAATGAATTCCTAAGTCAATATAGTGAGGATATCAACATACTGCATTCTAGTATTGAAACCTCTTATTTTGGAGGTGTATATAATGTTTTTGAAGATTAATCATAAAACTAAATATAAATATGAAAAACCTTTTCAGAGTTTAACTCAGTCAATAAAATTATTTCCAACAAAATTTAAAGGTGTAAAAATACTAAGTTGGAAAGTTTCTGTTAAGAATGCTTTTATAGGTGAAAAAGTTATAGAGTCAAATGGAGATCAAACTATTATCGCCCATACATCTAAAAATAATAAGAGTTCTGAGATTATTGTTAAGGGTGAGGTTCAAACACCTGATAATAATGGAATCATATCAGGCCATAAAGAAAAAATTAATCCTCTGGTTTATTTAAGAGAGACTGATTTAACTAAATCTGATTCAGGAATTAAAAAATTTGTTTTAAAATTATTAGCTAAGAATAAGAAAAAAAATAAACTTAGTTTTGCACATTCCTTAAATTCTGCGATTTTTGATTATATTGAATATTCATCTGGTGCCTCTGAAATATCAACTCCTGCAATAAATATTTTTAATTCTCGAAAAGGGGTATGTCAAGATTTTGCGCATTTAATGATTTCAGCATCTATATATGCTGGAATACCTGCAAGATATGTGGTGGGATATTTATTGCCAACAGATATTGATACTCAAGCAACACATGCGTGGGTCGAGTTATTTTTTAAGGATATTGGATGGATTGCATTTGATCCGTCAAATAATAGTTGTACAAATGAAAGATACTTAAGGCTTTGTTCTGGGCCAGATTCTATATTTGCTGCACCAATTAAAGGTGTAGCAATAGGTTCAAGTGATGAAAAGTTAGATGTTAAGGTTTCTGTTCAAGAAATACCACAACAGTAAATAAAAAGAAATATTAATTGCTAATATAGAGTATAATTCAAACCTTTATAAAAGGGAATGTCTGTAAAATTAATTAGCATATTTCCTAAAACATTCTATTCATGTAATATTCATAAATATTTTGGTTTGCCCGGGTGGCGAAATAGGTAGACGCAAGGGACTTAAAATCCCTCGATGGCAACATCGTGCCGGTTCGAGTCCGGCTCCGGGCACTCTAGAATTTATTCTTCCTCAAATTGATCCTCGTCTTCACCTTCTTCCTCAAAGTCATCTAAATCATCTAGGTCATCTAGCTCTTCAAAATCATCAATTTCTTCTAAGTCGTCAAACTCACCCTCGTCTTCATCTTCGTCTTCACTATAGTCCTCTTCAATTTCATCATTTGAATCTTCATTCTCTCCCCAAATGTCATCATCATAATCAATCTCTTCTTCAAGATCATCAAGAATTTCCTCTTCGAACTCTCTAAATTCTTCTCCTCCTCCCATAATATAGTTAGGAAAAGTTGAATATAGATTATTTAAATGAATAAGTTGCAAATTAGCACCTCCAAACTATAGCTATAATCTTAAAATATATACACTTATTAAAAAGTCAATACTTATAAAACCTTTTGGTTTATATTTAAAAACGTATATATTTAATATTTATAAACTCATTGAATTAGGAGATATTATGCCAATTTCAAAAATTGAAGATGCAATAAAAGATTTTAAAAAAGGTAAGATGATAATTCTTGTTGATGACGCCGATAGAGAAAATGAAGGTGATCTTATAGTTGCATCTGAATTTGCGAACCCGAATATTATTAACTTTATGGCAACTCATGGAAGAGGGTTAATATGCGTAACTATGGATACAGAAGTTGCTGAAAGGCTTGATTTGTCTCCAGTTAAAAATAGTCCAAAAGAAAATCTAGATACAACAGCATTTACAATTTCTATTGATGCTAACAAGGGGACAACAACTGGCATATCTGCGCAAGATAGATCTACAACAGCAAAGTTGGTAGCAAATCCAAAGTCTAAGCCCCAAGATTTTGATAGACCTGGGCATATGTTTCCACTTGTCGCTCGAGATGGAGGAATTTTAGTTAGAGCGGGTCATACTGAAGCCTCAGTTGATATGGCCAAGATTTGTGGTTTGCAATCATCAGCAGTTATATGCGAAATTATGAATAATGATGGAACGATGGCGAGATTAAAGGATTGTGAGAAATTTGCAAAAAAACATAAAATCAAAATTGCTACTATTGCAGATTTAATTGGATATAGACTAAAAAAAGACTCTTTAGTTGAAAAAATAGCCGAGTGTCAGCTCCCAACACATATGACTAACTTTAAATGCTATGCATACAAGAGCATGATAGACGGGAAAATACATATAGCCCTGATTAAAGGAAAAATAAGTAAGACAAAGTCAACATTAGTAAGGGTCCATTCAGAATGTCTAACTGGAGATCTTTTTGGATCTTTGAGATGTGACTGCGGTTCTCAATTGCATAGTGCTATAGAAATGATTACCAATGAAGGATCAGGAGTGTTACTATATTTGGCTCAAGAGGGTAGAGGAATTGGAATAGCTCATAAAATTAAAGCTTACTCGCTAATAGAAAAAGGTTTAGACACCGTAGAGGCTAATGAAGCATTAGGATTTAAAGAAGACCTCAGGGAATATGGCACAGGAGCACAAATATTACGTGATATAGGTGTAAGAAAAATAAAGCTATTAACAAACAATCCAAGAAAAGTTGCTGGAATTGAAGGTTATGGAATAAAAATAACCGAGACTGTTCCAATTGAAATTTCTCCTGGAGAACATAATAAGAATTACTTAGAGACAAAAAAGAAAAAGCTCGGTCACGTCTTAAGCCTAGTAGAATGAAAAAAAATAAATATTATATATACTTAGTTGCTAGTTCGTATTATAAAGATATAGCCAACAGACAGATTAAATTTGCATCTGAGAGATTAAATAAGTTGTTTGGGCGCAATAGGTTGATATTGAGGGTTGTTGATATTGAAGGTTCTTTAGAGGTGCCTTACATCATAAACTATATATTTAAAAAGTTTAAAAAAGTTGATGGAATTGTTACTACAGGTTGCTTAATAAAAGGTGAAACTAATCATTTTGATAATATATCTAAGATTGTATCAGAGCAGCTAACGATTCTTAGTGTAAAATTTAATACGCCTATTACTTCTGGTATTGTAAGCGTTAGCAATAAAAAACAAATTTTACCCAGAACAAGTGGTGGAAAAAAAGATAGGGCAGTTGAAGCAGTTGATGCAATTTATAAGCTCATAGTTTCAGCTGAAACAATATAATGAGATACTGGATAAATAGAAGAGCAAGAGAATTGTCGCTAAGATTTATGTACAGTATTGACATTGATGATCAAGACTCATTAGATGCGATTAAAAACATAAATTTAGATATTAATAATTTTTGGGATTCAAATCCTGTTGTTAATTACTATATGTTAAAAAAAATGGTTATCGCTGAGAAAGAAATGGTAGTTGTGGGTTGCTCTTTATTGAAGTCAGGAAAAGTTTTTCTTAGAGTAGTAAAAATAGATATTTTTAATAAAATAATATCTAAAGCAACAGACTCTAGAAATTTTAAAAATTTTCTCAAGATATATAATGCTAATGAAAGAATTAAATCAAATGATACTAATTATTATGAACTCCTCAGAGATGTATTTGATAATTCAAAAAAAATAATAACAAAAAATATAATCAAAGATAAAGCTACAGAGATAATCAATGGTTGTCTAAAAAATATTAAACCAATAGATGATCAAATTGATCAGACTACTAAAAATTGGAAATTATCTAGAATCAACTCTATTGATTTAAATATATTGAGAATTGCTGTTTATGAGATTTTATTTTCTAAAGGGATTCCTGCACCAATTAGTATTAAAGAAGCAATAGTTCTGGCCTTAAAATATAGTTCTGATGAATCCTGCAGTTTTATTAATGGAATTCTTGATACGATCTCTAAAAGAGCATTGCAATAATGAATAAAATCTTAGAAAAATTATGCGATGGTATTGATCTTGATAAAGATGAGATTAATTCTTTTTTTTCTAAACTAATGTCTGGTGATATAGATCCTTCTTTAGCATCTTCAATCTTAATAGCATTAAAAATTAAAAAACCATCTGATAATGAAGTTTTTTATGCATCAGAATTTTTATTAAATTCTATTAATACATATGAATCTGACTTAGACCTAATAGATTTATGCGGAACAGGTGGTGATTCAAAATCTATAATTAATGTTTCGACAATTTCATCTTTAATTCTTTCTTCGCTAAACGTTAAGGTTGCTAAACATGGAAACAGGTCTGTTTCCAGTAAAGTTGGAAGTGCCGATCTTTTTGAATCAATAGGTATTAATTTTGATAAAAATATTGAGGAGGCAATTGAAAGTATTGAGAAGAGAAATATATCATTTCTTTTTGCGCCAGATTTTCATAAATCTATGAAAAATGTAATAAACATCAGAAAAACATTATCTACTAGAACAATTTTTAATATTTTAGGGCCATTAATTAACCCATTGAGACCAAAGCATCAGCTTCTTGGTGTTTATGACAAAGAGCTTTTAGAGACAATGGGCAAGGTATTAATTAAGCAGAGGGTTAAGTCCGGCATGGTGGTCCATGGCTTCGATGGAATGGATGAAATTTCTATATGTGACAAAACACACATTTTTGAATTTAATAATGGAGAATATAAGAATTATATTTTTGATCCCCAAGAATATGGATTTAAACTTGGAATGCTGGAAAATCTAGTAATTAAAGATATTGAGGAATCAAAAAAAATATTAATTGGAATTTTAAATGGTTCTATAAAAGATGAAAAAAGAGATATATGTATTTTGAATGCAGGTGCATCTTTATATTTATATGATGATAGTATGGATTTGGCTGAAAGCTTTAAATATGTAAGATGTAAATTAGAAGATAAACAGGTTTTTGATACGCTTAAAGAATATATGGATTTGACATGAATATTTTAGATAAAATTCTTAAAGAGAAAGAATTTGAAGTTGAAAATTTAAAAAAATCTTTTCCATTAGAACAACTTCAAGAGGGGATATTTGAAAAAAAATATGACTTAAGAAGTCTTTATGATGCTTTAAATAATAATGATACTAAAATTATTGCTGAAATAAAAAAAGCTTCACCTTCTAAAGGAATCATCCAAGAGAACTTTCAGCCTTTAAAGATAGCTTTGGAATACTTTAATGGAGGAGCATCTGCAATTTCTATTTTAACTGATGAGAAATTTTTTCAGGGAAAAATAGATTATATTACCGCAGTAAGGTCTATTGTTAATATTCCAATACTTAGAAAAGATTTTATTGTTGATGATTATCAAATATATCAATCAAAGTTTTATGGAGCGGATGCAATACTTTTAATTGGCAAAGCTTTAACTTTAAAGAAGCTGGCTTCATTATGTGAAATATCACAGAAGTTAAACCTTGATGTGATTTACGAAGTTCATGATAATGAAGACTTTAATAAAGGAATTGAGGTAGGCGTAAAAATTTTTGGAGTTAATAATAGAAATTTAGAAACTTTTGATGTAGATAATGCTAATGTTTTAAATTTTATTAATAAAATTCCTAATAATTCTATTTTGATTAGTGAAAGTGGTATTGGTTCCAAAGATGACTTAGATATGTTGGTCAATTTAGGAGTTAAAAATTTTTTAATTGGTGAATATCTTATGGTTTCATCCAATAGAGAGTTAGCACTTAATACTTTGTTAAAGTAAAAAATTTTCTTTTAAAAAGTTTATTTCTTCTTTTTTACATTCTTTACAACTGAATAATATTTGATGTATGTCTCCATCAATTCTAAAGTTTTTTAAATCATTTTTAAATAAACACAAGTCAGACTTATTTATGATAATTAGTTTAATTCTATTTAGTAGTTGAGTTGAATAAAGCTTTATTTCCCTGGTTAGTTTCTTGAATTCATCAATTAAATCTTCTTTTTTATCACAGGATCCATTTAAAACAATAACAATATTTCTTGATCTTTCGATATGTTTAAGAAATTTAATACCTAATCCTTTTCCTTTTGAAGCATTCTCAACAATCCCAGGAATATCTGCTATTAAATAATCACTATCAATTGTTTTTATAACTCCTAAATTTGGAGATAAAGTTGTGAAAGCATAATCTCCAATTTCTGCTTTAGAATTTGTTATTAAATTTATAATAGATGATTTACCAACATTTGGAAATCCAACAATTCCTATATCTGATAGAGTTTTTAAATTTAAAAAAAGCTTTTTTTTCATGCCGGGCTTTCCCATAGTAGCTTTTCTAGGACTTTGATTTTTAGATGTTTTAAAGTTGGAGTTACCTTTACCCCCTGTTCCTCCAGATAAAGCTAAATAAATTTTATCATTTTCAATTACGTCAATTATTGTCGCATTGTTCTTTTTATCTTTGATTTCAGTTCCTAAAGGCACTTTTATTATTATATCATTACCTTTTTTACCATTTTTATTTGATCCTTTACCATTACCCCCATCTTGTGCCTTAAAAAACCTTGTTTGAGTAAGATCTTTGAATGAATCTAAATTCGAGCTTCCTTGAAATAAAACATTTCCACCATTACCCCCATCTCCACCATCAGGACCACCAAAAGGTACAAATTTTTCTCTTCTAAATGAAGTTATACCATTGCCTCCATTTCCAGAACTTATGGTTATTTCTATTTCATCAATATAATCGTTCATAATCTCTTGACTTTGACCTCAGCGCAAATATTATAGCATCTATGGTCAATAGAATTATATTACTTTCACTATTATTATTAATTTTTATTTCATGTACAAGCCAAACTGCAAAACTTTTAGGCGGCTCAGATAAAGAAATATATGATTCAATCAAATCAGAATTATCTAAAAAAAAGAAACTCAATATTTTTGGTGGACCTAGATTTAGTAAAGTTGAAGATTTACTTTTAACTTTGCAAGTAAGATACCCCTATTCTGAATATACAAGAGAGACCTACCTGATAAATGGTGATGTTTCATATAGAATAAAAGACTACTATGATGCAATTGATGATTATGAGATGTTCATTGAAGAGCAGCCAAATCATCCAAAGATAAATTATGCAAAATATATGATAATTAAAAGCTATAGTGAACTTATGACTTCAAAAGATAAGGATATATCTCCTTCAAAAAGAGTTATAGATCTATTTAACAATTTATCTATTGAAATGAAAGATTCTCAATATTTTTCAGAAATAGAACAAATTTATGGAAAAGCTAATATTTTATTACTAGAGAGAACAATTTATATAGCTAATTTTTATTTAAAGAAAGAATCATATGATTCATCATTAAAGAGAATAATTGAATCTGAAAAAAGTATTAAAAGTTTAATCAGCTCAAACCCTGAAGCTCAATTTATTAAAATTTATTGTATTTTAATGATTGACCCCAAAACAGATAAAACAAAATTAATAGATGATTACGTCACTAATTTTCCAAATCAAGTTGGATACATAGACGATTTGTATGAAACTTTAAAATAATATGTATAAAACAATATCAATTAATAAACAAAATAAAATTAAGATTCTGGATCAACGTAAGCTTCCTTTTAAAACCTGTTATATAATCACTGATAATTATAAGACTGTAATTAAAGCTATAAAAAATTTGTCTGTGCGTGGTGCGCCTGCAATAGGGGTTGCAGGAGGTTTTGCAGCATTTTTAGCAATCAATAAACTTAATAATAATCATAATTTTAAAAATAAAATTAAAAAAATGTTAAAAGAGATTGAAAGTTCAAGACCCACGGCAGTTAATCTAACATGGGCTATAAAAAAATTTTATAGAATCCTTGAAAACAAAAAAGATTCACTCCCAGAATTAAAAAAGGTTTTTTTTAATATTTCAATTGACATTGAAAAAGAAGAAATAGAAGTTTCAAATAAGATTTCAAAAAATGGTGTAAAATTAATTAAAAATAATTTTAATATATTAACTCATTGCAATACGGGCAGGCTTGCTACAACAGGAATAGGAACAGCATTAGGTGTTATTTCAAAAGCAAATAAAATTAGAAAAAATATTAAGTTGTTTGCAACTGAAACTAGACCACTAAATCAGGGCTCACGTCTTACAACTTGGGAAGCAAATAAAGAAGGTATAAATTGTACTTTAATAACTGATTCAATGGCAGCATATTCTATTAAAGAGAAAGAGATTGATTTAGTAATAGTTGGTGCTGATAGAATTGCTTTAAATGGTGATACTGCTAATAAAATTGGTACTCTTCAGCTTGCTATTCTAGCAAAATATTATTCAATCCCGTTTTATGTGGCTGCTCCAATTTCCACTTTTGATAAAGATTCAAAATCAGGTTTAGAAATTATTATTGAAAATAGAGATCAAGAAGAGGTTTTTAAAATCAATCAAATAAAAATAACTCAATCAAAAAAAGCTTTAAATCCTGCTTTTGATATAACACCATCAAAATTAATTACGGGGATTATTACTGATAAAGGAATTATCCAAAAGCCAAATAAAAATAAAATTAAAAAATTATTATCAACTTGAGTTACTTGCTTCTTCTTCTTCAAGACATGCAACACAATATACAGTAAATGGCATAACTTTAAGTCTATCTTCACTGATTAAATCTTTACACATAAGGCATTGTCCATAAGTTTTGGCTTCAAGTCTTTTTAGTGCATCCTCAATTTGATTTAATTTCTGCCTGTCTCTTTGGCTTAATGAAAGTGATAATTCTCTTTCTCTATCATTGCTAGCGCTGTCATAAAAATCACCTACATCGAACTTTAGATGGTCAGATTCCGTTTTCATTGTATTGTTAATATCTTCAAGTAGATTTTTCCTCATATCATTTAGAATTTTTTCCATTTCCCTTCTAAATTTCAAACTTAATTTTTTAGAGGAATTAGACTCTTTAGCAGTTCTAGAAGTTTTTTTAATTGGAACAACTTTTTTTGAAGATTTAACTGCACTTTTCTTTTTTGTAATTTTTTTAACTGGCATATCGAAAACTCAAGGTTTTAAAGATAATCTTTTAAAAATATTTGTCAAGACATATAATAAGAGGTTAATTTATACATAATGGTTAGAGATGGTTGGACAACCAAATATGGATTAATTTTAGCAATGGCAGGAAATGCCATTGGGCTAGGTAATTTTCTAAGATTTCCAGTTCAAGCAGCTAGTAATGGTGGAGGAGCGTTCATGATACCATATCTAACATGTTTTCTTTTAATAGGTATACCCTTAATGTGGATAGAATGGGGGATTGGGCGAAGGGGAGGTCAGCTTGGAAAAGGGACTACTTATGGAATCTCTAAAGAGCTTAAAGCTCCAAGTTTTATTAAAATATCTTGCTTATTGGGAGTATGGGTACCTCTTGTTGTTTCAATATATTATATTTATATTGAATCTTGGACTCTTGGGTATTCAATTAAAGCATTGTTGGGTGATTTAGAGTCTTCAAAGATAGTTTCTAGTGAAAAAATGGGATATTTTACATCATTTTTAAATAATTATACTGGTTTCAATAAAATAAATGATTTAGGTTTACAAACACCATCAATTTTTTCTTATTTATGCTTATTGACTACTGTTTTAATAAATTACTCAATCTTAAAGAAAGGTATTTCGGCTGGTATAGAAAAATTTGTTAAAATCGCAATGCCATTATTACTAATTATGAGCTTATTTTTAGCTATTTATGTTTTAACTATTAAAACCGATGTCTCCTCAGCAATTTCCGGTCTTAATTTTTTATGGAACCCAGATCTGAGTTATCTTTCACAACCAAAAGTTTGGATAGCTGCCGCAGGGCAGGTTTTCTTTACACTAAGTCTTGGATTTGGTGCGATTGTGACTTATGCCTCCTTTATTAAAGATAGTGATGACATTGCTCTGAGCGGACTAACTTCCGCTACATTGAATGAAATTATCGAAGTTGTTTTTGGTGGCTCTATTGTTATCCCAGCTGCTGTTGCTTTTCTGGGTATTTCTGGGGCTGTTTTGATTGCAAATTCTGGTGCTTTCAGCATTGGATTTATTTCTATGCCAGCAATTTTTGATGGATTACCTTATGGAAATATCCTCTGCTTTATATGGTTTTTTCTTCTTTTCGTTGCAGGTATAACATCTTCCATAGGAATTATTCAGCCTGCTATAACTTTTTTTAACGAAGAGCTTAACTTCTCAAGAATCAAATCCGTGAATATTGTGATGCTTATAGTTTTTTTCTTCGCAAACTTTATTGTCTTTTTTCCAAACTTTTTATCTGAATTTGATTTTTGGGCTGGTACAGTGATGTTGGTTGTCTTGGCTCTTTTGGAAGTTTATCTGTATAATTTTTTTATATCTAAAAATTCACCTGTTGAAGAGATTAATAGAAATAGCCTTATTAAAGTACCTAAATTTTTTGATTTAATATTTAAGTATTTACTTCCTTTATTTTTAATTATTTTACTTATTTCTTGGATTTTTTCTGATATAAATTCCTCATCCTCGTTAATTTTAAAAAATGATTTATGGACTTTGCTTTCTAGATTAAGTCTAATACTAATTTTTATTTTACTGTTCAAACTTGTAAGGAGTAATAAGTAATGGAACTAGAATCAATTTTAATGTTAACTTTTACTTGGCTTTCTTTTATTGGTTTGCTATTATTTTGTCTCAAAAAATTTAATAAGTAATATCTGTTCTTTCTCTTAATGCTATATAGTCTGACACTTGATGGTAAAGCCCAAATATAAATAATATCAAAGCTGTAATTGCTAAAAATTTATATCCTAATAAACTTCCAAATATCATTGCTGGCGAAAAAAACTCTCTTTTTAATATAAAGCGATATTTAGATATAAGCCTATACAGAAAAGATCTTTCATTTAATGGAACTCTTTTGTCCACTTCCCCAGGATAATAAGCTAAACTTCCATTGCTAGTTCGTCTAATCATAAAAAATAAGACAGTTGTTATAAAAATTATATAAAGTAAAACATTTATTATAGAAAATTGTTTTATTATAATATTTAAATTTGTAAGTGGAAAATAATTAGGATTATTTAAACAAATCGCAATTCCTATAAACATTGAGAAATATGATAATTGATCAAGCGCGGTATCAAACCACTGACCAAATTTTGATTCTTTTAATTTTATTCTTGCCACTTCACCGTCACACCTATCAAGTATTGTAGACAGCTGAAGAATTAAAGCGCCAAGTAAAGCGTTATTATTTGCATAGAAAAATCCACATGAAATTCCAAGGCACCCAACAAATAAGGTTATTGTATTCGGGTGTAGATTAGTTTTTATTAGTAATTTGCTTACTGGAATTGAAATTTTACTATTTATATTTTTAGATACCCATCCACTAACATTTTTACTTATATGCGAGAATAGGAAGTCTCTTCCTGCCCTAGTTTCTATTTGAGATTTTTTTAATAACAGTGGGGGATCTTCTAAGTTAAATGAATCAATATTTAAAATTAATTTTTTATTTAGACTTCTATCAATAAATATATTCATTATCAAATCTTTTTTAACGTAGCTTACTCCCACATACTCATTTTGATTTTTAAATGAATAACTGTCATTTGAGTCTTCTGTCAGTTCAACAATATCAGAAAGTTGTTTTTTATTTAGTA
Source organism: uncultured Candidatus Hydrogenedens sp. (assembly GCA_902609885.1). Lineage (GTDB taxonomy): Bacteria > Desulfobacterota_D > UBA1144 > UBA1144 > UBA1144. The sequence continues at coordinate 45,851 of CACLTT010000004.1, read as the reverse complement.
CCACATTACTTTGAAATAATAGTATGTCATCTTTTACATTACATAAATCTTTATGAGTAATAAACATTAATTCTATGGGTTTTTTAATTTTTTTAAGTTCAAACTCTATATTTTTATTAGTAACTATATATGCTTTTTTAAAACCTTCATTTTGGAGGTTAATTATTAATCGTTCGATATTATTTATATTAGCTATCTTTTCTTCTAAAAAAATTTCAAGAAATTCATTATTTATATCTTTTCCATCAAGTATTATAGCCGGTGACATTTAAACAACTCTTAGGTTATTTTTATTTACTGATGTAATTATATTTGAATTTGCTCTAGCATTTTCAAGGTCGTTAGGATAGTCGACATCGTGCCAATATAAATCTCCAATATCTATTGAAGATACTTTATGACCCCTTTTTAAAATTCTGTCAATTGCAGATGCATACCATTTTTTATTAAATTTCTCAGTTCTTATTTCAATTTCTAAAGACCTTTTCAAAATCTGAAGTCCTTCGCCCCTAAAAACTCTAATCCCTACAGATTCTCCATTTATATCAGAAATATTTTTTCCAATGGAACAGACTAAGTCATTTTCAATTTTTACTTTCATATCCTCAGCTGCATATTTGTCTTTTACTTTATACGGGACACAAATTTCTTCCTTGTTTGAAATAATTTTTCTCAACACTTGTAATTCAAAAACATCATCACCATTTAATAGAACTGTATCTTTATCGAGTACATTTCTTGCGCACCACAGAGAAAAGAGACTATTAGTTGAGTTCCAAAAAGGATTAAATATAGTATTGATTTTAATATTAATGATGTTTAGGCTACTCAAAAATTCTTCAACTTTTTGGTATGCAAAACCAACAACAACATTTATTTCATCAATATCACATTTTTTTAAATGATTAATCTGGTTTTCAAGAATAGTTTGATCATCGATTCTCAAAAGTGATTTTGGGATATCGTTTGTGAAAGGTTGGAGTCTTTCACCTTTACCTGCTGCAAGAATAATAGCTTTCATAATGATTATGAATTTTATTTATATACTTCATTTTATTTTAAGTCAAATAAAATATTAATTTTTTAGAATAAAATCCTTTTTTTTTGTGTTTGATTTAATATTATAAAAAAAAATTAAGTAATTTTCTTAAAAAACTATCCAAGAATTTTAACTAGTTTTCCATCTAAAAGATCAGCTTCAACTTGAAAATTATCATTGTTCACATAAACTAGTTTTGGCTTATACTTCTTTGCTTCATCTAAAGGCATATTTGCAAACGATACAATAATTAAGCAATCACCTTTTCTAGCACAATGTGCAGCCGCACCATTTGTACATATTACGCCAGAATTTCTTTCACCTTCAATCACATAAGTAATAAACCTTTCACCGTTAGTAAGATTGAAAATATGAACTTGCTCATAAGGAAGAATACAAGCAGCATCCATTAAATCTTTATCAATTGTAATACTACCTTCATAATATAAGTTTGCTTCTGTTACATTTGCTCTGTGAATCTTTGATTTTAAAATTGTTAAATTCATTCAACTAATTTTAAATTATAATTTCAAATTGTCTATGAGTCTTATTTTCCCTAATTTTAGTGCTACTACGATTACATCACCTTTCTTTACTATTGCATTTTCCTCTAATTTTTCTTGATTAACAATTTGTACATATTCAATATTATTTAGGCCTTCAGATTTAAAGAATTTAATTAACTTATTTTTTAAATAAATGCTCTTATTTCTTCCATTTAAAAATTGGTTTTTTGCCATCTTCAACCCTAAATAAATTTTACTTGCTTTGTGGTAATTAGTTTTTGTAAGCAGTTTATTTCTTGAGCTAAGTGCTAGCCCACTTCGCTCCCTAATAGTTCTACCCTCAATGATTTTAATATCTAAATTTAAATCTTTAACCATTCTTTTAATTATAATTAATTGCTGTAAGTCTTTTTTTCCAAAAATTGCAATATCTGGTTTCACTATATTAAAAAGCTTTATTACTATTGTAGTTACACCGTTAAAATGCCCAGGCCTGTGCATTCCACATAAGTTTTTTTGTAGATCATTTACAGTTACTGTTGTTTGAAAGTTTTTTTCAAAAATATCTTCAATTTTTGGAATAAATAAATAATCAACTTTTAATCGATTTAACTTATCGATATCATCTTGAAGAGCGATAGGATAATTTTTTAAATCATTTTTATCATTAAATTGTATAGGATTTATAAAAATGCTGGCTATTGTATATCCACCAATTTTTTTTCCCTTTTCAATTAAGGATAAATGGCCCTGATGTAAAGCTCCCATGGTAGGGATTAGAATTATAGGTTTTCTATTTTTTTTATTGTGTAGTTTTTTTATCAAATTTTTGAAAGTTGAAACCTTGTTTATGATTTTAAGGGAACTTTTTCTTTTTAACATCTTTTCTAAACTCCATAGCAGCTTTTTTTACAATATCCCTTATATTTGCATATGACTTTATGAATGAAGGCCTAGGTAATGGAGTGATCCCAAGCATATCTTCCGCAACAAGAATTTGACCATCAGTTTTACCTCCGGCACCAATACCTATTGTGGGAATTTTAATATCTTTTGTTATTTGATCAGCTAAAATTTCGGGAACTCCTTCGATAACCAGGAGGGATGCACCATTTTGGTAAGATTCAATCGCCAATTCATAAATATAATCTCTTTCATTTTTTGTTTTGCCTTGCTTCTTATAACCACCATACGAATTATATGATTGGGGACATAGCCCAACATGGGCGACTATGGGAATCCCAATTTTATTAGCTTTATTAACAAGATTAATCAAATCTGGATTCATTTCGATTTTAACAGATTGAGCATTAGTTTCCTTAAAGACCTTCCCAATATTTTCTAAAGCAGAACTAGTAGACTTTTGATAAGTCATGAATGGCATGTCGACACAAAAATGAGCATTTGCTATAGCCTTATCAACTGCCTTGGCATGATAAATAATTTCATCTAGAGTAACACTCAAAGTTGTTTCTTTTCCTTGAAAAACATTTCCTAATGAATCTCCAACTAATATTAAGTCGCAAATTTCATCTAGAATGCCTGCAGTTTGATAATCATATGAGGTGAGAGCTATAATTTTATCCTTTTTAGCCTTCATTATATTTAAATCTTGAATGGTTTTTCTCATAATTTAATAAATCCTCATTTTACAATTCTCTTATAGCTTTTATTATATTTAAAAAAATGTCTATTGATAGTAATTATTTTTCGCTTTTATCAAAATTGCCACCCTATGTTTTCTCTGTGGTTAATGAACTAAAATATTCAGCTAGGAGAAGAGGTGACGATATTATTGATTTTGGAATGGGAAACCCTGATCAGCCTACACCTAAGCATATTGTTGAAAAACTTATGGAGTCTTCGGTCCAAGGAAAAAATCATAGATACTCAATATCAGCAGGTCTACCTAAACTTAAACTGGCAATCTCTGATTGGTATAAAAAAAATTATAATGTATCTATTAATCCTGATACCGAAACAATTGTCACAATTGGTTCAAAAGAGGGATTATCGCATTTAATGATCGCAATGTTATCACCAGGTGAGGTTGTACTGGTTCCCGACCCCTGTTACCCAATACATAGTTTTTCTGTTTTGATAGCAAGAGGTGATATAAGAGCATATGATTCTTTTGAAGAAGAGGAAATGATTGAAAGTATATTAAAGGGAATTAAAAAAAATCCTAAACCTAAAGCCCTTATAATATCTTTTCCTAGTAATCCTACGACTCAAACTGTAAATATCGAATTTTTTAACAGAATTGTTGAAATAGCTAAAGAAAATAAAATAGTGGTAATTCATGATTTTGCATATGCTGATATTTGTTTCGATGGATATAAAGCACCGAGTTTTTTGCAAGCAGTGGGAGCAAAAGATATTGGAGTTGAATCTTTTTCCATGTCAAAAAGTTATAATATGGCTGGATGGAGGGTTGGCTTTATGACCGGAAATAAAGAAATAATATCTGCTTTAAAAAGAGTAAAGAGTTATTTGGATTATGGTATTTTTCAACCAATTCAAATTTCTGCTATAACAGCTCTTAATGAAACTAGAGATTGCGTAGAACAAGTTGCTGAAACTTATAGAATAAGAAGAAATAGGTTAATTGATAGCTTTTCAAAGTCTGGTTGGAAAATTAATAAGCCTGATGCCACAATGTTCGTATGGGCTGAAATCCCAGATAAATATAAACATCTTGGATCTTTAGAATTTTCAAAAAAATTAATTACAGATTGTAATGTAGCTGTATCACCTGGAATAGGATTTGGTAAAAATGGGGATAATTTTGTCAGATTTGCGTTGATAGAAAATGAGCAAAGAATTCTTCAAGCTGCGAGGTCTATTAAGAAATTATCGTTATAGGAATTTATTTTGATTTATAGATTAAAGTTAATTTTTTTTATATTTTTTTTATATGGTCCAATAGCCTACCCAGCACCTATTGAAGATTTTAAAAATCTTGATACTAAATCATCTTTTAAAGTACAGAAAGTTAATAAATATATAAAATATTTTAGTGAAAATAGAAAAGGAAGAGATTTTTTTCAAGCTGCCTATCCAAGATTAGGACTTTACAAAGATATCATTTATGAAATATTTGATAAAAATAATATTCCTAGAGAGATTATTTTTGTCTCAATGTTAGAAAGTGGATTTAATCCCAAGATCGAATCTAGTGCTGGAGCAATTGGTTTATGGCAGTTCATGCCCTCAACTGCTAAAATCTTTGGGTTAAGGATAGATGAATGGGTTGATGAGAGGATGGATATATATCATTCCACTAATGCAGCCGTTTCATATTTTAAAAGTCTTTTGAAAAAATTTGGATCTTGGGAGTTGGCGCTCGCAGGTTACAATTGTGGTGATTTAAACGTTAAAAAAGCAATAGATGAATATAATTCCAATGATTTTTGGTATCTATCAAAATATGCCTTTCCAAAACAAACCAAAGAATATGTTCCTCAGATAATTGCTTTGATGCACATTTCGGAGGATTTAAAAAAATATAATTTTGGTTATCTGGAATTAAAGCAGAATTTAAAAATAAAAAAATTTAAAGTCCCAAAAAATACAAAATTATCTAAAATTGCAGATTTAATTGGTGAGACAAAGGATTATGTAAATAAGATAAACCATTCCCTCCAAAAAAAAATTACCCCCCCAAACGAGTCGTATGAGATTAACATTCCAATAAATAAAATTGAAATTTTATATTCGAAATTAGATATAATTTTTGAAGACAGAATTATAAAAAAATATAAAATTATTAAGGGTGATACACTCTCAAAAATTGCAATAAAATTAAATAATTCAGTTGAAGAGCTATATGATTTAAATAATCTCAATTCATCTAAAATTATTGCTGGAAAATATCTTATGTTTTATGAAAATAATGAATCTTTTGTTAGGATTGGTAGGTATTGGATGCATGTCGTAAAAAAGGGAGATAGTCTGTATAAGTTGTCTAGAATGTATGAGGTTCCAGTCGATAGTATTAAGAAATGGAATGATATATCAGGGTCTAAAATTCTAATTGGGCAAAAAATTAAGCTAATCTTAAAAAATGAATGATATAAAAAAAATAGATTCAATAATTTCAGCTTTTCAAAAAAACAAAAAAATAATAACAAAAAAAATAAAATCTTTTGAAAAAATATTTTCTTTAGGCAAACCAAAAGATATATTCTATGAGCTAGTATATTGTATTTTGGCAGCTGGTACTAGTGCAGAGCTAGCCTTAAAAACAGTGAGAATTATTACAAATAAAGATTTAATAATTAACGCTACAGAGTTAGAAATTATTAAAGAACTGAGGAAATGTTATAGATTTTATAATGTTAGAGGTAAATACATTTATAATGTTAGAGAATATATTGATCAAAATTATTCTTTTGATATCAGAAAATTAATAAACCAATTTGATAATTCAATAATTGCAAGGAATGAATTAGCATTAAACAAAGATATAAAAGGAATCGGAATGAAAGCTTCTAGTCATTTTTTAAGAAATATAGGTTTTAAAAACTTGGCAATTCTCGATATTCATATATTAAGTTTAATGAAAGAAATGTCATTAATTCCTAAAGATTTTAAATTAACTGTAAAAAATTATGAAAAAACTGAAGACATTCTTAGAAAATTATCTAATCAAATCAATATAGATTTGCCTGAGTTAGACTTAACTTTATGGTTCATGAAGACTAATAAAATTATTAAGTAATATTTTCGACAAAGACTTCAATATATTGAATTTTTTCTTTTCCGAAATCATTGAATATTGCATGGTAGTGATTCAAACCAGCTATCCCAAGTGCATAATCTTTATAATAAATCTGGGATTTATGAAAATTGATCATTTTAACCTTTTTCTTTATAACTTTGTCAATATTGACATAGTGGTCGTATTTATTGAAAGCACCCCAAACTTCATAAAAAAATATTTTTATTTTTCTATTTTTCAAATTTTCTAATATTATCTCAGAAATCTTTCTATGAGTGGGATGTTTATCAAGTGTTGGATGAGGACAAAAAATTATATCTGGATCAATTTCATCTAAATTAGATAAAAAATGAGTTTTGAATAAATTAATATTTTTATTAGTAGATATATTATTGAGTCCATAATAAAAGAATTTATTAATATTCATAAATTTGTTACATTTTTCTGATTCTTTTTTTCTGTTTCTTATAAGTGTCTCTTTATCTTTATATTTATTAAATGATCGAGATCCATTGGTACAAATTATATGAAATAATTTATTTTTTTTAGATAAAATTATCGTGGTGCCACCCATGCCTATTTCAACATCATCTGGATGGGGCGAAACTAAAAGTATTTTTTTATTTTGAAAATCCGATATCATATTTGTAATATTAAACTATTTATAATATTAATTAATTGGTTTTATTTATGAATGATTTTGAAACAGTTATTGGATTAGAAGTTCATGCTCAACTTAAGACAATGACTAAACTATTTTCAACATCTAATAACGAATTTGGGGATAACCCGAATTCAAATGTTTCTATAGTTGATTTAGGACTTCCAGGAGTATTACCAGTATTGAATATGGAAGCAGTCAGACTTGCTATAATTGCTGGTCTGTCCACGGATTGTAAAATTAATAAAAAATCTACATTCGCTAGAAAACATTATTTCTATCCTGATTTACCTAAAGGTTATCAAATAAGTCAGTATGATGAACCTATTGCCTCATCAGGAATCTTAAATATTAAATCTGGTAGCTCCAATAAGAAAATTAGAATTAATAGAATTCATATGGAAGAAGATGCCGGAAAATTGATTCATGATTTGTCAGACGATTTATCTTTAGTTGATTTAAATAGAGCAGGTGTCCCGCTAATAGAGATTGTTACTGAACCTGATCTATCAAATCCTGAAGAAGCAGTAAGCTACCTGAAAAGGCTAAGAAAAATTCTACTTTTCGCAGGTGTTTCTGATTGTGATATGGAAAAGGGTAATTTCAGGTGTGATGCAAATATATCATTAAGAAAAAAGGGTGATGACGAACTCGGAGTAAAAACAGAAATTAAAAATGTTAATTCTTTTAGGTTTGTTCAAAAGGCATTAGAGTATGAAATAATTAGACAAAAAAGAATTTTAGAAAAGGGTGATGAGGTATTACAGGAAACTAGATTATTTAATTCTTCAACAAATAAAACATACTCTATGCGTTCAAAGGAAGATGCTCATGACTATAGATATTTTCCAGATCCTGATCTCCAACCATTGATATTGGATGAAAAATTTATTGAGAATATCAAGACTAATCTTGGGACTTCATATGATAAAAAATATTTATCTATGATTAACATGGGCCTTAAAGATGATGATGTAGATATATTAATGTCTGACCTGAAACTTTTGGAGTATTTTGAAAAAACCATATTATGTATCAATGAACCCAAGATGGTTTGCAACTGGATTATATCAGAACTTATTAAATATCTTGATAATCTAAAATTACAACCAGAGATATTTGCTGAGTTAATTAAATTAATAAAAGATGGAAGTATAAATAATAATTCAGCTAAGAATATTTTAGAAAAAATATCTTTATCCAATCAAAATCCTATTGAAGTTGTAGAGTCGATGAACCTTAAGCAAGAAAGTTCTGAGGATTCATTAAATCAAATTATTCTTAAAACTATTGATGATTTTCCAGAGGAATATAAGAGAATTATGGAAGGTGAGTTAAAACTACTGAGTTTTTTTATGGGTCAAGCAATGAAATTATCTAATGGGAAGGGTAATCCAAAAATAATAAACAAGCTTTTGAAAGAAAAATTTAAGATAAATTAATTTCTTTATAAAGTTTTTTTATTTCATTCATTATTTCGTTTTTAACATACTCAATTCGATCTTTAGATGGTTTTTTTTCAATTTCAAAATTAAGTGGATTACCAAACTTTAATTTAACTTTTTCAGGCTTGATGACCTTTGTTTTTCTTGGAAATGCTTCAAATGTACCAGATATTGCAAGAGGAATAATAGGGGTTCCAGTTTTTAAAGCCATTATTGCAACACCCATTTTTGCTTCACCAATTTTACCATCTCTTGACCTTTGTCCCTCTGGAAATAATCCAACCAATTTATCGGATTTCAATAATTTTATTACTTTTAATAATGCAACTCTATCACTAGTTGATCTCTGGACAGGAATAGTATTTCCTAAATCACATAAAAATCTAAATAAAAAATTTTTATTATATACATCTTCTGCTGCAAGAAAATTAATTTTTCTTCTGGTATTATAAGCAGTCACAGCATTAATAATTATTCCATCCAAATGAGACATATGGTTCGACGCAATTACTCCCGAGCCTTCTTGCGGAATGTTATTTGAGTTAACAACTTCTACCCTATGATAAACTTTAAGATAAAGATTAACAATAAAGGTAAGCCAATATTTCAGATGATAGGATTTTAAATCGCTACTTGGATACTTATTATATTTGAATAAATCTGATTCAATATTTTTTAGAAAATTCTTTACTCTGTCAAAAGCCATACTCTATTTTAATCTGTTATAATTGTTTCACAAAATTGTTATATTAGTATGATAGAAAATGAATAAAAAATCTTTATTATATCTGGAAAATGGTGAGGTATTTAAGGGCCTTTCTTTTGGATATGAAGGCGAAACTACTGGTGAAATTGTATTCAATACATCTATGACAGGATATCAAGAAATAATTACTGACCCATCTTATAACTCACAAATTGTTTTAATGACTTATCCTCATATTGGTAATTATGGCACAAATGATGAAGATATTGAATCATCAAAAAGTGCAGCAAAAGGTCTAATTGCTAGAAATTTTTGTGATTTTCCATCCAACCACAAGTCTAGTTTAACTCTTAATCATTATTTAATAAAAAATAACATCGTAGGAATTCATAATATTGATACAAGAAAACTAACTAAAATTATAAGAAATGAAGGTGCACAAAAGTGTATCATAACAAGCATGTCTGATAATATCGAATATTTTAAGAACAAATTAATGGAAACTCCTGAGATGATTGGAAATGATCTAACAAAAAAAGTAACGTGTAATGAAATATATGAGATTGAAGGAAAAAAAGGTAATAAAAGAGTTTTTATATATGATTTTGGATGTAAAGATAATATATTAAAAGTTTTAAATATGAAATTTGGACTTAATCTAATAGTAGGACCCTGTGATACAAAGCCAAAAAAAATAAAAGAGATAAATCCAGATGGAATTTTATTATCAAATGGACCTGGTGATCCAGCCGCCTCTAAATATGCTATTGAAAATATTAAAGAAATTTTAGGATATAAGCCAATATTTGGAATATGCTTAGGGCATCAAATTTTATCTTTATCTTTGGGTTTTAAAACTTTTAAATTAAAATTTGGTCACCGCGGTGCAAATCATCCTGTAATGAATGTTTTAGACAGTAAGGTTGAAATAACTAGTCAGAATCATGGTTTTGCGGTTGAAAATAAGAATATTGAAGATGTTGAAATTACCCATATAAACTTAAATGATAAAACAGTTGAGGGAATAAGGTCAAAAAAATTAAAATGTTTCTCTGTTCAATATCATCCAGAGGCTTCACCAGGACCGCATGATTCATATAGATACTTTAAAGAATTTTATGAAATGTTATGAAAATATATATCTTGATAAATATTATAGGTAATTATTATGAATAAGTTTCTATTTATTATGGATCCTCTAGAGAATGTAATACCTACAAAAGATACAACCTATATTTTAATGTTAGAGGCTGAATCAAGAGGACATGAAATTTTTTTTACTCTTCAAGATGACCTATTTATAAAAAATAAGCAGCCAAGACTAAAAAATGTTCATAAAGTTGATATGATAGGTCAGAATAATATTAGGAAAAATATGCGAATATGTGAAATTAAAAAAACTTATAATGATATAGAATTAGATTATTTCGATGTGATATTTATGAGAAAAGACCCACCAGTTGACGAAAAATATATTAAAACAACTTATATGCTCGAGATGGTTAAAAACAATGTTTTGGTTGTAAATAATCCAACAGCTTTAAGAGCGTTTAATGAAAAATTATCTACGCTTCGATTTGAAAAAATAATCCCAAACACAATAGTTTGCAATGGTGGCGATAAAGATACGATAAAAGAATGGACCTCAAATTTTAAAGATGGAGTAGTAATTAAACCTCTTAATTTATGTGGTGGAGAAGGAATACAGAAGTTTGATGGTAGAAATTTTTCATCGTTAGGACTAGTTAGCAATGAGACTTATATTTTACAAGAATTTATTGATGAGGTTTATAATGGAGATAAGAGAATAATAATTCTTAATGGTGAACCAATAGGTGCTATTTTAAGAAAAGCAAAAGAGGGAGATTTTATTTGTAATTTCCATTCAGGTGGAACACCACATAAAACTGAGATAAGTGATGAGGATTTAATTATTTGCTCTGAAATTAAAAATTTTTTAATTGAAAATCATATTTACTTAGCTGGTATAGATATTATAGGGGGTTTTTTAACTGAAATAAATATTACTAGCCCAACATGTTTACAAGAAATAAATAAAGCTAATGAGACAAAATTAGAAAAAAATGTGTTAGATTTTATTATTCAAAAAATAAATTGAGTTTTATTATGTCAAAAGATAAATATTTAGTCGAAAAAATTTCTAGACTTTCTAGATTAAAAATAGATGAAAATGAGATTGAAGGTTTTATTAAAAATTTTAAAGACATACTGAATTATATAGATTTGTTAAATTCCTTAAAAATAGAGGATGATACAAAGGATATTGAAATTCTTAATGATTATGCAGTAAGAGATGATAGTCAAGTAGATAAACTAAGCAATGAAGAGGTTTTATTAAATGCTTCAAATAAAGAAGGAAAGTTCTTTGCTGTAAAAAAAGTTATTGAGGAAGATCAGAATTAATGAATAAATCCATAGAAGATATTTATAAAGGTTATTTAAAAAAAGAATTTACGCCAACAGAAATTTTAAATCAATATTTAACTCAGATAAATAAGGTTGATAAAAGACTAAACTCTTTTACTGAAGTGTTTGAAAGTAAGGTAAAAAAAGATTCTAAAAGACTTGATAATTTAATTTGTGATAATAAAAATATAACTAATCCACTCTTTGGTATACCTATTTCTCTTAAAGATATATTCCTTGTGAAAGATTCAATTTGTTCTTGTGGATCAAAGATGCTTGAGAATTATGTTTCAAATTATAATTCAACTGTCTATGAAAAATTAAAAAATCTTAATGTTCTTTTGATAGGAAAAAATAATATGGATGAGTTTGCAATGGGATCATCTACAGAAACATCTTTTTTTGGTCCAACTGCTAACCCTTGGGATCAATCTAGAGTTCCTGGTGGATCGAGCGGAGGATCAGCTGCAGCTGTATCAGCGGGATTAAGCTGTATTTCTTTAGGTACAGATACAGGAGGATCAATTAGGCAGCCTGCATCTTTTTGTGGAGTTGTCGGGATGAAGCCAACATATGGAAGAATTAGTAGATTTGGCATGATAGCTTTTTCATCTTCTCTAGATCAAGCAGGACCAATAACAAATACTGTTAAAGACTCAGCAATAGTCCTAGATGCAGTTTCAGGCTTTGATTTAAAAGATTCAACCTCTTTAAATTTAAAACCCACAAATTCATATCAATCATTAGTTAATGATAAATATTCATTTAAAGATTTTGTTTTCGGTGTCCCAAGTAAATTACTTGAAGAAGGTCTTGATATGGAAGTCAAATCACAATTTAACGAACTTCTAAATAGATTGAAAAGTCTTGGTGCTAGGTTAATTGATATAGAATTACCACATGCAAAATTTTCTGTAGCAACTTACTACATTATTGCACCAAGCGAAGCAAGTTCAAATTTGTCTAGGTTTGATGGGATTAGATATGGATTTAATGATAATCATTCTGAAAATCAAGATTTAGTTGAGACATATATTAGAAACAGATCTTTAGGTTTTGGTGAAGAGGTTAAAAGAAGAATCATGTTAGGAACTTACTCGTTATCCTCTGGATACTATGATGCATATTATTTGAAAGCTATAAAAGTTAAGAAGTTAATAGAAAATGATTTTAATGAAGTTTTTAAAAAAGTTGATGCTGTACTAACACCAACTTGCCCTGAGTTACCATTTAAATTGGGTGAAAAGAAAAATGATCCTCTTCAAATGTACTTATCTGATATTCTGACTATACCAGCAAATTTAGCTCAACTTCCCGCAATATCAATCCCTATAGGTTTAAGCTCAAATAATCTTCCTGTTGGAGTTCAACTGGCTTCAGATAGATTAAATGAAAATACTATGATGAAAATGGCTTATTTAATTGAACAAGAAGTAGCTTTTTCAAAGCCTTCACCTAGTATTTAATCATAAAATTCCAAAGTTAATTTGTAAGATTGATTTTTCTTTAATTCAAACTCATTTTTAATTTTTTCTGAAATAGCTTTTTTTGTTAGTGATTTTATTTTTAATTCTTTAATTCTTTTTTTTATTTTTTCAATATTTAAATCTCTATCTTTATTTGGTTTGAATAGAATCAGAACGAACTCTCCTTTTGAAATAAAAGATTTAATTTTAGATGTATCTATATCTGTTATTTTTCCCCTAATTGTTTTTTCAAACTTTTTAGTAAGTTCTTTTGATAAAGAAAAATAAATCTCTTTGTTGTCGAATTTATAAGTATTAAAAATTTTATTTATATCATTTTTATTAACATAAAAAATAACAGGAATGTTAATACATAATACATTATCAATTTCCTTTTTTAGTTTACCTATGGATTTAGGTAAAAAACCGTAAAAAATAAATTTATCAGTATTAAAACCTGAAATAACAAGTGCTGTTAAAGACGCACTCGAGCCAGGAACTACAATCGGCTCAATATTATTACTAATTAATTCTTTTATTAATAATGATCCTGGATCAGATATTAGTGGAGTTCCAGCATCTGTAATAAATGATATTTTTTTTGATTCTTTCAAGCATTTAAGGATTTCTGGAAAAATACTCTTCAATCTAGATTCATGATATGAGATAAGTCTAACTTTATTAATTTTTAAGTGTGATATTAGTTTTAGTGCTTTATTTTTTTTTTCGCAAATAATAATGTTGCTTGATGATAATATATCTATTGCTCTTATAGATAAATCTCCAAGATTGCCAATTGGCGTAGAAACAATGAAAAAACTCATAATATAACGGAGGGCCAGGGACTCGAACCCTGAAGTCCGTGAGGACGCCGGTTTTCAAGACCGGTGCATTGCCAATTCTGCCAGCCCTCCCAAAATAATCTTAAGGTTAATATTGTAAATCATATATTTTACATTACTACAAATTATTAATAGTTAGATTTGATTTTAAAGTTTTTTGTGTTAACTTTTCAGCTTATATTATGAGTGAAAACACTGAAGGCATCCAAAATAAAGTCGAAGTTAATGAAGGCTCTTTAGAGGAAGGAGTTATAACAATGAAACAGCTTCTTGAGGCTGGTGTTCATTTTGGTCATCAATCAAGCCAATGGAATCCAGCAATGAAGGAATATATTTACGGCTCAAGAAATGGTATCCATATTATCGATCTTCAGAAAACACTTAAATCCTTTTTAAAAGCTTATGATTTTGTTAAAAAAACTGTTTCCAATGGTGGTGAAATTTTATTCGTTGGAACAAAAAAACAAGCTCAAGAAATTATTGGAGAGGAAGCTTTAAAATGTGATATGCCCTTTGTTAATTCAAGATGGCTTGGTGGAACTCTTACTAATTTCAATACTATTAGATCAAGAGTCGATTATTTAATTCAATTAAAAAAATTGAAAGATGATGGAGAAATGGATAATTTACCGAAGAAAGAACAAATAACTCTAAACAGAGAAATGGAAAAACTCGAATATCTTCTTAATGGTATTTTGAATATGAAAAAGATGCCAACTGCAATGTTTGTAGTTGATACTCGAAAAGAAGAAATTGCAATAAAAGAAGCAAAAAAAATTGGTATCCCTGTAGTAGGTATAGTTGATACCAATTCAAATCCCTCAGATGCAGACTATGTAATACCTAGTAATGATGATGCAATTAGATCAGTTAAGTTGTGCGTTGAAAAGATTGCAAATGCATGTGAAGAGGGTAGACACATTTTCATGCAAAAAGTTCAATCGGGAGAATTAACTGCAGAAAAAGTAGAAGAATCCGATTATGTAGTAGAAAGGAAAGCCTTTGTCTTTAAATCAAATACACAGGATTCTGAGCAGGACTCAGTTGTGTATGCAGAGGATGACAATCAGGAAAAGCAAGATTCATAAAATGTCTCAGGATATACCCGCATCATTAGTTAAAGAAATCAGACATAAAACCTCAGCCCCATTACTTGATTGTAAAAAAGCATTGGAAGAAACCAATGGAAACATAGAGAAAGCAATAGAAATATTAAAAATAAAAGGTTTATCTAAAGTCGATAAGAAAAGTCGTAGGGATACCTCAGAAGGCCTTATTTTTTCGTATATTCATGCTGGTGGTAAAATCGGTGTAATGTTAGAAGTTAATTGTGAAACTGATTTTGTAGCCAGGAACGATGAATTTCAAGATTTTTCTAAAGAAATATGTATGCAGATCGCTGCTTCTGCACCAAAATTCGTTTCATCTGATAATATTCCTGGTAACTATGTAGAGGATGAGAGAAGGATTATCCAAGCCCAAGTAGATAAGCAAGGGAAAAAACCTGAATTTACTGAAAAAATAGTTGAAGGAAAGCTTAATAAAATACTAGAAGAAGTATGTTTGCTTGACCAAGTTTATATACGAGATTCAAAGCTTAAAGTTATAGATTTGCTAAATAGTTTAATTGCAAAGCTTGGCGAAAACATAAATATTACCAGATTTGTAAGATATCAAATAGGTGAAGTTGATCAAAATGGTGAGCAATAAGCCTTATTACTCGAGCATTCTTTTAAAACTAAGCGGTGAAGCTTTGCAAGGCGAGCAAGGTTATGGCATTGATAACGATATATTAAATAGAATTGCTAAAGAGATTTCCGAGGTTTCCAAATTAGGAGTGCAAGTTTCTATTGTTATAGGTGGCGGAAATATTTATAGAGGTGTTTCAGCTGCAGCAGCTGGAATGGATAGGACGACTGCAGATTATATGGGAATGCTGGCAACAGCAATTAATTCTATTGCTCTACAACATTTTTTAGAAAAGCATGGTCTGGTTACTCGTGTTCAATCTGCACTTGAGTTAAATAGAGTCGCAGAGCCCTATATTCAAAGAAGAGCTTTAAGACATTTAGAAAAAGGAAGAGTTGTTATTTTCGCAGCTGGTACTGGAAATCCATATTTTACTACTGACACTGCTGCATCTTTGAGGGCTCTTGAGATAAATGCAGATATAATTTTAAAAGCTACAAAAGTTAACGGTGTTTATGATAAAGATCCCAATAAATTCAAAGATGCTAAAATGTTTAAATCACTCAAATATATGCAAGTTTTGGAAAAAGAATTAGGAATTATGGATTCTACTGCAATATCATTATGTAAAGACAACAAAATACCAATTTGTGTTTTTAATTTATTTCAAAAAAATAATATAAAGAAAATTGTTATGGGAAAAAAGGTTGGAACGACTGTATATTAAGGATTTGTTATGGATGATATTTTAAAAGAATGCATAGACAAAATGCAAAAAGCTCTTTCTTCATTTTCAATTGAAATTTCAAAAATAAGAGGTGGAACAATTAATAAATCTATTTTTGATGATATTAAAGTAGATTATTATGGTGCACAAACTCCATTAAACCAGCTTTGTAATATCAATACAAATGAGGCTTCTTCAATAATATTATCCCCATACGATGCTTCGGTGGCGGATGAAATTGTTAAATCAATACAAAAATCAGATTTAGGTTTTAATCCTAATAATGATGATGGAGTAATAATAATAAATGTACCTCCACTTACTCAAGAGAGACGAGGAGAATTAGTAAAATTTCTCAATAAGCAATCCGAAAATTATAAAATTTCTATTAGAAATATAAGAAAAGAATTGAATGATAAAGTAAAGAGAATGTTTAAAAATAAAGATATTACTGAAGATAAAGAAAAGTCTGATCTTAAAATAATTCAAGATCAGACTGATAAATTTGTAAATCTAATAGTTATTGAAACAAATGAGAAAGAAAAAGAAATAATCAATATCTAACTATTTCACATGCCATCTTGTTTGTATCCCTTTTAATCCAATAATTTGATAAATAGCTGAAAGACCAACTAATACATAAACTGTTTTTTGGACAACAGGAATAGAGCCAAACAATGTAGCAACTAAATCAAAATCAAACAATCCAACTAGGCCCCAGTTTAAACCTCCTACAACTAATAATACTGCAACAATAACGTCTAAAGTTCTCATAATAATCTCCTTTGTAAAATGTAATAAGGTTAATGTAACTAAATTTTTATTAAAAACAATTAAAGATATTTGAAAGTATATTATAATTTATTTTAAATATTCTAAATTATTTAAATAGGGTCTTAATACAGTAGGTATTTTAACGCTCCCATCTTTTTGTTGATAATTCTCTAAAATTGCGACCAATGTTCTACCTACAGCTAAACCCGAACCATTTAAAGTATGTACATATTCAATTTTATTATTATCTTTGTATCTAATATTTGCTCGCCTTGATTGAAAATCATTAAAGTTTGAGCATGAAGATATTTCTCTATAAGATTCTTCTGATGGAAGCCAAACTTCTAAATCATATGTTTTATAAGATGAAAAGCTTGTATCACCTGAACATAATAATACAACCCTGTAAGGCAATTCTAATTTATCTAAGATTTTACATGCATCATTAGTCAAGGATTCATGTTCAATTTTAGAACTAATTGGTGTGGAGATTTTAACTAATTCTACTTTATTAAACTGATGCTGACGTATGAGACCTTTGACATCTTTTCCATATGATCCAGCTTCTGATCTGAAACAAGCACTATATGCAACTAGGTGTATTGGTAGACTTGATTCATCAATTATATCCCCAGAAAAAATATTTGTTAAAGGAACTTCAGCAGTTGGAATTAAATAATATTTTGTTCCTTCAATTTTAAATAAGTCCTCCTTGAACTTTGGTAAGTTACCCGTTCCTAGAAAACTTTCTTCATTACAGAAAAAAGGAGGAAAAATTTCTTTATAACCATTTTCTGAATGCTCATCTAACATAAAATTAATAAGCGCTCTTTCTAATTTTGCGCCAAGACCTATATACAAATTAAATCTTGAACCAGTTATCTTTGCCGCAATATCTGTACTGAACAAGTTTAAGTTGTCACCTATTTCGACATGATCTTTAATGGGAAAATCAAAATTAGTAATTTTCCCAACTACTTTGACTACTTTATTTTCTTTTTCACTTGTCCCTATTGGAATGTCATCATCAAAAATATTAGGAATATCCAATAAAATTTTTTTTAAATTTAACTCAACTTCTCTTTTTGTATCTTCAAATTTTTTAATTTTTTCAATCAATTTTTTTATATTTATTAATTCATCGCTTTTTGGTTTTCTTTTTTCTTTAGATATTTTTTTAGTGAAAATATTTTGCTCTTCTTTCAAAGCCTCAGCTTTCTGAATTATATCTTTTCTGTTCTCGTATAAAGTTTTAAATTCTTGAGAATTTAAGAGGTAACCCTTTTTGGATAATTTCTCTGATATTTTATCTATATTTTTATAAATTAAATTTGGATCTAGCAACTTTATTTGAACTCGCTTTTTTTTTGGTATATCATAACATAGATTTTGCTACCATATAGGAGTCTTAAGTGGATAATATTAAAATTAAATATATTGGTCATTCAACTTTTTTGATCACTACCCAATCAGGAAAAAAAATAATAATTGATCCTTGGTTAAAGGATAATCCCTCATCATGTGAAGATATTAGTTCAATTGGAGAAATTGATTATATATTAATTACACATGGCCACTTCGACCATGTTGGAGATACGTTAGATATAATTAAAAATAATCCTAGCTCAACTACAATAGCAAATTTTGAAATTGGTCAATGGTTAGAGAAAAAAGGTGGGTTAAATATATCTCCTATGTCGCATGGAGGGACCCAGTATTTTGAAGATTTTAAAGTATCGATGGTAAATGCTGTCCATGGGTCAGGTATAAGTGATGCCACTTCTGAAAATTTAGTATATGGTGGAATTGCTTCAGGTTTAATATTGAAATTTAATGATGATTTTTCTGTTTATCATGCTGGAGACACATCTATTTTTGGGGATATGTCATTAATATCAGATATTTATAAACCCAATCTTTGTATGATTCCTATTGGCGATCACTTTACAATGGGTGTTGAAGAGGCAGTTTATGCAACTAAGTTAATTAAAGCTAAAACATATATTCCAATTCACTATGGAACATTTCCAGTTCTTACAGGAAACCCTGATGACTTTAAAGAAAGAGTTGAGTCTCATGGAAATTCTGAAGTTATAATTATGAATCCTGGTGATGAAATTTAAATGAATAGAAAACCAAGCGGAAGACAATACATTAATTATGCTTTTTATAAATTATCCTCAAATTGGTATGAATTAACTAAGAATAAAAGGAAAAATATTTCTCAGAAATTGTTAAATATTTTAGAGAACTTTGAAAAAAAACTAACATTAAATCTTTATTCTACCTTAGGTATCAGAGCAGAATGTGATTTTATGGTATGGAGAGTTTCTGAAAAATTAGAATTGTTTGAAAAAATGACTCATGAAATAATGAATTGTGGATTAGGTCCCTATATAACTTTAAATTACTCTTTTTTATCAATGACTAAACATTCACAATATGTAAGTAAAAATAAGAATATAGATCAGGAGGGTACAAGGATTAGGATTAAACCAAAAAAAAGAAAATATTTAATTGTTTATCCGTTTGTAAAAAAAGTTGAATGGTATTTATTATCCCAAAAACAAAGGCAAAAAATGATGTCCGAGCATATTGGAACGGGTCATAGATATCCATCTATTAGTATTAACACATCCTACTCATTTGGGATTGATGATCAAGAGCAGGTTGTTTCATTTGAAACTGACTACCCTGAAGATTTTTTAGATCTTGTTGAAGAGATGAGATCCCAAAAAGCACGAGCTTATACAGAAAGAGATGTTCCAATAATTACTTGTATACACAAAGAGGTCAAAGATATTAAAAAAATAATTTCTTAAAAATTTACTATATCATTGTATATTGCAAAAATCATCAAAGATATTAATAGTGCAAATCCTATCTTGTTAAAAAATCCAATAATATTTGGCTTTATCCTTCTGCCAATTAGTGATTCAATTGTATTAATTACTATGTGACCCCCGTCTAGTAAGGGTATTGGCAAAAGATTTATAATTCCTAGATTAATACTTATTATTATTACAAACTGAATAACTGAATTAAATCCCTTTTCGGCTGCCTCTCCTGAATATTTTGCTATCGCTATAGGACCTGCCAAACTCTTTTTAAGTTCTGAAAGATTTGACTCAGATGAAAATAGCTTACTAAAAATATCTGTAATTCCAAAAAAAATTAAATTTATACTTTTTATAGATTGATTGAATGAATTTTTTAATGCCTCATTAATTGCAAATTCTTTTGTACTTGTAGGAATTACGGGTGAAACTCCTATTATTCGTTCTTGACCACTTTTAAAGCTTATAGATATTTTGAGAAACTGATTATCTCTCAAAATACCAAAATTAAATAAGTTTGTATTTGAATTTATAAGTATATTTTTAATATCTTGCCACTTAGCAACATTTTGATTATTAATTTTTAGAATTTTATCTCCAACTTTAAGTCCATTTTTATAAGCTAAAGAATTTTTTAAAATTTTGCCAATTTGATTTGTTAAATTAGGTGAGAATGCATTTTTAAAGTTGATTGATTCAAAAGAATTATCAAAATCTTTATAAAGTACTTTACCGTCATTAATATAGCCAATATTAAGTTTTTTATTTAGTTTATTATCATCAATATTAAAAAAATCATTCCAATTATTTATTTTAATATCATTTATCGAAATAAACTCCGAATCTAATTTAAATTCATTAAATCTACTATCCTCAATATTGATTGATCCTATAACCATTTTATCCTCTAAATATTTTGGGGAATCTATGCCATTAATAAAAATTAGTGGGAAAAGTAGAAAGGGTATAATTAAATTCATTAAAGGCCCGGCAAAAAGTATAATTTGCTTCTTGTATATTGGTAAATTATCAAAACTTCTCTCAGGATCAATAGTTTCATTATCTGATATCTCATTCATGTGCTCACCTTGCATTTTCACATACCCACCCAAAGGGAGTAATGATAGAGAGTATTCAGTCTCACCAATATTGAACTTAAATAATTTTGGTCCAAACCCTATAGAAAAATTTTCAACTTTAACATTTGCCCACTTTGCAGCTAATAGGTGGCCTAACTCATGAACAAATATTAAAAAACTTATAATTAATAAAAAAACAATAATAGTCATGGAAATAATAATATATATTCAAATACAAAGATTTAAAGTCAATTTCTCTGCTTGTTGATAAATTGCGGATATTCTATTTAAATTATATGATTTTATGGGTCTATGATTCTTAACAACTTTTTCAACAATATTAAGAATTTGTAGAAAAGATATTTTTTTTTCAAGAAAAGCATTTACAGCTGTATTATTAGCTGCATTTAAAACCGCAATTGTAGAGCCGCCTTTCTTTAAAGCCAGCCTGCAAATATTAAATGCTTTGTATCTACCTTCATCAATTTTTTCTAATTGGATTTTATTAAATAAATTAAAATTGTTCTTTGTAATAATTTTTTTTCTATTCGGATAATTCAATGCATAATTTATTGGGACGGTCATATCATTGGTACTTCCGCAAAAAATAAAATTTCCATCTTCAAACTCTATAATTGAATGAATTTGGCTGGTTTTATCTCTTATCGGAATAATTTTTTCGCTTGGAATATTAAATATAATTGAAGCCTCGATAATCTCAATTGCTTTATTCATTAGAGTTGCCGAATCAATGGTAATTTTATTTCCCATTTTCCAAGTAGGATGCTTTAAGGCTTTTTTGATGGAAACTTTTTTTAATTCACTATTTTTTAATCCAAAAAAAGGACCTCCTGATGCCGTAATATATATACTTTTAATAGTTTTTTTATCATTAAGATTTAAAGTTTGAAAAATTCCAGAATGTTCACTATCAATGGGCAAAATAACATTTTTATTTTTTTTTGAAATTTTCATTAATTGTTTTCCATAAAGCATAAAAATTTCTTTACTAGCTATACAAACTTTTTTATTACTTTCTAAAGCATCTATTACTGATTTGATCGAATTTATTCCAGATGAACATGCGACCAAAATATCTGTTGAAGACGAAGAACAATAATTACTAAGTTCATAATCATTATCCAAAAGTTGAAATTTATGTTTGAATTTTAATTTTTTAAATTTCATCTTACTTGCTTCAGATTTAATGTAAACTGCCCCAGGTTTATACTTTTTGATTTGTTCTGATAAAGTTTCAATATCTTTTTCACATGATATTAGTGACACTTTAAAATTTTTACTGTTTTTAATTATATTAATTGTTTGTTTACCAATTTGTCCCGTTGAACCAATTATTGATACTTTCTTTTTTTTTATCATTTTCCGTAGTTTCTGTTTATAGATTTATATTCTTTAATAATTAGATGAAAATCTTCTAAAGTAAAGTCAGGCCATAATTTCGATGATACTATTATTTCAGAATATGAATTATGTAAATTTAAAAAATTTGATATCCTGCTGTGTCCACCCGTTCGGATTATTAATTCGGGATCAGGAGTTTTTGGGAGATATGAAAACTTTTTAAGTAAATCTACATCTATTGAATTTAAATCAATTCCAGCAAAACTAATTTTTTTTAACGTATCAACAATCTCTTCTTGTCCACCATAATTTATTGCTACATTTATGATAAGTCCTTTATTACCCATTGTATTTTCATGGAGTCTAAATATCTTTTTCTTCATTAAACTGTTCAATTCATCTAATCTCCCTATTGGATTAAAAACAAAACTATTCTCTTTGAAAAACTTTGACTTGTCTTCGAATAAATCCGTAAATAGCTGGAACAAAGACTCAACCTCAATTTTAGGCCTATTCCAATTTTGAAATGAAAATGCATAAAGAGTTAAATTCTTGGTTCCAATTTTATGTGATTCAATTGCTATCTTCTTTGCGGTTTCAATGCCTTCTTTATGGCCATCTATTTTATCAATTTTCTTATTTTCAGCCCACCTTCTATTTCCATCCATAATTATTGCGATATGCTCGGGGATTTGATTCATATTTTAGCTACCTTAGATATAAAAATAGTAAAATACACAAATATTTTTAGTAAATATAAAACTATAATGCTAAGTGGATATATAAAAATTGTAAAAAAAATCAAAGGAATTCCTCTATATAATGGAATTTTAAAAAAATTATCTATAAGAAATTTAAACCCAGTAAAAATCATTTACTCATTCCTAATTGCCATTATCGGATCTAATCTTGAGGCTTTAAATGCTGGATAAATACCAAAAAATATACCTATTCCGCCCGAGAAAAAAAATGCAATAAAAACCGATGTTAAAGATACAATTGCAGGCCAACCAATTATTGCCGATGCAATTTGACTTATGATATAGCCAAGTAAAACACCAACTATTCCACCAAATAAAGACAATAGTGCAGATTCACATAAGAATTGGAAAACAATATCTTTACTCTTTGCGCCAATAGTAATCCTTATTCCAATTTCTTTAGTTCTTTCAGTAACAGAGACAAGCATTATATTCATTATACCAATTCCACCGACAATTAATGATATTGAAGCTATTGAGGTTAACAGTATTCTTAAGATCTTAGTAGTATTAAGTATTTTTTTTGTAACTCCTTCATAAGATGAAAGATCAAAATTATCACCACCAGTGTTAATATTCCTTGTTTCTCTAAGAATTTTTTTAATCGAGAATTTTGCATACTCGAGTTCTTCAGAGCTTCTAGAGGACATTAAAACTGTTACGATACTACTATTATCAGGTCGAAATAATAATCTATTTAAAGAAGTATAGGGTAGAAGTATAAAATCGTCTTGATCTCTACCTCCTGGTGTCAAACCTTTAGCCTCTAGAACACCTATAACAATATGTGGTATTCCATTGATTCTTATTTTCTTACCAATTGGATCCTCAGCTCCAAAAAATCTCCTTGAATTAGTTAATCCTAAAACACATACTTTAGAGCCATCTTGTACATCATTTTTAGTTATAAATGAGCCGCTTGTAGTTTTCCAGTCATTTATTGCAGAAAAATCAGAATTTGTTCCTACTAATGCAACTACATTAGATATTGATCTATAGCTTACTTCCTGAGAATCCTTAACAATAGGCGCTAAATAGTCTATTGAGTCAAGATCTTTAATTAATTTAAGTTCATTATCAGAAAAATTTTGACCTCTTCCAGTAGAAAAACCACTTGCTGTTCTAACGAAAGGTTTTAACATTATTGTTTTAGCACCCAAGCTTGTGAGTTGTGTCTCAATTACTGATCTGGCACCATTTGTAATAGCAATTAATATAATTACAGAAGTAATACCAATTATAATTCCTAATGAAGTTAATAGTGTGCGTGTTTTATTTCTGAATAAATTTATTCTTGCTTCATTAATATTAGAAAAAAAATATTTACGAATCAATTAAATCACTCTTCCGTCTTTGATTCTAATTATTTCACTGGCTTGTTCAGCAACTTCATTATCATGTGTAATTGTAATTATTGTTTTACCTTGCATATTTAGATCTTTTAAGAGTTTCATGATGTCATCACTTGTTTTCGAATCTAAATTACCAGTTGGTTCATCAGCTAGTATGATTTCAGGATTTGTTACTAATGCTCTTGCAATAGCAACTCTTTGCTGTTGTCCACCGGATAGCTCGTTTGGATAGTGATTCACTCTATCCGACAAACCAACTTTTTCAAGACATTCAAGACCTAAATTTTTAAAATTTGAGTTTTTAAATTTGGTCGAGTAATGCAGAGGCATAATTACATTTTCTAGTGCAGTATGTCTCGGTATAAGATTAAAGCTTTGAAAAATAAAGCCAATTCTAAGGTTTCTAATTGCAGACATCTCATCGTTAGATTTCAACCCTACATTCTCACCAAAAAAATTATAAATTCCACTAGAGGGTCTATCCAGACAAGCAATAATATTTAACAGTGTTGTTTTACCTGATCCTGAAGGTCCTATAATAGAGACAAAATCAGCATCATAAATGTGTAAACTTATATCAAACAGAACTTGTAAATCTATTTGGCCCATTTTATAAATTTTATTTATCCCAGAAAGTTCTAATAATGGATTTGATGACATATTAATATCTCTTGGGTTGTGGCAATGAAAAACCATTAGATTTAGTTTTTTTAATTATTTCTACACTTGTAATAATTTTTGAATTTTCTGGAAGCTCATTTTTATCAATTATTTCTACATACTCGGCATCCTTAATTCCAGTTGTTATAGAATATGCTGAAAGACTGCTGTCACTGTTAAGTATCCAGATTACACCAGAACTTTCAGAATTTTCGGGTGCTTTTTTTATGATAATCCCTTCAGGGGGAACAAATCTCAAGCAAGATCTTTTAATTTTCATTATATTGTTTTTTACTTGTATGTTGATCGTAGCATCAACACTTAAACCAGTTTTTAGTGATGAGTTCGTATCAAGAATTTCTACAATAACTTCATAAAAAACAGGACTCTTGTCAATATTAGGCTTCAAGCCTATAGGCTCAACTATTTTTATTACTTTTCCAGAAAATTTAGTATTACTTGTATTTTCTACTGAAAATTTTACTTCTTGACCCAAATCTACTTTTGTAATTTCTCTACCATCAATACTTAAACTAATATTTAAATCTTTGTAACCAGATGAAATAGTATATACCCAGCTTGCATTAAAAATTTTTCCTTCTTTGATCAAGTCTTCATTAAGGTAGTCAATTCTTCCATCTATTGGAGATGTTAATTTTGTATCACTAATTTTTTGTTTTAGCAAATTAATCTCACTATTCAATTCATCAATTTCAATTGATTTTATTCTATATTGATTTTCACTTTCCTCTAATTCAACTTTAGGAATATAGCCACCTTCAAGAAGTTTAGTATCAGTATCAACTTTTTTTCTCATTTGAACTTGCTCAATTTCTAAAATTTCTAGATTTTTTAACTTGGTATTTAAATTATTCTTATACGTTGATGAATCAAGTTCAATCAGTATTTGTCCTTTTTTTACAATATCACCATATTCGACATAGGTCTGATATATATCGCCCGTTACCCTTGAGAAGACCTTGATCTCTTCTCCAGGAATTATTTTTCCCGAACTTACAACTGACTCAACTATATCGCCATTAACCACATCTGTTGTTGAAAAAATAAAATCTTGAGTCCCATCCTTTATAGAAAGTCTGAAAACAAGAAAAATAAATAATATAATTGCAAGAAGGATATTTAATTTAATTTTTTTCATCGACTTTAACCCCAACAACTTTTTCAAATCTTGCTATTTTAATTAAATAGCTATAAATTGCATTTTCATAATTTGAATTTTGTTCTTCCAAAAGTTGCTCAGCTTCTTCTAAGTCTACACTAGATGACTCGCCACTTTCAAATTTTGTTTTTACAAAATTATAATTAAGCTTCGCAGCGCTCAAAGACTTTTTATATACATCAATTTTGTAGTATGCAGTGTCTAGATCTATCAATCCATATTTAATAGTCGATTTCATTTGGCTTTTTTGAAAAGCTAATTTTGCATTTAAAGCCTCAATTCTAGCTTTAGCTTCTCTGATTTGACCCATAGTCCTGCCGCCAGTAAAAATTTCCCATGTTAGCCCTAGACCTATGATAAAATCATTATCCTTATCTTCTTCAGCAACACCTTTTCCTTCAAACCTGTAAGCGCCACCAGCAACTAATGTAGGTAAAAAGTCTCTTTTGTATGCACTTATTAAAGATTTCTGAGAAAGAATACCCATTTCAATTGATTTAATTTCTGCATCATGAAAAGATCGTAATTCCAGAACCTGATCTTCATTTAAATTTAGTCTTGTATATTCTAATGACGATTCATAATTGATTATCCTTGGTTTCTTAATCCCAATTAAATTAAAAAGATCTTCTTCGTATTTTAATAACTTTCCTTGCAATTCAATAAATTCTAGCTCTGACTCACTAAGATCAATGTTCGCATCTGTTACATCAATAGTTGAAGATCTACCAGCATTCATAAACGCTATATTTTTTTCTAAGAGTTTTTTATTTGTTGCTATATCCTTTTTAACCTTTTCAATGGAATTTTTAATTTTTAGTATTTCATAAAAAGTTTCAGATATTCTATTTACTATCTGATCCTTTTTTGAGGCTATTGTATATTGAAAGGCTTTTATAGCATAGCCTCCTGCCTCTACTCTTTTATTTAATTTTCCAAAATCATACAATATTTGTCTAAAAGATACCTGAGAAGATCTTCCTACAAAGGGATAAATTAATGTCATATCAACTTTAGGTAGATATGCAGCTGAATATTGTGTTTTCAAAAAATCTTTAGCTTCAAGCTCTTTTTTGAAATACTTTAATTCTAAGTTATTAGACGCCGCAATATTGATAGCCTTGTCCAAGCTTAATTCTAATTCGTTTGCCTTCAAGTTATTAAAACTTATTACAAAGACCAAGAAAAAAAATAAGATTCTTAATAATCTTAATTGATACATTTTGCAGAAATTATATCATGAAGGGACAGTTTGGCATACAAATTGATGGATAAAATAAAGATTTTATTAATATTAGATAATAAAGCTTAAATTAGAGATCAATTTTTTATATCAATTAAATTATTTAATAAAATAAATTTCCCATCTTTTTCACTTATTTCTTCTGAAAGTTGGAATAATGCAGCCCTTGAAAATTTTGCTTCAAATTTTTTATTTTTGACTAAGCAATACGGAATGTTTTTGCTGAAATATAAAGATGCTATATCTAGAAACTCCTGAGTAAAATCATTTAATAAAATCAAAATTTTATCCTTTAAATAATTAACTCTTTTGACTATAAAAGGCTTATCATCAAAATATACATATGCCTTACTATTCCTTTCCTTAACATAATAAAGGTTATTATCTTTGTATAAATTTTGGTAGTTATAAATATAAATTCTTTTATGTGTTATTGGCTTACCATCTTGAAACCAATTACAATCTTTATCTACATAGAATCTTGGTTTAATATTTATGGTGCTAATAGTTTTTTCTTCCATTTATTATTTTCCTTTATAAATTCTACTCTCTGGTGAAGTCTAAACTCGGCACCTTGCCAGAACTCTATTTTAGATGGTTCAACATTAAAACCCACCCAGCTTTTTGGATATGGGACTTTTTTATTTTCATACTTTTTAACTATTTTTTTGTATTTTTTAATTAATGTTTCATAAGAAGCAATTCTTTTACTCTGATTAGATAAATAGGCTGCGATCTGGCTTCCTTTAGGTCTACTATAAAAATATTCTTTTGTGAAATCAGTTTTTATTAATTTGGTTATTCCTGAGATTCTCACCTGCTGATGTATCTCCTTCCACCAGAAATTCATACTACAATTATTATTTTCCATTAATTCAATACCTTTGTTACTTAAAATATTGGTAAAAAAAGTAAAATTATCTCCGTAATCTTTTAAAAGCATCATTCTTGATTCAGGAGCTTTTTCCTTAATTGTAGATAAACAAAATGCATTTGGTTCAGCAACCAGTTTTGTAGCATTTCTGTACCAATAATCGAAGGTGTCTATTGGATTATTATTCTTAATAATTAATTTTTTTTTCAATTTATACTCTTTTCTAGTTGATCCAATTTTCATTTTTTTTCTACTCCAAATTCATATCTTAATGAGTCAAAAAATGTTTTATGTAAAAAATTAAAATCACTTTTAATAAGTTTAGAAGGAAGAATGTATTGGTTTGAGAATATTAACTCTTTAGCAATATCATCTGAAGCTTTCCTGATTATATTAGAGGGTATATTAAATTTAATAATTGGTTTTTTTATTAAGTTTATCTCTTTAAAGATATCTATTAATTTTATAGGTGATGGGCTAACAGCATTTACAACACCTTTTATATTTACATTCTTCATCAAATAACTAATGGACCTACAAAGATCTTCTATGGATATATAACTTATATGATTGTTGGAATTTATACCAATTCCGAGTTTAAGATTATAGGGTAACAATACATTTTTTAAAAAACCACCTTTTCTCGAAATAACTGCTCCTATTCTTAAGTTGATAATTCTATCTGCGATATCACTAAATTTATTTTGATAATACTCCCATTCTTCTGTTGTATCTGATAAGAATCCTTTACCTTTCTTAGAATCTTCATCGTTTTTTATATCTGAATTACCATCGTAAAACCCCGTAGCAGATGCATGAATTACACATTCCAATTTGATTTTATTTTTAATTAGAAAGTTTTTTAGAGAATATGTTGATTTTATTCTACTTTCTAGTATTAACTTTTTTTTAGACTTAGTAGCGAGGCCCAAAATATTTTCTCCTGAGAGATTTATAGCAAATTTAATTTTGTTAGCAATCTCATTAGAAATTTCTGGATAATGATCTTTATATGGATTCCAATTTAATTTATGAAAATCATGACTTATAATATTTTCACTTCCATTCGAACTATATTTTAATTGTATTATTTTATAATTTAAAGAATTAAGTAATGGTATTAAATGAGATCCAACTAGACCACTACCACCAATTATTAGGACGTATTTATTTCCATTTTCATTTAAATTTTTATCATTCAAATCTCTTTTAAGTATTTTATGCCTATATTCGAAAGATTTATATAATTTATTTTTTATAAAACTGTTGAGCGAATCATTTGATAGATACATCTTATACTGTATTTTATCTATCATATTCGTTTGTAAATTTTCTTCTTGAAATAAGTGTTCATGTCTCCAAAATTTAAATGGGCCTTTTAACATTAAGTCTGTAAATTTTTTATTTTCAGAGTAATCTTGGTGAACTAATTTCCATTTTAAATTAACTAAAGGTAAAATTTTTTGTCTAATTTCTATTGTTCCACCATTGATCAAAGGGTAGGAGTTGATAAATTGTCTTTTGCCGACACTTACAAAATCCCAGGGTGGAGTTAATCTTTCAAGTGCAAAAGTATTTTTATGCCAATCAAAGACTTTATTAACATTTAAGTTAATTTTAGATTGAAATGTAAATTCATTCATACATTAATACATTAACAAAATTCTAGTAGATGTATTAATAGTTTTTTCTAAAACTTGCTTTTTTTGTAAGTTTTTAGTCCCATTAGAAGTACGTGTTTTTTTATAAACACTATTTTTAATTTTCTCACTAAATTTTATAGTCATGATAAAACCCCTAATTCATAAAGCTTTTTAATTTATCGCCTTCAATTCTTTGAATTTTTTTGAGTGCGTTTTTCTCGATTTGTCTAATACGTTCTCGAGTTAAATTATATTTGTTTCCAATTTCATCTAAAGTATAAGTGTTAGATCCATTAAATCCAAATCTCATTTCAATAATTTCTTTTTCTCTCTGATCAAGTTGGGTCAGTGCGGAAGAAATTGATTGAGATAGTGATATTTTTGCACTTAACTCATCAGGTTTATCATTATTATCCTCAAGAAAATCTGCAAATGTAGCATTCTCTTCATTTGATATAGGTGTATCTAAAGAGAATGTGTCGCTGCCTGACTCAAGAATTTGCTTGATAGCTTCCTCAGGAAGATCAACAATTTCTGCAATTTCATAAAATTCTGGCTTTCTATTAAGTTTATCTTCAAGAGTTTTATATGCTTTGAAAACTTTAGCAGATTTTTCTAGGATATAAACAGGAACTTTAATAGTTCGTGATTGATCCATAATACTTCTAGTAATAGATTGATGAATCCACCATGCAGCGTAAGTAGAAAATTTAAAACCTTTAGTATGATCAAATTTTTCTACAGCACGAATTAAACCTACATTACCATCTTGGATTAAGTCCAACAAAGGTAGGCCACGGCCACCGTATTTTTTTGCTATACTTACAACCAATCTTAAATTTGCTTTAGTGAATGCTTGGACTAGTTGAGACTTTTTTTGTTCAAAAACCTTAATAAAAGATAGTGTCTTAGGATCTTTGTCATTATTATTTAATCTCTTCTTTAGGGTTGATATTTTATCTTTGCAATTTCTAATTTTAGATGCTAACTCTCTTTCTTCGACTGCAGAAAGAAGTGGTGTTACTAAGGCTCTAGAAAAGTAATCCTTAACAGATTCAAACTCTTGACCTGCCGACTCATTGTATAGATATCCATTTTTGGCATTTAAAAAATTACTCTTTTTATTTGAATTAATATTTTTCATAAATCACCTCACTAAACTAGAATAACAAATGTCTATACATATGTCCAGCTTTTTTTTAAAAATAGTTAAAAATAGTTTGACAAAATATCCTTGACATTAGACATATATATGACATTATATAAACATTGGAGTTTATTATGAAAGAGTATCCTATAAGAATTGTTAGTAAAATTACTGGTCTTACTTCAGATCAAATTAGAAAATGGGAGGAAAGATATCCCATTCTAAAAATTTCAAGATCTGAAAGAGGAAGTAGGAGGTTTACTGATAAAGATCTTGAAGTCCTTCAGCTAATGTTGGAAGCTAAAAGAATAGGGTTTACTCTTCAAGAAATAGGTTCATACGGTGTTGAAGAGTTAAGGTCGCTTGTGAACGAATTGGAGTCTACCAACAGTTCTGTTATTTATCCTGAGTTGGAACAACTTACATCTTCTGCCAGGCCTTTTTTTAATGAATGTACTGAAGCACTGAACGAATATAATTTAAGGAGAATGGAAAAAGCAATATATGATGTTGCTTTAGAGTTAGGTGCCGTATATGTTATTCATAAATTTATGGTTCCTTTTATAAAACATGTTGGAAGATTATGGAAAAATAATAAAATTACAAAATCTCAAGAGAGATTTGCTAATGCTGTGATTAGGAATTATTTAGAGAATTACAGATCATCATTTAAAAACTATAATCCCGATAACCCTTTTGTTTTAGTTACTACTCCAAAAGGTCAAAAAGCAGAGTTGGGTTGCCTTGTTAATGCTTGTCTAGCTGTTTCTACAGGGTGGAATCCTGTTTATTTAGGTACAGATCTATCATCTAGAGACATCTGTGAAGCTGCTATAAGCTCTAAATGTAGCGCCCTTATTATGAGTATTCTTTTCCCTTTAAATGATCCGACTATTCCTATGGAGCTAGAAAGAATAAGAAGTGGATTAGGAAATAACTTTGAAATTATTGTAAACGGTAAAAGATCCAGCCTGTATTCTAAAACTTGTGGAAAAATATCCTCTCATCAAGTTTATGACTTATTTAGTCTTCCTAATGCATTAGAGGACATCCGCGCATCAGTCCTAAAAAGAAACTAAAATCTCTTTTAAGAATTTTAATGTTTTTTAAGTTTTTTATTAGATGAAGACATATTTCTTTCAAGATAAACGAATGCTTTTTCAAGTTTATTTGAAACTATATATTTAGTAGTTTTTTTAATTTTTTTGACTTTATTCCTTTCCATCTCTATAAGATAGTAATTAAAATAAATATGTCAATATATTAAAAATAAAAATGAAGACCTAAATTAATAGGCCTTCATAATTTGAAAATTCTGTGAAAAATACTTATTTTTATAAAGTTTTTAAGTCACTAGCTTTTTCTTTTCCTCTTTCGTTTACAACTTCGAAAGATACAGCGTCACCTTCATTGAGGTTTTCAATTCCAGCAGCTTCAAGAGCAGTAATATGTACAAATACATCTTTGCTCCCGTCTTCAGGTTCAATAAAGCCATAGCCTTTTTTTGCATTGAACCATTTAATTTTTCCGTTCGGCATGTTGTGCCCTCCTTTAAAATGCGTCCCCAAGGGGATTCGAACCCCTGTTACCGGGATGAAAACCCGGCGTCCTAGGCCAGACTAGACGATGGGGACTTAAGTATGAGCCGTGCAGGATTCGAACCTGCGACCCACTCCTTAAAAGGGAGTTGCTCTACCAACTGAGCTAACGGCCCTCACTTTTATTTGGTTGAATATATCATGAAGACCCTTTTTGTCAAAAGTTAGTTTACACTTATAAATGTCCTATATGTTTAATCTAAATAGAAATTTTTTATTATCAACAATTGCAAATTTTTTGTTTTTTGTGAATTTTTCATCATTTTTTTTACTACCACTATTTTTAGATGAACAAGGGTTTACTAAATCAGACATTGGAGTTTTGATGGGCTCATTTGGAATTTCATCTATATTGTTAACACCTTTTACTTCCACTTTTATTGATAGATTTGGAAAGAAATTGCTAGGATCAATTGCTTTGATTATCATGATTATTTCATCAATTTTATTTGTATATCTAAATTCAATGATTTTATTACTTATATTAAGATTATTCCAAGGTGCATCGTTTTCAATTTTTTTTAATTCCTCTTCAGCATTAGCATCTGATAATTTACAGGACTCCAATAGAAAAAAGGGATTGTCTATATTCTACTCATCAAGCATATTTCCTTATTTCGTTGGACCTTTTTTTGGAGAATTGATAATTATAAATTATGGATATGTTCATTTTTTCCTTTTTTCTTCAGCTTTTTCATTTCTTGCATTGCTAATTATTTTTAAAATAGATTCTAGAAATTATAAGAATCAAATAAATACTAAAATGAAATTTGGTGATTTTTTTTATATAATCAGTGATGTTAAATCTAAAAAATATCTTCTAACTAATTTTTTGTCCTCAACTGGCTTTGGAATAATTATGAATTTTATTGCAATTTTTCTAAAAGATAAGTCTTTAAAGTCAGGCCTTTTTTTTGCCATATATAGTATTGTTGTTACAATTTTGAGACTTTTTATGTCGGAGTTTATATCGGAGGCTAAATTATTTAAAAAAGTATTA
This sequence comes from uncultured Candidatus Hydrogenedens sp., assembly GCA_902609885.1. Classification (GTDB taxonomy): domain Bacteria; phylum Desulfobacterota_D; class UBA1144; order UBA1144; family UBA1144. The sequence continues at coordinate 12,110 of CACLTT010000004.1, read as the reverse complement.
ATAATGCTATTATTGTTTGCTGTTTCCATTTATTTTTTACCATTAATTAACGATACTTTAGATATTATTATTTTTGCTATAATTTTTTCATCTACATATGGATTAATATATCCTTTTATTTCTTCGTTATTAGTAAAGCCTGGTTCCGAAGATACCTCAGGGAGATTATTTGGAGCACTTAATGCAACTTTTGGAATTGGAGTCCATCTAATGACATTCTTTTTTGGGTATTTGATACATTTTTATGGTTTTAATTTCGGATTTAAAATTTGTTCCATATTTATATTTTCTATTACTTTGATACTTTATATTAAGGAAAAAAAATATAATGAATAAAAATCTATTTATTAAAGAAATTATAAGCAATTTTCAAGATAATAACTTATTAATAAATGAACAAAAATCTAAAATATTTTATGAATTTTATGAGTATATTATAAATGAAAATAAGAAATACAATCTCACGACAATTGTAGAGCCAATAGATGTAATAAAAAAACATTTTTTGGATTCAATCTTACCACTTGTTGAAGTATCAAATAAAATTAAGAATTTTAACTATAATAACTATGAAAATATAATTGATTTTGGATGTGGTGCTGGATTTCCTTTAATGCCATACCTAATTTATCTATCCGATCAACGAAGCAAGTTGAATTTTGATTATATCTTTGTGGACTCCAGTAAGAAAAAAATTGCTTTTATAACTGAGTTCATATCAAACAATAAATTCTTAAATAATTTTGATATTTTGTGTGTTCAGTCTAGATTAGAAAATTTACATAATAAAAATTTTAAGCATGAAAATACTTTAGTCCTAGGTAGGGCAATTACAAAGTTTAATCAATTGATAAAATACATACTCGAATTTATAAAATTGAACGCTATTTCTAAATTGTCTTTTATTTACCTAACAGGGCCTAATTTTATAAAACCTAGTAGAGCTTTGTTAAAAAATTGTTTTGGTAGTAAATATGAAATATCTTTTGATTCATATAATTATGAGTATGCTAATAAAACTATTAAGAGAGGAGTATTTTATTTAGAAATAAAAAGAATCACTCCAAATTAGAAGCTAATTCTCTAATTTGATTAACTAGTTGTTTTATCTTTATCGAATCATTTGATAAGCTTGCATCCTTACTTTTCGAAGCTAATGTATTTGCTTCTCTATTTACTTCTTGCATATAGAAATCCATTATTAAGCCTAAATTCGCATTATTTTTTTTCACAAGTTTAAAAATAGTTTTTATGTGTGAATCTAGCCTAACAATTTCCTCTTCAATATCTATCTTCTCAATTAAAGGAGAAATTTCTTTTTTTAAATAATTACTTTCAGTAGTTTTTCTTAATTCTGACATATATTTTTTTTCGAGCTTCTTTGAATATTTTGCAAACTTGGATTGAATATTTTTTTTAATAGCATCAATTTTAAGTAGCTTTAAATTTATAGATTTAAGAGTCAGCTTTCCTTCAGCTTTTTGTTTTTTTATTAAATCTATAATGCAAAATTGTAAAAGCTTAAAAAACTTCGATCTTATATCCGGTTTTTTAAGCAATTTATTTTTATCAATTTCAATAAATTTTACTATGTCTCCATAAGTAATATTCAATTTAATTTTCTCCGATTTAATTAATTTTAGATATTTATTTAGTTCTGTATTGAGAATTTTTATCTGATTGCTAGTATTAATTATATCAATATTAAAATTGATTCTTATTTTTCCGCGATTAAATTTTGATTCAATTTTTTTTTTAACTAAATTGTTTAACTGAAAATCGTTAAATTCATCATTGTAGTTAATGTCTAGACCTTTACTATTTTCAGATTTAATTTGCAAATATAAAGAAACATTTTTAAAAGTTATAGTCTTGCTAGAGTATCCCGTCATGCTTCTTGTCATTTTTTGACCTTAATCTTTGAAATAATATTTATTACGAGTATTATCCTTTATTTATGAGTAAAAACAAAAAAACTATTCTTTTAAATGGCTCATTAGGAAGAATGGGTATAGCAATTATTGATGAGATTGACAAAAACTATCCAAATATAAAAATTTTACATGCAGTTGAGAATCCCAAGCATCCAGACATAAATAAAAGTTTAAAAAACAATTTAATTATAGAAAAATTACCAAAAAAATTTTCCGTAGACTTTATCATAGATTTTTCTATTCCCAATTCGTCAATAAAATTAGCAAAACTTGCTTCTAAACTAAAAATTCCAATTGTTATAGGAACCACTGGTTTTTCTGATATGCAAATTAAAGAACTTGTAAAAATTTCAAACAAAATTCCAATATTACAATCATACAATATGAGTATTGGGATAAACCTGATGGTGAAAATGGTAAGAGATAATTTTAAATATTTTGATTCTACTGATATAGAAATTATTGAAAAACATCATAAATTAAAAGTTGATTCACCGAGTGGTACAGCCTTATTAATTGCAGATAATATTGCAAAATTAAAGAAAAAAAAATTGAATTCCATCGTTAAGTATAGATCAAAATCTTCGAGTTCAAAAAGATTACCTAATGAAGTTGGAATAAGTTCAATTCGTGGTGGAAATACAGTGGGAGAACATACTTTACTTTCATATGGATCCAATGAAAATATCTCTATAACTCATGAAGCACTTTCTAGATCTGTATTTGCTTCTGGTTCTATTGAATTAGGGTTGAAATTGATAAATAAAAAAAATGGTTTTTTTTCAGTCATTGAGCTCTTATAAAATATGTCATTTAAAATTATAAACAAAGATCCTCAAACCAATGCTAGAACTGGCGAACTTAAACTTAATAGATTAACAGTAAAAACTCCTTTTTTTATGCCAGTTTGTACAAATGCCACTCCAAAGGCTGTTACCTTTGAAATTTTAAATAACATAGGTTATGAAATGATTGTTAGTAATGCATATCATTTGTTTTTACGCCCAGGAAGTGAATTTATAAAAAAAAATTTTATCAATTTGCATAAATTCTGTGGATGGGAGAAAGGAATTTTAACAGATAGTGGAGGTTTTCAGGTTTGGAGTTTAGGATCTTTAGTAAAAATTGAATCAGATGGAGTCATAATTAAATCCCATATTGATGGTAAGATTAATAAATTATCTCCTGAATTATCTATTCAAATTCAAGAAGACTTAGGATCAGATATAATGATGATTTTTGATGATTGTCCTAAGCCCGATGCTGACTATTCGCATCTTATAAAATCAATAAATAGAACCAAGATTTGGGCCCAGAAATCTAAAAAAATTAAAAAAACAGAAAATTTAATATTTGGCATTGTTCAAGGTGGGATCTATAAAGATTTAAGAAAACTATCTGCAAATCATATGATTGATTTGGATTTTGATGGAATTGCTATTGGAGGATTAGGATTAGGTGAGGGTGCACAAAAAACTTACGAAATTACTCATGATGTATGTAATATCTTGCCTTTAAACAAGCCTAGATATTCTATGGGTATTGGAAAGCCTGAAGATATCCTTGAATCAGTTTCTAGTGGGGTTGATATATTTGATTGTGTTGTTCCTACTAGAAATGCCAGAAATGGGACTGTTTTTACTTTTAATGGGAAAATAAATATTAAAAATTCTAAAAATTTATCAAAAAATTATCCTATAGATGAGGATTGTGACTGCAGGGCTTGTAGAGACTATAGTATAGGATATATTCGACACTTGTTTAATTGCGGAGAAATAAGTGCAATCCAGTTAATGACAGAGTGTAATTTATATTTTTATCATAAATTAATTGAATATATAAGATTTTCAATTGATAATGGTACTTTTATAGAGTATAAAAAAAATTTTTTTGAGAGGTATTTCAATGAATAAACAATTTAAATTTTTGTTATTTTTTTCACTATTTTTAATTACATCATGTGCACCACCTCCTGGCGGTGATTCATCTTTTTTATCTTCAGTTGGACCATTTCTACCTTTTGGTTTAATAATAATTCTTTTTTATTTTTTAATTATTAGACCTCAGAATAAACAACAAAAACAAAGAGAGTTGATGCTGAAGAATTTAAAACAATCAGATAAGATTCTTACTAATGGCGGCATAATTGGTAAAATTATTGAGATAAAAGAGGAAGATATAATTTTACTTGAGATTTCGAAAGGAGTTCATATCAATGTTAAAAGAGAATTTGTCAATTCACTTTTAGTTGAAGATAAAAAAAATAAATGAGTAGATTAAGAACTTTTACTATTTTAAGTCTACTGGTTTTTATATTGGCCTCAATTTTTATTTATCCAAACTTTAATGCTAAGTTGCCAGCATGGTGGAAGTATGCATTTCCTGATAACAGATTGAATCTAGGATTAGATTTAAAAGGTGGTATTTCGATTGTGCTTGGAGTTGATGAAGAAAAAGTTCTTCCAGTTATTTTTAATGAAGAAGAAACAAGAATAAGAGATGATCTAATTTTAAATAAAATTTTAATTAGAGGCACTAATATATCTTCAGATGGTATTAAGATTCTGTTCTATGATAAAAAAAGTTTAATAGATGCAAAAAAAATTATTAAGAATGATTCTATTGAAGAAAACTTTGAAAATCTATATTTATTAATAAAGATAGATGATAAAAAATTGAATGATAGAAAAATTCTATTATTAAGACAAGTTAAAGATATTTTAAATAATAGGATAGATCAATTTGGAGTGGTTGAATCATCAATACAACTTGCTTCAAATGATAGGATATTAGTTCAAATTCCTGGTGTTGGAGAATCTCAGAGGTCTAGAATCTTAAATATAATTTCTAAAACTGCATTATTAGAATTTAAACCTGTAATTCAAGAAGCATCAACACAACAACTATTATTTTCTAAATTTGGTAAAGATAAAATTGGAACAGAATTTATTATATATGAATCACCTGACTCAGAATCTGATAGCTATCTTATTACAAAATTTTATTCTCCCTTGCTAGGAAGTTCAATTAAGGATGCTTATGTAGCATATGATCAATTGAATAGACCCTATGTAGCTTTTTCGTTAGATTCAAAAGGCACAGAAGTTTTTTCAAAAATGACCCAAGATAATATTGGAAAGAAAATAGCTGTCGTTTTAGATGGTAAAGTTAAATCAGCCCCTACAGTTCAAGATCAAATATTTGGTAGCGGATCTATATCAGGAAACTATACTTTTGATGACGCAAATGATCTTGCGATTATTCTGAAATCTGGCTCATTACCAATTCCAATTAAAATTTTACAAGAGAAAACGATTGGCCCTTCACTTGGCGAAGACTCAGTCAACAGGGGAAAGATTTCAATGCTTGTTGCATCATTAATGATATTTGTATTCATGTTTATTTATTATAAGAAATTAGGACTTGTATGTGATTTGGCTCTATTTTTTAATATTTTTACTATTTTCGGATTACTATCGTTATTTGGTGTTACCTTAACATTTCCAGGTATTGCTGGACTTGTTTTAACCTTAGGTATGGCAGTTGATGGAAACATTATTATATATGAAAGAATCAAAGAAGAAATAGCTAAAGGAAAGGAAAAGGCTATTGCAATTGATGTAGGATTTGAAAAGTCTTTATCAACAATTCTTGATGCTAATATAACAACCCTAATTGCAGCTGTTTGTTTGTTTTCATTAGGCGATGGTCCTATTAAAGGATTTGCATTAACTTTATGTATAGGTATTTTTTCAACTATTTTTTCAAATGTTATTTTTACTAGAGTTGTGACGCGAGGTTTTCTTAAGAAAGAAGGTGTAAACATTTAATATGAACATTTTTAAATTTTCTAAATATTTTTTTTTCCTATCTTTATTTTTTATAATATTTTCAATTTATTATATTAATTCAAATAATTTAAAATACGGCCTTGAATTCTCTGGCGGAACCGAAGTAATTGTAGATTTTAATAGAGAGGTTGATATTGATTCTTTAAGAGAAAGAGTAAGTTTCATAAGTAATGTAAATACTACTGTTCAATTATATGATAAAAATAATTATTTAGTTAAATTTCCATTTGATGAAAAATCAGAATTTAATTTAAAAGGCGAGCTTGATAAGGTTTTTGAAGAATTTTATTCGGATTTAAATCCATATATTATTCAAATCGATTTCATAGGGCCAAAAGTAGGAAAAGAATTAGTGCAAAATGGTTTAATGGCTATTATATATGGATCTATTGCAATACTTATTTATGTTTTTATCAGATTTAATCTAAGCTTTGCGATTGCTGCAATTTTTGCATTATTTCATGATTTTCTAATTTCTGTATTCTTTATATCTTTTTTAAATATTGAGATTACTCTAAGTACAATTGCCGCAATTCTTACAGTGATTGGCTATTCTGTCAATGATACAATAGTTATTTTTGACCGTGTGAGAGAAAATTTATTAAATTTTAAGTCTGAATTTAAACAAACTATTAATATAAGTATTATTCAAACTCTCTCAAGAACAATATTAACAGTAATAACTGTGTTGATTGTTCTAATTCCCTTGTTTTTTTTCGGCGGCCCAATAATAAGAGATTTTTCATTAATAATGATTATTGGAGTAATAATTGGAACATATTCATCAATTTTATTTGCACCATATTTGATGTATATATTTTCATTAAGGAGAGCTAATAAAGATGAATAAAGATTTAGTAAAAATCTTAATGCAAGATTTAAATAAAGTTATTTCAAAAAATGATTTGATGAATTTAAAGTCTAAGTTTATTGGTAAAAAAGGTTTAATTTCTGAATTAACATCCGAACTTAAAAATTTAAGTATTGATGAAAAGAAAAATAAAGGGGCCGAAATAAATTCCATAAAAAAAGAGATTGAAATGGCAATTAATAAAAAATTTAAAGATATTGAGGAAGCAGAAATAAACGAAAAGCTAAAAAGTGAAAAAATTGATATTACACTGCCTGGTAAAGCCCCAACGTTTGGGTCATTACATCCAATAACCCAAGTTCTTGAAAATATTATCGATATTTTTGAAGGCTATGGATTTCAAACTGTTGAGGGCCCGGAAGTCGAATCTAACTTTTATAACTTTGAAGCTTTGAATATTCCTGAAAATCATCCTGCACGTGATATGCAAGATACTTTTTATCTAGACGATAATAAGCTTTTAAGGACTCATACATCACCAATGCAAGTAAGAATTATGGAGAACAATAGTCCTCCAATTAAGATAATATCTCCTGGTAAAGTTTATAGGTGTGATAGCGATATAACTCATACTCCTATGTTTCATCAGGTTGAGGGTCTTTTTGTAGACGAAAATGTCAGTTTTGCCAATCTGAAGAGTATTCTCAATAATTTTTGTATCGATTTTTTCAAAAAAGAAATTAAAACCAGATTTAGACCAAGTTATTTTCCATTTACAGAACCTAGTGCGGAGCTAGATATTGAATGGGAAAATAAAAATGGTGAAAAAAAATGGATGGAAGTTCTTGGATGTGGCTTAGTAAATCCAAAAGTTTTTGGATCTGTTAATTATGATTCTAATCAATATTCAGGTTTTGCTTTTGGTATGGGTATTGAAAGATTGGCGATGATAAAATTAGGTATTACTGATATTAGATATTTTTATCAAAATGATTTAAAGTTTTTAAAACAATTTTAGGGAGAAAGATATGGGAATAAAATCTGATAGATGGATAAAGAAAATGGCTAAAGATCATAAAATGATTGAACCTTTCACTGACAAGCAAACTACCAAGGGTGCAATTTCATATGGTGTATCATCTTATGGCTATGATATTAGAGTTACTGATGAGTTTAAAGTTTTTACTGATGTTTTTAATACTGTAGTAGATCCTAAAAGTTTTAATGAAAAATCCTTTGTAACTATTATTGATAAAGAATGTATAATACCCCCTAACTCTTTTGCCTTGGCAAGAACTATTGAATATTTTAGAATTCCAAAGAATGTTATTACAGTATGTTTAGGTAAATCAACATATGCTAGATGTGGAATAATAGTAAATGTAACTCCGTTCGAACCAGAATGGGAAGGACATGTTACGCTAGAGATATCAAACACAACACCATTACCTGCAAAAATTTATGCAAACGAAGGCATTGCCCAAGTACTTTTTTTTGAAGGTGATGATCAATGTGAAGTAACTTATGCAGACAAAAAAGGTAAATATCAAAACCAAACTGGAATTACTTTGCCTAGAATGAAAGATTAATCTTTATTTAATGAATCACCATGTTAGAATTCAATTAATCTAATGCCAAAGACTGCAGATACTCAATACAGTGCAAAATCCATTCAGGCCCTTGAGGGCTTACAAGCCGTTAGAAAACGCCCTGGAATGTATATTGGTGATGTTGTTAAAAGAGGATTTCACCATTTAGTATATGAGGTTTTGGATAATTGTGTTGATGAGGCACTTGCAGGGTATTGTGACACAATAGAAATTAATATTAACAAAGACGAAAGTATATCCATTGAGGATAACGGTAGAGGAATCCCTGTAGACAAACATCCTGTAAAAAAGAAGCCTGCTGTTGAGGTTATTCTTACTACTTTACATGCGGGAGGAAAATTCGACTCAAAAACATATGCTGTATCTGGTGGTCTTCATGGAGTAGGTGTTACCGTTGTTAACTTCTTGTCAGAATATTTAGAGGTTGAAATTTGTAGAGACGGGGCTAAATGGCATCAAAGATATGAAATAGGAAAGGTTGCAACAAAACTAAAATCAATTGGCAAATCAAAGTCAACTGGAACAAAAATTATATTTAAACCTGATAAAGAAATATTTAAGCCAGTTATCAATACAAATGGTAAATATGATTTTGAACCAAAATTTGACTATCAATATTTATCTAATAGATTAAGAGAGCTTGCTTTCCTAAACAGTGGGCTGAAAATTTTAATTTATGATGAGAGAATTGATCAAGGTGAAACTTTTTATTATAAAGGTGGTCTTATTTCATATGTTGAACATCTAAATTCTGGAAAAAAAACAATCAGTAAGCCAATTTTGATTAAAGGTAAAAAAGATGACACTATAGTGGAAATCTCAGTTCAATACAATGAAGGATATTCAGAAAATATTTTCTCTTACGTCAATAATATAAATACAATCGAAGGTGGTACACATTTAAGTGGTTTTAGAAGCGCTTTAACAAGGTCGATAAATAAATATGCTAAAGATCAAAATTTATTAAAAAATCAAAATATACAAATAACTGGTGATGATACAAGAGAAGGGTTAACTTCTGTTGTTAGTATAAAAGTTCCTGAACCCAAATTTGAAGGACAAACAAAAACTAAATTAGGAAATTCTGAAACCGCTGGAATAGTTGAATCACTATTAAATGACTCATTAGGAGAATATTTTGAAAAGAATCCTTCACATGCGAAAAAAATTGTAAATAAGTCTATTGATGCAGCAAAAGCCCGTGAAGCAGCCAAAAAAGCAAGGGATTTAACTAGAAGGAAAAGTGCGCTTGATTTAGGTTCCTTACCTGGAAAATTGGCTGATTGCCAAGAAAAAGATCCTGAAAAGTGTGAACTATTTATAGTTGAGGGTGAATCAGCAGGTGGATCTGCCAAGCAAGGAAGAGATAGAAAGACCCAAGCTGTTCTTCCTTTGAAGGGAAAAGTTATAAATGTTCAGAAGGCGAGGCTAGATAAAGTTTTGAGTAATGACGAAATAGGAACATTGATAACAGCAATGGGTTTAGGTGCTCCAAAGGTAAGTGCTGATGAAGACGATATTATGGATATATCAAAACTAAGATATGGAAAGATAATTTTAATGACCGATGCTGACATTGATGGTTCACATATTAGGACTTTATTGTTAACTTTTTATTATAACCATTATAAAGAGTTGCTAAGAAATAAAAAATTATATATTGCACAACCTCCACTATTTAAAGTTAAGAGGGGAAACAAAGAATCTTATCTACAGGATGAAGTTTCGTTAGATAATTTCTTACTAGAAAACTCTATAAATGAAATTGTCTCTGATGATACATTAAATAAAATAAACTTATCACAGAAAGATATGATTGATAAGATTTCTTATTACATCAGATAAAAAAATATTTTAGATAATCTAAGTAGGTCAAATATTGATATTAGAATACTAAATATAATTATTCCTTTAATTTGTTCTGGAAAGAAGTTTGCATCAAAGGAATTTATTTCAGATCTAAAAAAAGACATAGAAAAATTTAACAGTCTTGGATTAGGTAAAATTACATTTGATTCAAAGGATAAAGAAATTTTTGTTTTTATTGTTAAAGATAAAGGGAGAGAGTCACAATCAATAATTGATACTAATTTTACCAACTCTAGCTTGTTTGAGTCTTGTTTAGATGAATTTTCCAAAAGTGTTTCTGGATTGAATTTTCCATTTGAATTAAAAACAAAAACCAATTTAACATATGAAGTTAAAAGCTTAGAAGCCCTTTACAATTTGCTAATAGATTTAGGAAAAAAAGGATTTTCTATTCAGAGATATAAAGGTTTAGGTGAAATGAATCCCGAACAGCTATGGGAGACTACTCTTAACCCAAATACTAGAATACTTCGTGAAGTAAATATTGCTGATATTGAAGATTTAGATAAAGATTCTAAAGAAAGTATCTTATTTGAGGAATTGATGGGTGATCAAGTTGAACCCAGGAAGAAAATTATTGAAGATAATGCACTTTATGTAACTAATTTAGATATTTAGTCTTTATCTTCTATATCTTTTTTAATTTTTTTTAAATCATTAATTTCATTGTTTACTGAATCATTGAAATCATCTTTAACTTTTAAAACGTCTCTATAAAATTTTGCTAACTTTTTTGAAATAGCAGGTATTTCTTTTGGTCCAAAAAGTAGAATAAAAATTACTAGAACTAAAACAATTTCTGAAAAACCTAGTCCAAACATAATAAAATTATATACTAACTATATTTAATTGGTTTTTTTATTATTAATGATATACAAGCAGCAATCAAACATGCAACAATACAGATATATAATCCATAATCGTAAGTCTTAAAATTATCTATTAAATATCCACCTAATGGTGGTCCAAAAATAGCAGATATTGAAAAACCAGTGCCAAAGATTCCATAAATTACGCCTGAATTTGCTTTTCCAAAAAAATCTTTTAATTTACTCGGAAAAATTGGAATCCATCCTGCATAGCAAAATCCGAATGAAATTCCAAACAATATAAAACCAATAATAGAACTGCTATTTAAAATTATAAAAATTGAAAGAGCTTGACCCAGAAATACTGAAAATAATATTTTGTTTCTATCTATATAATCACTCAAATATCCAGTAACTATTCTTCCAAAGAAGCTCCCTGCAGCAATCGAAGCAGGGGCTAAAGATGATGTGAGTATGTCAAATCCTCTATCTAAAGCTAGATCGTATTGGAAAGTGACAACAACAACAAATGCTAACATTCCCATAACTAATTGAATATAGAGCAAGCTGAATGAAAGAGTTCTTACTGCTGCAGAACTAGACCAACTATTTCTAATGTCATTTTCTTCTTCTGGAAAAGGGCCGCCGTAAGGTTCTAGGCCCATTATTTCTGGAGATTCTTTCATTAGGAAAGCGCCGAAAAGTAATATGAATGTAATAAATGATAGAATAATTAGTGTCGTTTCAAGACTACTACTTTCAAGAATATAAGCAGCTAAAGGGTTAACCGTTAATCCACTGATAGGCACACCTGTTGTAGCCAGCCCAACTGCAAAATCTCTTTTTTTATTAAACCATCTTTGAGCAATTACAATTGCGGGCACATAAAAAGCACCATCACCAAGACCGGTCAATACACCGTAATTAAAGAATAGTGCAAAAACACTATCAGAATATGCAGTCAACAACATTCCTAATGCTGATATAAGACCACCAAAAAAAATAACTTTTTCTGGTTTATATTTATCAGTTAATTTTCCAAAAATGATCATTGAGAAAGCAAATACAAGACATCTTAAACTAAAAATAGAAGCAACAATTGTATTAGATAAGCCATATTTAATTTCTATTGAAGGCAGTAGAACACCAAATGAGTATAATAGAAGACCATCCAAATATATTAGAAGGAAAGCTCCTAAAATTATAAACCAGCCATAAAAAAAACT